>NZ_CP121471.1:367500-735000 GCF_033954835.1 Thiorhodovibrio frisius
ATCGGTCAGCAGGATCAGCACCCGCTGCTCGGCAGGCTGGTCGCGCAGGCGCTTGACCGAGAGGCCGATGGCATCGCCAATGGCCGTCTCGCGCCCGGCCAGGCCGATGGCGGACTCAAACAGCAGGGTGCGCACGGTTTCCCGATCAAAGGTCAGCGGCGCCTGCAAATAGGCCTGTTGGCCGAACAAAATCAGCCCGATTCGGTCACCCGCGCGGCGCTCGATGAAGTCCCCAGCTACGGCTTTGACCGCCGTCAGGCGATCTGTCACGCGCGCGCCTATGACCATGTCCTCTTCCACCATGGAGCCGGAAATGTCCACCGCCAGCATCAGATCGCGCCCTGCCAGCGGCAGCGGTAAGGGATCGCCGATCCATTGCGGGCGCGCGGCAGCGGTGACCAGCAGCAGCCAGACCAATAACGCCAGAAATAGCATCAGCCCGGCCGGGCGCGCGCTCTGGGTAACGCGGCCGCGCATGGCCAGCGCATAGAAAGGCACGCGCAGCGCGGCTCCTGCCAGCGCCGGCGCGCGTGGCAGCGCCAGATAGGCCAGCAGGGGCAGCGGCAGGGCAAGAAAGGCCCACCAGTGGGCGAAGCTGAAGGTCATAGGTTGGCTGTCTGTTTTTCTGGTTTTGTCTTGTTCATAGGTTCTTTGCGAGCCAGGCGCGGGCGAGGGCGCGCAGGGCCGGAGCATCGCAGTTGGGGGCCGGGGCGTAAGGCCCTTGGTCCAGCACCCGCCCGGGACCCTGGGCGAATTGCCCGCCGCCGCCGGTTTGATCAAGAAACTCGAGCCAAGCCGAGCCTGTGAGTTCAGCAACCTGGTCGCGTGCAAAGCGGCGCAGCGCGACCCGCTTGAACAGGGCTGATACTCCGGCAATGAGCGCCGCACAGTCATCGGTGGCCGGCAACGCGGCCAACTCTTGCAGCACCCGCTGGCGCAGGCGCCGGCGTTGCCAAGCGCGCAAACCCAGACGCACGAGCCACCCAAGCAGCGCGAGCAGCAGCAGACCAAGCACCCACCAGCCGGGCGCCGGCGGCCACAGAGATGGCAGGGCGGGCTCGTGGATATCGCGCAGGTCTAGCGCGGCGAGTTGCGCGGGATCGACCTTCATGCCGCTGTCTCGCTCTGGCGCTGGCCTGGACGCTGGTTTGGACTTGGGGACGAATGCGCTGGCGGGCGTCGCGCCGACAGGGACAGGGCGCGTCTGAGCACGACTGCCGGGTCATCTGGGGTCAGACAGCGTTCGTAGGGAATACCGCAGCCTTCGATGTGGGCGCGTGCTTGGGCGCGATGGGTCTCCAGCAGGCGCTGATAATCCCCGCGTCTGCGACCGGTCAGGGTATCGAGCAGGCCGTTGCGCTGACCGTCGCTGATGCGGTAACGCCCGGGCGGTGGCGGTGCCAGCTCCAGGGGATCGAGAATCTCGATGGCCAGCAGGCTGTTGTGTCTGATCAGTTGGCTCAGATGGCGCTCTGTCTCGGCATCGGCATGGGTAAAGTCCGACAGTAGCCACACCAGGGTGCCGGGCCGGATCACTTGGCGCAGGCGCGCGAGTGCGCGGTTGAGTTCACTGGCGTGGGTGCTAGCTGCCAGCCCTGGCCCCGGATCACCGGCGGCGACCAGGGCGCGGATCAGGCGCATCTGGCCGCGTCGGCCACCGCTGGGCTGGAGTTCGCGATGCTCACCGTCGAACAACAGAGCGCCGATGCGATCCCCATGGCTGATGGCCGCCCAGCCAATCAGAGCCGCCAGGCGCGCGGCCATCACGGATTTGAAAGCGCCGCGACTGGCGAAGAACATGCCAGGGCCAAAGTCGGCGACCACCATGACCGGCCGCTCGCGCTCCTCGTCGAAGACCTTGACATGGGCATGGCCGGCACGAGCGGTGATGCGCCAGTCCATGTTGCGAATGTCATCGCCGGCCTGGTAATGACGCGATTCGCGATAGTCCATGCCGCGCCCGCGCAGGCGTGAGCGGTGCTGGCCGGTTAAGATTGAGCGCGATCTGTGGCGTGGCGTCTGGCTGAAGCGGGTCGCCAGCGCGCGCTGGGCGATCAAGTCACCAGCGTCGACGCGCCAGTCGGCATCGGGCGCGATTCGGGTCATGGGTTGCCTCAAATCAGGGGTACGCGCTTGATGAGTTCTGCGACGAAGCGATCAACCGTCATGCCCTCGGCCTCGGCGGCGTAGCTCATCAGCACGCGGTGGCGCATCACGTCGAAGACCACGGCGTGGATGTCTTCCGGGGTGACGAAATCGGCTCCGCGCAGCCAGGCGCGGGCGCGGGCGCAACGGTCGAGCGCGATGGTGGCACGCGGGCTGGCGCCGTAGTCGACCAGGCGCGCCAGGTCGCTGTCGTAGGGCGCCGGGTCGCGAGTGGCGAGCACCAGTTGCACCAGATACTCCTCAAGATTCTCCGCCATGTGCAAGTCCATGGACTGGTCGCGCGCGGCGAATATCTGCGCCTGACTGACCAGGGTCGCCGGCGCTGGTCCGCCCGTCGCGCGCCCGCGCATCTCGGCTCGCGCGATGGCTAAAATCCGGCGTTCGGCACGCGGGTCCGGGTAATCCACCCGCACGTGCATCAGAAAACGATCAAGCTGCGCCTCGGGCAGCGGATAGGTGCCTTCCTGCTCGATGGGGTTTTGGGTCGCCATCACCAAAAAGGGCTCTGCCAGCGGATAAGTGCGCCCGCCGACGGTGATCTGGCGTTCGCCCATGGCCTCGAGCAGTGCCGATTGCACCTTGGCCGGCGCACGGTTGACCTCGTCGGCCAGCACCAAATTGTGAAACAGCGGCCCAGGCTGAAAGTGAAACTCCCCGGTTTCGGGGCGGTAGATGTCGGTGCCAGTGAGGTCGCCCGGCAGCAGATCAGGGGTGAACTGCACGCGCTGAAAATTGCCCTCGATGCGCTCGGCCAGTGCCTGAATGGCCGAGGTCTTGGCCAGTCCGGGTGCGCCCTCAACCAGTAGGTGCCCGGAGGCGAGCAGCGCGATCAGCAGCCGCTCGATCAGTGCGTCCTGCCCCACGATGCGCGTGGCCAGTTGGGTGCGCAGCTCGGCGAAGGCAGCGGCGGTCTCGGCGACCGCTGCTGGCGGGGTTGCGGCGGCCACGGCTGGGGACGCCGGAGCGCTGGGTCTTGGTGTTTGAGTGGCTGTCATGCAAAATCTCCGTTCGATATCCAGATCCGGCGCACTGAAGTGGCCCCCTCGCGAGGCACCACCTCGTAGGATAGAGCCGTTGTTTCACGCTAACTCTCATGGCGGGGCAGTACCTCGGAGCATGGAACTAATGTTTCACGGTAACAGGCTTGAGGGCGAGCAACCAGTCCGGACCATAAAGCCTAAGTGCAGGCGTCTTAACATGACCATGCGAAAAGATTACAGCTTGTTAAGGTGCTTTTGCGAACATCCTGGACCAGCATGCCAACCCCCAATAAGCCAATGAATTCGCCGCACCAGATTGATCGCCACAGGCTCATCCATTGTCAGCGAATTCGCGGATGAAAAGCTCGTCCCTGTTCTCCCGCCTGGTGCGCGGGTTGTCGCTACTGGTCGCTTTCCTGCTGCTGCTTTCCATTCTGGCAGTCGGTGCCCTGCGTTGGGTCAACCCGCCCACGTCGGCCATTATGATGCAGCATTGGATCGCGGAGCGCTTGGCCGGAGACGCACCGACCAAGTTCAGGCTCTATCATGAATGGGCCGACTGGGACGCCATTTCCCCGTCGCTCAAGCTGGCGGTGATGGCGGCGGAGGATCAACGCTTCCCGAACCATCGCGGCTTTGACCTGATTGAACTCCAGGCTGCCTTGGAGCGTTTTAGCCATGGCGAGCGCCTGCGCGGTGCCAGTACCATCACCCAGCAGACTGCCAAGAACCTGTTTCTTTGGGGCGGTCGGGACTATGTCCGCAAGCTGCTTGAAGCCTGGTTCAGCCTGCTGCTTGAAACCCTGCTGCCAAAAGCGCGCATTCTGGAACTCTACCTGAACATTGCCCAGTTCAGCCCCAACACCTACGGCGTAGGAGCCGCGAGCTGGCGCTACTTCGACCGCCCGGCCATCGCCATCGCTCCCGAGCAGGCCGCGCGCATGGCTGCGGTGTTGCCAAACCCGAACATTTATCAGCTCGATCAGCCATCAACAAAAGTACGACAGCGCGCACGCTGGATCCGCCAGCAGATGCGCCAGCTTGGTGGTGAGCGCTACCTGCGGCGGCTGGAGCACTAAGGACCGGGGTGCCATTGCCTGACAGCTTACCGGGAAACAGCAGTTCTATTTATCGGGCTGGCCGGGGCCATGAACGTCAGGCAGAGCTATTCCGCAATCTCGAGTGATTCAACCCAGAGATAGATGGTCCCAGCTGCATTTCGATCAACTTCAGCAATCAACCGGACTTTGGTGTCCGGACCAACCTTCCGGTTTCGCCAGACCGGTGGCTCAATTTCCACCCGAACCTCGCCTGTCTCATCCCGAAAGGTATAGTAATCCTCTCGAAGGTGGGCAAGGATGTTGCCAGTCACAGTCACATAGGTATCAACAGGAGCCTTGCGCGCGGCCTCGACCGTACTAGCCTGACCGCTTGCCACCGGCCCTGTGAATTGGGCAAAGGACGCTGAAGATAAACACAGAAAACCAATCACAAGAAACGCGGCTTTTTTCATTTCTCACCTCTTTTGCTTACCAATTTTGGTCTCAGGCCAAAACACAGATGGCAATGGTTTCTCCGAATTTCAATAGCATAAGCTCCCACCAATACGAGTTCAACTTCCTTCTCCATTAATAAGAACAATATTTCTTTGTAGTCTTGATTGAGTATCGTAGGTGCCTGCTAGCGAGTCATGTTTCTTCCGATAATTCCCAGACGCTAGCAAGAAGTTCTTCTTGCGACAGAACTGACGCCGAGTCGTCAATGTCATGCGATTTTAATAGCCTTTCTTGGTTGCGTGTGTCTTTCATACTTGCCATTCTACAATTACTCCAAGGTGAGAGATAGTCTCTCGTCCGAACGACAAGCTCAGCCGAGCGGCTTAAGCGAGAGCAAAACCGTCTTTGGCTGGAGCACCACGTCAGAAAATTAACGTGGCCCGTTCCCGTATTTCCCCGGCCGTTTGTTCAGGTCGTCAAGTCACCTTTTCGCACTTCTCGTATACAAATGCCGGGTCAAGGTCAACTCCGTTTGGCCATTCGACTGTATCAAACGCAACCCGAACTTGAACAAACAATTCAGGATCTTGAAGCTTCCGGAAGACACCAAAATTCAAAAACGGCTTCATGTCCAATTGGCCCTTCTCATCATTGTCAAACTCCAAAAATATGACGTAATCCCTTAGGTGCCTGACGCGTTTTGTAGATGGGCACATAAGACTCCCCATGATTGCAGCGGTGAAATTCTGAAAGGTTCTTCACCATTCATTACCAGAGTCCAGTCGGCCAACAGCTCGTCCTAATGTGGTTCAGCCCACGCCAAAGCCAGTTTCGATTGCTTCCTTGGAAGACCGCCGTCGGTGATCTCGCAGGTGCGAATGTCGACGATGGCTTTGTGTTCTCCGTAATAAACATGAAAATGCGGAGGCGGATGTTCGCTAGGAGCGTAATACATCCGAATGATAAGCCCGTAGAACATCGATATGGTTGGCATAATAGCAATTTCAGCTATGTCCCGCCGAACGCAATACTTCGCCGAGCGGGTAGAGCAAAAACAAAACTCTTGCGCTGGGAGCAATCCAAGGGCGATTGAGAAGGTTCAATTAAAAATCTGGAACAACAATTCGAGCCAGGCCCCATTTAATTCTGGAAAAACTTAAACAGCTCAGAGCCTTCCTGCGCGCAACCTAAGGGCATTTCTGATCATGGAGTTCACCTATACCGACGAGTCTGGCAGCACCGAGGATGGCGACGTGTTGGTCATGGCGAGTCTGCTGATCGATGCCTGCCGCCTGCGCAAGTGCACTCTAGCCCCTTCGACCAGCCGGTCAAGCGAAATGGCTTCGGATTCCTGCAATCCAGATCGGGTTCATCTCAGCTCATCGCGACGCATAGCATCCCATGCTAGGCTTGCTGCAGCACATTTCGATCCAATCACCGTTCTTGAAGCGCGAAATCGGGCTTTTAATCTTACTGCAGGGTGCAAACGTGAACCGTGACCAAACGCTGAAGATTCTAACCGAGCACAAGAAGGATCTTTCTCGATTATTTGGTGTTTCCGAACTGGCGCTCTTTGGGTCAACCGTTCGTGGCGATGAGCGAGTGGACAGCGACATCGACATCCTCGTGTCCTTCGATGGGTCCTCGACCTCGCAGCGCTACTTCGGCGTGCAGTTCTATCTCGAAGACCTCCTCGGTCGCCCGGTTGATCTAGTCACTCGCAAGGCACTGCGTCGAGAGCTAGCGCCTTATGTCGAACGCGAGGCGATTCATGTCTGAGCCATCCGACCGCAAGCGAGAGTGGACCTTCTACCTCGACGACATGGTCGCATTTGGAGAGAAGGTATCGGCCTATTCACAAGGGCTGGACCAACAGACATTCGTCGGCAACTCAATCGTCTACGACGCCACGATACGAAACCTTGAGCTGATTGGCGAGGCCGCGACGCATATTCCCGATGATGTGCGTTCGGCCAACCCTCAAATCCCTTGGCGCCTCATCATCGCGACAAGGAATCGTTTGATCCACGGCTATTTGGGAATCGATGACGACACCGTCTGGAGCATCATCCGGGATGATCTGCCGTCGCTACTAAAGTCCTTGCGCGGCATGCGCGAGAATCTACCCTCGCCGCGTCCCTGATCCCTCGGCGCATGGAACGCGATCCAATCGATTCTGCCGGTCCAGCGCTCCGCGGCTTTCGGTTGCAGATTCTCTATACCCTATCTCGACTGATCGAGCCGCAAACAGCCCTCTCGTGTTAGCGGCTGAACATGGAAACGCCATCCTCGTGGCGCCTGCACATCAAGCTCATCGAGAACCGGCGGGAGGCATTGCAGATCGCCGCGACCCTGTCCGCGCATGCTCAAGCGGTTGGCGCACCCATCGTCATTTATATCGACGTTCGCCCCCACGACCAGGGCTGGACGCTGATCGTCGAAGAGCTGGCGCGTATTCCCCAGATCCGCGTGTTGGTAACGGTTCGGGAAGAGGATTGGCGCCGGGCGACCCTTTCCCGGGCGGATGTTGGATTCGAGGACATCTCACTGAGCTTGGATCGAGCTGAAGCTCAGGCCATCTATGACCAACTCTCTCGACCGGAGACGCCAGGGCAGTTTCTCTCCTTCGATGAAGCCTGGGCTCGATTCCTCGGTGGTAATGATGGCGAAGGACCTTTGTTGGAATTCGTCTATCTGGTCAATCGATCCGAGTCCCTCCGCGAGAAGCTATTGGCTCAGGTCAAGCGAATCCGGACGGATATTCATCGCGGAGACGGCTCTCGCGTGGAGCTTCGCCTACTGGCACTCGTCGCTTTCGCCTCGGCACTCGGAGGACGACTTGAGGTGATCGCCTTGCGGAAGCGCTTCCCAGATGCGGATCTCGGCTTCCTCGTCGAGCGATTGGAGCGTGAATACCTGATCCGCTCCCTGGAGCAGGGGCTTTTGCTGGATGGTTTGCATCCTGTTCGCTCCCGACTGCTCACGGACATCCTCCTCTGTGATGGGATGAGCTTCGATGTGCTCGAACTCGCTCAAGCCTGTATTGAGCTGATCCCCGATACCGATGTCGAGGTCTTCCTGCTGCATCTCGCCTCTCGCCATGCCCAAGCGATGCCAGGAATGACCCTGTACCTCGATGGCTGGCAACCGCCAACCTGGCAGGTCTTCGGCGCCGTGCTGCGCGTCTTGCTCTGGTGGGGTGTCCAACAGTATGTCGAGCAGATCGCAGGCATGGTCGAGGAAATCCGGCGCCAGCACGGCTCGGCGTGGAACATGATGCTCGATCTGGATCTCGCCGACCTCAATCCCCTCCATGGGACGGCGGTCTGGAAAGACCTCAATGCGATTCCTGCCGAGGGCAAGGCTCAGATGCAGTCGGTACTGGATCGCCAGCCACCCAAGTCGTTGGCCACGGTACCGGCTCGGGAATGGTTGACCAAACGGAGGGATCCTCCAAGACCGCCGACCACGCATCCGGATTGGGCCGCGATCGCGGAGGTGAGCGACTGGGTTGGACGTTGGGAAATCCCGGGCGACGATAGGCTTCATGACCTCGGTGCTTGCGATACCGAAGCGCATTGAGTGCCAGCTGCGCGCCCTGGAAACCCAGGGCGTCCAATGTTCTCTCATGGCGAAGCCAGCAATTTGGAACGAGGCTCCAGCGCTTTGGATCCGGATGGATAGCACAACGCCTGAGCACATGCTGACGGCGATATCACTTGCGCATCCGCTGTTGCGACAAGCGATCCAAGAGGCTGGAATCAGCGAGTCTCAAACTAGGACATTGGAACACCAATGGGAGCACATCGTCATCCTGTCGACCTTCAAAGGGCGCAGTCTGGATCGCCAGGTCCGGACGATGCCGATGTACCGGCTGACCCTCGATGGATCGAGTTCCGAGCTTCGATGGCTGGATCAGGTCTGGCGTCCCGTGACCGAAGAGGATTGGGCCGCCACTGGAGTCTCATGCTGGGATACGGCCGAAATCGCTGCTGCCAAGCGATTCACAGAGGCCATCAGCGCCTTCAAGGCCATGACCGATCATCTATCCGACTGGCTACAATTGACCGAAATCGAGGGGGTTGACGGCAGGGTGCTGCAAAGCTATGTCGAGCGAATTCAACCCCAATGGTCCGGCGCCGTTCAAGCATTTATCGACGGCTGTGCCTGGGTCGTTTCGTCTTTCAATACCTTGCCTGATGATGCTCGTGAGCGACGAGAGCACTTGGCCTATGCCGTCACGGCACTGCGCGATCACTACCATCAGCTCCTACCGCCTGGGCTCGGAGAAGAAGGGGGAACGGAGCTCTCAATCGAAACCTGCCGAGACTGGGTGAATGCCGTGCACGCACGCCACGATGTGTTCGACACCCTGTCTGCATCTGTTTTCATTGATGCCTTACGCGAAGCATAGCTGTCTATTTGATTGCACAGGCGTTCAAAGTCGCTGCCTAATCCGCCAGAATTTCTGAACTTCAGCGACCGCTTGCCACGACTTAAGAGTCTCACTTTGTGAGGTCAAGGGGAAACCGCTTACTGCCGAGTTCTTCCGGATAGCATTGAAAATGCGGAGGCGGATGTTCGCTAGGAGCGTAATACATCCGAATGATAAGCCCGTAGAACATCGATATGGTTGGCATAATAGCAATTTCAGCTATGTCCCGCCGAACGCAATACTTCGCCGATCGGGTAGAGCAAAAACAAAACTCTTGCGCTGGGAGCAATCCAAGGACGATTGAGAAGGTTCAATTAAAAATCTGGAAAAACAATTCGATCCAGGCCCCATTTAATTACAGGCCCCATTTAATTACAGCGGCCAGCTCACCGCCAACCCCAAAGCATCGCCCCACCTTCCGCGTGCCGCCGGGCACCCACCCCCCGGGGGAATTGGCCAACCCTGGCACTGAATCAGAGCCGGGCCGCCCGCGAATAGCGGGCCGCCCGGACCTGCTTTTGATCCCCCACCGCACGGGCCGCGCGCGAATAGCGCGCCGCCCGCGCGCCCCGAGGGGGACAGGGCATCCCAGCCCGAAGACGCGCGCCGTCCTGGCGCACGCCGCCGCTGCCAATCCCACGCAAACCGGCAAACTCATCACCGCCGCACGTCCGCAGCCCCGCATCCCGCCACCGCACAGCACTCCCGCCACGCCTGCCACTCCCGCTACTGCGCTCCTGCCGGCCCCTAGCCCTGCTGCAGCTCCTGTTGTTGCGACGAAGCCCAACCCCCAGCACGCGAGCCAAGTCCACGAGCCGCCACTCAATCCATCGCCACAAAAGAAAGGGAGACCTGTCCCGCGCGCGCAGCGAGCTCCGCGCAACCCTCAAGCACCGCGCGCGCAGCGAGAAAGAGTGCCAGCGGCCAGTCCCTGCCAATCCTGCAAGGCCAGTGGTTGCGAGACTTGTCCGCCCGCTGCGGCGAGTTCAGCGCGCGACCCGCGGCACCGCGCGGCGCACTCGCGCTCATTGGGTGCTGAGAGTCCGTCGAGCGCGCTCGTCGCCCTCCCGCCGCGCGCCTCACTGCGCGGGCGTGCGAAGCCCGCCCGCTCCGTTCGGCCCGCTCTGGGTGGGACTCCTCGCGCGCCAGGGCGCAGCGGCACGCTCGGCACGCGGCCCTCAGCACCGCGCGGCGCCATGCTCCCCCGCGCGGGCACGCAAACCACGCGTCCCCGCGCTCCTCCGCCTAGCACTCGCGCTCATTGGGTGCTGAGAGTCCAGAATGCCGCTCCTCGCCCACCACTGCGCGCGGCGCATGCGCATCTCCGCCCGTGTCGCTCTCGCTCCACCGGCTCCAATGCTCCGGCACACGCGCTCCGGGTGGGACTCGTCGCGGCCAGCGTGCCAGCTTAAAGTCATGGAGCAAGCCCGACACTCCGCGCGCGCTGCGCCGCGCTCATTGGGTGCGGTGCGTTCTTACAGGCCTAAACTCGCCCACCCGCCGCATGCGCGCAAATGCCGCGCACTCTCTGGGCCGGACTCGATACCGACCAAGCGTCTATGACGGTCGAAGACGATGATGCGGACCAAGTCAGAAGGCGGGTATCGGCCATGAGCCGACGTTGCCGGATGCTGCGATGAGCGCCCGGCCGCAGCGTGCTCGAGACTAACCTGATGCCCTAGCGCGCCGCATCCATCCCCGCCGCTGCTGCCAACTGCCGAGCACCGTGAGCAGGGCGGCCAGCACCGTGGCGATGTTGCGCGGCGGAACTCCGGGGGGATTGGGCGTCCATGATGTATGCTCCTGATGCTCATGCACCTGGGCGTTTCAGCGCTTTGGCATCGTACATGCGCTGATCGGCGATCTGCTCCAACGCCGCCATCTCCACCGCGTCCGTTGGATAGATGGCCACGCCAATGCTGGTGGTGACCGAGCGCTTGTCCGCGCTGGACCCGCAGTCGACAGTGATGCCGGCCACTGCCTGCTCGATGCGGTGCACGATTGCTTCGGCCCTATCGTGTGCGGCCAGATTGGGCACCAGCAGCTGAAACTCGTCGCCGCCAACGCGGGCGAAGAGGACCTCTTCGCGTAGCACCTCGTTGATTGCCTCGGCAACGCTCGCCAAGCACTGATCGCCGGCGGCATGACCACAGGCGTCGTTGATCGCCTTGAAACCATTCAAATCGATGGCAATCAGTGCGATACGCTGCCCATAACGCTCGGCTTTGCGCAGTTCCGCCTGAAATTCGGGGACAAAGCCGCGACGATTGAGCAGCCCGGTCAATGCGTCGCGATGGGCCATCTCATGCATGTGCAGATAGCGCTCACGCAGCCGCGCCATGAGTCCGGCAAAGCCGCTGTTGAGTTCATGCATTTCGCGACACAGCGGGACATCTGGGTGGAGGTGATAACGATAGTCGCTTACCTCTCGGCTCTCGGATAACTTGAGGTTGAGTCGCCGAATCGGTCGCACAAGCAGTCGCTCGACAAGCACGAATCCGACCAGAAGCGAGAATAGGGAAATCAAGTCGTGGGTGAGATGGATGTTGTGCTGAAGCGCCTTGATGGCTTCGCGCATCGTCTGTGCCACGGAGGCGACAGTCACGACACCCAGTACCTCGCCAACTTGGGCGTTGTGATGACAGCGCAGGCAGGCGGCGGTGGCTTTCAGCGGTCTGGCCATGCGAAGCAGCTGCTCGGTCTGGGAAAATTCTGCTTCGCCGGTGCTGAAGACCCGTTGCACATCCTCGGAACCTTCGCCCGGATGATAATGCTCGTGACCGTTACCAAATAGCTCGATGATCGATGCCGAGCGATACACGCGAATCTCAAGACCATCGCGGAGTTGCTCGAGCTCGGTAATATAGGTGCCGAGCCCTTTGGTCTCTTGATCAAGCTGAATGCGCGCCTCAATGTGTTGAGCAACCACCAGGGACAGGGCTTCGACTTGTTTCTTCGCGATGCGCTCCGCAGCCTGTTGCTCCGTCCTCTTACCGACGGTGGCGGAGACAAGCTCGTAGACCAGAATGGTTATAAGGATGAGCGCGACGAGCACCCATGTGATTGAAAGTCTGCGCAGGTTGAGCATCCTTTACCCCGTTAATTGTTGGTGCACACGCTCGATCAGATGCTCCGCGTCCTTGAAGCGGTATTTCCCCAGTAGCTGGTCCAATTCGTCGCGCTCGGCGGTCAGTTCCGCCGGCCAAGTCAGGGCTTGGAGCTGCTCGCGCTTGGCGCGGCAGCGGTTGGCGCGGCGAGCAAAGGTGTGGAAGAGCATGACGGTATGGTACTGCTTGGGATATCGGTTTTGCCAGTCAGGCTGGCTCCCTTTCTCTTAAAAATCCCGGTGGCGGGTTCAGATTGCGGATTCCACGCCCATCCGGCCACCGATTCCAGGATTATCCGGCCACTGATTCCACGCTGATCCGGCCACCCATTCCAGAGGCATCAGGCCACTGATTCCACGGTCATTCGGCCACCCCTGGCAGGAAGCGACGCAGGACCACGATCCACTATCCTCGGCCCCTTTTCGAAGCGAGGAGGTTGAGATGGAAAAATTAAAGGGTCCAGGTTCGATTTATTTCTTAGGAATTGCGCGCCGACTGATGCTGGCGTCATCGCATTTGCATCGAGCAAAGCGCCCGATGCTGCTCACAAGGTCGCCACATCCGCCACCCTGCGCTAAACTTCGGTCAAGCCCACCCAACGGAGACGCGCCATGCACGAACACCCCACCGGCGGCCGCGGCAACGACGAACCCAACTCTTGACCCGCAGCTCCCGCAACTGGCTCACCAAGCCGGGCAGCTTTGACCCGCTCAACACCGCCCGGCGTTTCCCCGCCAGCTCCCCGTTCGGCATCCCCGATCTCGCACCCCAAACCTTCGACCTCCCCGGCACCCCGCGCCTGCGCCCCTACCGCTCCCGCATCGATCGGCTCGACCGCGCCCGCGACATCTGCCACTTCTACCTCGACGACTACCGTTTCGAGACCACCTGGAATCGCCCGGAGGTCGGCTGGCGCCATGTCAGCGAATACTGGGCGACCTGCACCCCGGACTTCAGCCTTTACCCGTCCTGGCCGAGGGTGATGCAGCTCTGGCAGACCTACCGCGCCCGCTGGGTTGCGCGCTTCTGGCAAGAGCGTGGTTGCCGAGTGATCCCGACTGTCAACTGGAGCGACGAGGAAAGCTGGGCCTTCTGCTTCGACGGCATCCCCCCCCCAGCCAGACTCTGACCATCTCTGTCGCCGAACTGCGCCGCCCGCACGTCGAGCGCCGCTTCCGCACCGGCCTCGACGCCATGCTCGAGCGTCTGACTCAACAATCCGATCCAGGCTCCATTAATTCAGGCTCCATTAATTCCTATCTTGTGACGGAGTCCACCAACGAATGTTGATGAGATCAAACAGAAACTCGAGACTTTCGAGCGTAAATTTCCCGAGGCCGCAGTGCGCGCGGCGATGGCGCAGCGCGAGGCGATCACGCCCGTATTGTTGGAGTGCTTGCAGCGCGCTGCGGATGATCCGCAGGGTTTCGTGGATACCGATAACTCGCTGCTGCCGTTGTACGCGATGTTCCTGCTTGCGCAATTTCGCGAACGCGCCGCCTATCCATTGCTGGTGAAGCTCGTCTCCGCCCCTGCGGTAGCGGCAAGAAATACAAGAAGTGCTGCGGTTGATGAGGAACCACTTTTTTTGGGGTTGCTGTTGAAACATTCCCGTGGTCCACAATGACCAAGAGCGGCTGGTTCGCGCGCCGCTTTCGCGCCGCCAGCCTGTCGACATCACCGGCTTGGTGCGTTGCGATCAGTCGCTCCTACCGGATTTGACTGCCCGCCATGCTCGCAAGTCAGATGCGCCTGCACCATTTTGAGTTCGCCGTAAGAAACGTCATCGCCGAGGTGCTCCTTGACTGGCGTCAGCGCTTCGGTGCCCATCTCGGCGAAGACGGTGGTGATGCGCGCGAGCTTGTCCTGGTCGACAAAATCGGTGACTGCCAGCTCTCCGGTGCCAATGAAGTGGGCCAGATGGCCTTCGATGGTGGTGGTTTTCAGGGACCGCTCGGCGGCGATCTCGGCGATGCCCAGGCCCTCGCTGTAGAGGCGATAGCTGAGCCGGCGACTGTCGCCGGGCTGGACTTTGGTCTTGGGGTCGGCCCCTGATGGACCCTGATGCGCAACCGGGGGCGGATGCTGGGCGACAAGCTGGAGGATCTCGGCGCCATAACGCTCGGCGGTGCGCATGCCGATGCCTCGGATGGCCGCCAGCGCATCCAGGCTGTCGGGGCGGGTGGCGGCGATCTCGCGCAGCACGGCACGGGTCAGGATGCGATAGCGGGTTTCGCCGGTGCGCTCTTCGTCGGCTTGTTTCTGCTCGCGCCAGTGGCGCAGGGCTTCAAGCAGTGGGTCGTTCTTGCCATGCCCGGTCTGCGCGCCTGAGCCCTTCTTTGGTCGCGACCTGAGATGAGGTTCGTCGATTTTTGCCTTGGCCAGCGCTGCCAGATAGGTTTTGGCCGAGAAGCCTTCCCGGCAGCTTGCGATGCAGGCGGTCTTGATGGTCAGCAGCTTGCGCAGCTCCTCAAGTGCCTGGCCGAGGGTCTTGCGCAGGGCCTTGTTGTCGGTCTCGAACTCAAAAGCTTCGAGCCAGGGGCTGAGTCCCTCGGCGAGCTTCCCGAAGAAATAGGCCGAGGCTTTGCGCAGACGTTCCTGCAAGTCTGGATCATCCTCGGGAATCTGATCGGCGCGAAAACGGGCTTGCAGTTCACGCCGGAATTTGGTGCTGACGGTGACGACCTCTTCCATGGTCTGCTGCTCCAGCGCGTCGATCGACTCAATGGCTTGGGCGTCGCCATCGCAGCGCAGATCGATGACTCTGTGATTGCTGCGCAGCAGGCCAAGCAGCCGCCGCAGCCGAGCACCGAGCTGGTCGAAATCCCAGCACTCGCGCAGCAGCCGCTGCTGGTAGTCGATGCGCGCGGCATCGAGCTGGCCCTGGGTGGGCGGTTGCCGGGTGGCCTCGTCGACATAGTGAGAGACGCGCTGGTCAGTCTTGACCGCGTGGCGCGGGATGGGCGCGCTCAGCACCAGACCCTCGAGCGTCTTGCAGCGGCTGAGGCCGACATAGACCTGGCCATGGGAGAAGGCCGCGGCGGCGTCGATGATGGCGCGCTCGAAGGTCAGGCCCTGGCTTTTGTGAATGGTGATGGCCCAAGCCAGGCGCAGCGGGTATTGGGTGAACTTGCCGATGACCTCCTCGGTGATGGCCTTGGTGTCGGGGTCGATGTTGTAGCGGATGTTCTCCCAGGTGGCGGGCTCGACGGTGATGTCGCCATCATCGCCAGGGCAGCGCACCAGGATGCGCTCGCGCTCGAGCCGAGTGACGGTGCCGATTTTGCCGTTGAAGTAGCGCTTGTCTTCGCCGCTGTCGTTGCGCACAAACATCACTTGCGCGCCCTGTTTCAGCGTCAAGGTGGCGGCGGTTGGGTAACTGTGGGCCGGGTAGTCGTCCTCGATCTCCGCCTCGAACTCGCGCGGCTTGGCGGCGAGGGCGCGCAGCCGGGTGTCGTTGATCTGGTCGGCGGCGCGGTTGTGCGTGGTCAGGGTGATATAGCCATCCGCCTCCCTGGGCGTGAAGTCAGGCTGGTAGCGGGCATTGAGCTGCGCCATCGCGGCCTCATCGAGTCGGTTGTCGCGCACGGCATTGAGCAGCGCGATAAAGTCGGCATCGGATTGGCGATAGATGTGCGTAAGCTCGATGGGCACCACATCCATTGCCGCCAGTGCCCGGCTGCTGAAAAAATACCCGGAGCTGTAGAAGTCCCGCAAAATAGCCCAGTCCTGATCTGGCACCACGGGCGCGAGCTGGTGCAGATCGCCGATCATCAGCAGTTGCACGCCGCCGAAGGGCGCATCGGTTGCCCGCTCACGCCGCAGCATGAAGTCGACCGCGTCGAGCAGGTCGGCGCGCACCATGCTGATCTCGTCGATAATCAGCAGATCGAGGCTGGCGATGATGTCGCGCTTTTGCCGGTTAAAGCGCCGCTCCGCCGCCTGGCGCTGGGCCTCGCTGCCGGGCACGAAAGGCCCAAATGGCAGCTGAAAGAAGGAATGCAGAGTCACGCCCCCGGCGTTGATAGCCGCCACCCCGGTCGGCGCGGTGACCACCATGCGCTTGGGCAGGTCCGCCTTGAGGCTGTGCAGAAAGGTGGTCTTGCCGGTCCCGGCCTTGCCAGTCAGAAAAATGCTACGGTTGGTGTCGCGGACAAATGCCTGGGCCAGTTGCAATTGTGGATTCTGTATTGGCATCTGATTTGACCCGAATAAAAGGCGTTGCCCCGCTTCTTTAACCAAAGCATCCACGACCACCGGCGTTGGCAGCGGGACTGCTTGCTCCAGCGATTACTGAAACGGATGATTGGAATAGAATAAACACAGGATATCCCGACGGCTATAGGAGCCCATTCATTTGACCGCACCTTCCCCGCCACAACTGACGCTGCGCGCCGTGCTGACGGGCTTTGTGCTCGGCGCTTTGCTTGCGCCCTGCAACATCTACAGCGGGCTCAAGATCGGCTGGTCGTTCAATATGTCCATTGCTGCGGCGCTGTTGAGCTACGGATTCTGGGCGGGCCTGCATCGCCTGGGGCTGGCGCGGCCCTGGGGGATGCTCGAGAACAACATCAACCAGACCACGGCTTCATCGGCCGCGTCGATCATCTCCGCCGGTCTGGTGGCGCCCATCCCGGCATTGACCCTGCTCACCGGGCGCGAGCTGGCCTTTCCGCTGCTGGCCCTGTGGGTGTTTACCGTCAGCTTCACCGGCATCGTCATGGCCATCGGGCTGCGCCGGCAGATGCTCGTCGAAGAGCAGCTGCCCTTTCCCAATGGTGTGGCGGCGGCCGAGACTCTGCGCGAAATCTATGGTCGCGGGCGCGAGGCCATGACCCGCATCGCTTGGCTGCTCGGTGCGGGTCTGGCCGCTGGTGGGCTCAAGGCGGTGGATGCCTTCTGGCATCGACTGCCGGCGCTCACTTTCCCTTGGGGCGTCGATTTGGCGGCGGCCTGGGGGCTGGCGGCTCAGGGTGTCACCCAGCTTAGTCTGCGAAACCTGGGCTTTGTGCTAGAGCCCTCGCTGATGATGATTGGCTTCGGCGCCATTGTCGGCGCGCGCGTGGGGTTGTCGATGTTCGCCGGCGCGCTGCTTGCATGGGGCTGGCTTGGACCCTGGGTGGTGGCCCAGGGATGGATTTCTCCGGGGCCGGCCGACCCTACAGCGTCCTGGTTCGCGCCACTGCTCGACTGGCTGTTGTGGCCTGGGGTGACGCTGATGTTGGTCGCGTCCCTGACCTCCTTTGGCTTTTCTCTGTTTCGCCTGGCACGGCGCTGGGTGGCGCAAGGGCGCGGGCCACAGCGCGATGCACCCGAGGCCGAAGACCCGCGCCTGAGCATCCCCTGGAGCTGGTTCTGGGGCGGACTGGCGATCGCGTTGGTGATCTCCATCTGGGCGCAGCATGCCATTTTTGCCATTCCCATTGGTCTGGGTCTGCTGGCGGTGCTTTTGACCTTTGTCTTGGCCATTGTGGCAGCGCGGGTGTCGGGCGAGACTGGCATTCCGCCGATCGGCGCGTTGGGCAAGATCACCCAAGTCACCTTCGGCGTGCTGGCGCCAGCCAATACCACGGTTAATCTGATGGCGGCCAATGTTACCGGCGGTGCGGCCGGGCAGTGCTCCGACCTGCTCCATGACCTGAAAACCGGCCAGCTGATCGGTGCCCGGCTGCGCCTGCAAAGCATCGCGCAGGTCTTTGGCATCCTCTCCGGCGCGCTGGCTGGCAGCGCAGCCTATTTGGTTTTAATTCCCGATCCCCAGGCCATGCTGCTGACTGCTGAATGGCCGGCGCCGGCGGTGGCGACCTGGAAAGCCGTGGCTGAGGTACTGGCCGCCGGTCTGAGTACTTTGCCCGAGGGCACGGTGGCGGCCATGGCAGTCGCCGCTCTGGCAGGTATTGCCTTGGCTGTGGCCGAGGCGCTGGTGCCGGCCGAACGCCGCCACTGGGTGCCGAGCGCCCCAGCGCTCGGCTTTGCCTTTGTGATTCCGGCCTCAATCAGCCTGGCGCTCTGTCTGGGTGCGCTGCTTGGTGTGTTGGCCCGTGCGCTGGCGCCTGACTGGCAGCGACGCTTCCTGATCGTTGCCGCCGCCGGACTGGTGGCGGGTGAAAGCCTGGTCGGGGTGCTGGATGCCTTGATGCAAATGCTTGGCGGCGCAGGTCGGGCGCTGTAACCGGGAGCGAACAGGCGTGAGCGGAAAAATGTCGGCACGAACTCCGGCGAAGGGTTACCTTTAATGCTGGTGCCGGATTCGTGTTGATCCCGAGCGAAAACCTTATCGACACCGACTGACGCAGGTTGGTCCGGGTAACCGCCAGCCCGTGAGTTTGCAATTTCCACAGAGAATAACAGGAGCTTAAGACATGACAGAGAAAGTGATCATGCACCTGGTGGGGCCGCTTTCCAAGGCGCGCGGCTGGATGAAGTTTGCTGGGGTGTTGCTGATGATTCAGGGAGGAATAACGGCTTTGTCCATCGTGGGCATTTTGGTCGCCTGGCTCCCAATCTGGATGGGATTGCTGCTGTACAAAGCGAGCGACCAGATCGGCGAGGCCGAGCGCCTTGGCAGCGAGGCCGCATTGCAAGGGGCGCTCGAGCGGCTGGCGACTTACTTCAAGATTTTTGGCATTCTGCTGCTGATCGCTCTGGTTTTGGGTTTGGCCAGTGTTGTGGCTGCGTTGTTGATCCCGTCCTTGGTCAGCCTGCAGCCAGGTTCCATGTAATTTGCGGGGTGGCTCTAAACCCTCTCGGCTTGATCGGGGCTCGCCAATGGATTGTCCGATGAGGTTGGGCTTTGGTCTTGTGAGATAGCGAGTTGAACTGCCACCGGCTGGCTCGCGTCTGTGATTGCAGCAAATGGTTGCAGCGCTGGCGCGGGCTTGCTGTTTTTATCTGTTTCCTCTCAATGCCAATTCATTGCCGCTGATGCATTCTTTGCCATGAAACCCAGCGATCCATTTTTACTCGATCACGACCAACTTGCCGCCCTGTCTTCGGGCAAGGCCCTGCGCAATGCGGTGCGTTACGCTAATGCGCATCGGGTGGTCTCCAATCTGCGAGATGGGGCCAGTCTGCAAGGGGAGGTGGAGGACGAAACCGATGACGAACTTTATTGCGTCGAGCTGCACTGGGATGCCGATGCCGGTCTGACCAGCGCCTGCGATTGCGTGTCTGGTCACGAGGAGACCGATGGGGCTCCGGGCGGCGAAGAGTCCAGCCTCTGCGTCCATGCCCTCGCGCTGCTGATCGACCATGCCAAGGAGCCTGTCGATGGTCAGCTGGTGCGCGATGCCCAGGTTGCCGCATTGGAGGAACGCATCGCACGTGGCCGCGCCGAGGTACAGGTCGCGCCCCTGACTGCGGAGCTGCTCGATGAGGTTCCCGTCTATGGCACCTGGAGCGCGCGCTCGGTGCAGTCGACCACTCACTTTCCGGTCAGCTACCGGGTCCATGTGCGCTCGCTCGCGGCGCGAGCCAACTATTGCACCTGCCCGGATTTTGCCACCAACCAGCTTGGCACCTGCAAGCATATCGAGGCGGTGGTGCATCGCATCGACAAGCTGCATCCGCGTATCGATGAGCTCAAGCGCCAGCCGCCGCCGGTGGGCTATGTGTATCTGGATTGGGAGGCAGAGCGCGCGCCGCGCATTCGCCTGCATCGGGGCGCGGCGACCGATCCGGCACTCGAGCCGCTGCTTGATGACTATTTCGATGCCAGCGGCGACTTTCGCGGCCGCCCGGCGGAAGACTTTCCGCGTTTTGCCGCGCGCTTGGGTGAGCGCCCGGATTTACTGATTGGCGATGATGCCGCCGGCTATGCGCGCCGCCTGGCCGAGGATGCTAGCCGTGAGGTGCGCGCGCGGGCGATCGGTGAGCAGATTCGCGCCGGTGGCGGCCAGCTGCCGGGTGTGCGGGCGCGGCTCTATCCCTACCAAGTTGAGGGTGTGGCCTTTCTGGCCGGCCACGGACGCGCGCTGCTGGCCGATGACATGGGTCTGGGCAAGACCTTGCAGGCCATTGCCGCCGCCTATTGGCTGCATCGCCACGAGCAGGTCGAGCGGGTGCTGATCGTTTGTCCTGCCTCGCTCAAGCTGCAATGGGCGCGGGAGATCGAGAAATTCACTGGCGAGCGCGCGCGGATCATCCAGGGGCCAATCGGCTCGCGCCAGGTTCAATATAGCGGCGGGCGCGGCTTTTTCGTCGTCAACTATGAGCTGGTCATGCGCGACCTCACCGTCATCAACGAGCGCCTGCGCCCGGACCTGCTGATTCTCGACGAGGCGCAGCGCATCAAGAATTGGCGCACCAAGATCGCCTCGGCGGTGAAGCGTGTCGGCTCGCGCTATGCCTTCGTGCTGACCGGCACCCCGCTTGAGAACCGGCTCGAGGATCTCTACAGCCTGATGCAGGCGATTGACGCGCGCGTGCTAGGCCCTCTTTGGCGCTACATGGTGGATTTTCACATCACCGACGAGCGCGGCAAGGTGCTCGGCTACCGCAATCTCTCCGAGCTGCGCCGGCGGCTCAAGTCCGTCATGTTGCGCCGCGACCGCACCCTGGTGCGTGATCAGCTACCGGAGCGCATCGAAACCCGCATCGATCTGGAGCTGACCGCAGCCCAGCAGGACATTCATGATGATGCGGTCAGTGCCGCCGCGCGTCTGGCGCAGATCATGAAGCGCCGGCCGCTGACGCCCTCGGAACAGAACCGCATGATGGCCGCATTGCAGCGTGCGCGCATGGCCTGCGATGCGGCGGAGCTAGTGGATGAGCACAGTGTCGGCTCGCCCAAGCTTGATGAGCTGGAAACCATTTTGACCGAGCTGTGCGTCAACACGGGCCTAAAAGCCGTGGTGTTCTCGCAATGGGAACGCATGACTGCACTGGCCGAGCGGCGCGCCCGCGCGCTGGGGCTGGGTACGGTCCGCCTGCATGGCGGTGTGCCTACGGTGAAACGCGGTGCCCTGATGGACGCCTTCCGTGAGGATGATAGCGTCCAGGTGTTCCTTTCGACCGACGCTGGCGGCGTGGGGCTAAATCTTCAGAATGCCGCCGTGCTGGTGAATCTCGATATCCCCTGGAACCCAGCCGTGCTCGATCAGCGCATCGCCCGGGTGCATCGTCTCGGTCAGACGCAAAAGGTTCAGATTCTGCTGTTGGTGGCGGCGGGTTCTTATGAGGAGCATGTGCTGTCGCTGGTGCAGGGCAAACGCCATCTGTTCGACAATGTGGTCGATCCGGACGCGACCGAGGAAGTGGTTGGTGTCTCCAAGCGCCTGGCCGAGGTACTGGCCGAGGATTTGGCCACCACGGCGGAGGCCGACCCGGATGTGCGTCCGGAATCAGCTGCGGAAACAGCCGGGGAGCAGGCCCCCGAGGCACCCGCCGAGTTGGCAGATTCTGCACCCCCGAACTTGGCGCAAGGCCAACGCAGCGGCGAGAATGCCGCGCACAACGAGGCGGTGCGCCAGGCGGTGCTCGGCTTGCAGCAGCGTTTTGGCATTCGCATTGAGCGCATTCTCGGCACCCGCCCGCGTCAGGGGCTGGCCGGCGGCCTGCTGCTGGTGCTCGATCAGGTCAGTGCCGAGGATGATCGTCTTGCTGCCGAGATCACGACCGAACTGCCGGCTGCGGTGCCGGTGGCACTGATCGATAAACGCACGCTCGCCAGCTTAAATCGCCTGGGCGACGCCTCGCCGGTCGCCGACAGCGAGCCGCTCTATGAGCCCCCGCCGCAATCACAGCCGAATGCGGCCAGTGCCCTTCTGGTCAAGCGCGCGCGCGACAACCTCGAGGCATCTGGCGTGTTGGCTGAGCATGGCCGCATGGCTACCGCGATGGAATTGCTGATGAAATCCCTGCTGGCAGCCGCCTGTCTGCGCACGGGCCGCGAGGAGGCGCCCACCGCCCAGACTGCCGGCGTCTGGTTGCATACCGAGGTGTTGCCAAGCGGGGTTTTGTCCGCCGCCGAAGGGGCGTTGCTGACCCGCGCCCTGTCGCTCGCGCACAGCGGCGATGCGCTGCCGCCGGCATTGCTCGCGGAGTTGATTGACGAGACTCGGGTTTTTGTGGAGCAGGCGACGGGAATGCAAACCGGCTCAGTTTCTGGCTAATGCTTCTCGCTGTTGTGCACGAATAAGCTATCGATCTTCGTGTCAGTGACCGATGGGGTCGGGCCAGGTTTGGGTCGGGTAACGCGCGCGGGGGACGCCGTGAATACATCCCTGTAGGCTTCCCGGCGGCGTCCTGCCGCCGAGACCCCCGCGCACGTTACCCGACCCAAACCCCAAGCATTGTGGCTACTGATAGTTTGCTGATCTTCAAGAGTTGGAGGCTTGGGCAAAATGGGCGCGATTTCGTTTGTTGCTTGAAGTCACAAACCAAGCGCCTCAGCCGGTCCCTTGCCCGCCCGAAGGATTGCGGGCGTATCGCCGGTCATGTCTACCACTGTAGTCGGTTCGGTGCCGCAGAAGCCGCCGTCGATGATCAAATCCACACAGTGCCCGAGCATCTCGCGCATCTCGTAAGGATCGGTCAGGGGGTCACTATCCTCGGGCATGATGAGCGTCGTGCTTAAAATCGGCTCGTCGAGCGCGCTGAGCAGGGCGCGGCAGATAGGGGTGTCCGGTACCCGGATGCCGATCGCCTTGCGCTTGGGGTGTAGCAGACGGCGCGGCACCTGCTTGGTGGCCTGATAGATAAAGGTATAGGGTCCGGGCGTCAGGGATTTCAGCAGTCGGTAGTCCTGGTTGTCGATGCGCGCATAGGTGGCAATCTCGGACAGGTCGCGGCACACCAGGGTGAAATTGTGCTTGTCATCCAGCCGGCGGATGCGGCGAATGCGCTCCATCGCCGCCTTATCGCCGATATGACAGCCAAGGGCATAGCAGGTATCAGTCGGGTAGATGACCACGCCGCCAGTGCGAAAAATCTCAGCAGCGCGCTCGACCAAGCGCGGCTGGGGATTGTCTGGGTGAAGATCGAAGAATTGTGCCATGCGGGGTGCTCTGCTCAGGCTGCGGCGCTTGCCAGCGGGCTGTCGGTATGGGTGATCCCTGGGGCGTCTGGCCAGTCGTGCCAGATGGGTGTGCAGCCCTCTGGTAGGGCTGGCAGTCGGCCGAGTTCGATCCAGGGTTGCTCGGGACTGTGAAAGTCCGAACCGGCCGAGGCCAGCAGCCCCTGCTCGCGCGCATGGCGGGCGAAGACGAAATACTCATCGCGGCTGTGGCTGCCGGAGACAACCTCAATGCCGGTGCCGCCAGCGGTCTTGAACTCGCTGATCAGGCGCAAGAGCTTGGAGCGCGTCAGGCCATAGCGGGCCGGGTGGGCGATGACGGCCTGACCGCCGGCGGCGCAAATCCAGCCGACTGCATCCGAAAGTGCCGCCCATTCGCCGCGCACATGTCCAGGCTTGCCCTTGACCAGAAAATGCTTGAACACCCCACGCATGTCGTCCGCCGCGCCGCGAGCAACCAGAAAGCGCGCAAAATGCGTGCGCCCGAGCAGCCGACCGTTGGACAGGGCTTTGGCACCCTCGTAGGCACCGGCATAGCCGGCTTTATCTAGGCGCAGGCCGATTTCCTTGGCGCGCCAGAGGCGAAAAGTGCGCAGGCTTTCAAGCCCCTGGTTCAACTCCGGGTTGTTAGTATCGACGCCCAGCCCAATGATGTGGACTGTCTGGTTTTGCCAGGTGACCGAAATCTCAACGCCGGGTACCAGTTGCAGACCGCAGCGATTCGCCGCCTGACGGGCTTCCGGGATGCCGGCCAGGGTGTCATGATCGGTCAGCGCCAGCATGGTGACATCAGCCGCTGCCGCACGCGCCACCAACTGCTCGGGACTCAGGGTGCCGTCTGATGCGGTGGAGTGGGTGTGAAGGTCGGGGGATTTGAACATCGGCTAATTCTAACCGAATTGCTCGGGTTTTATCCTGTGCGCCTTGCGTGCATCCGGGCGCGAGGCTGCTAGAATGCCCATCTGCACCAGCTTGCCAGCTGATTGGCCAGGTATTTGATCAGTTGGCTGATCAGTTCTTTGGCCAGCCCTCTGGCCAGCTCAAGCGACCACCTTAAGCCAGCGGGCGCGCCCCGCCCGAACAGCCCCACACCATATGAAATTTCTTACCGATTTTCTGCCGGTTATTCTGTTTTTCATCGCCTACAAGCTCTACGGGATTTATGCAGCCACAGTGGTGGCCATCGCCGCCGCGGCCATACAGGTCGGCTGGACGCGCTGGCGTCATGGGCGGGTTGAAACAATGCATCTGGCGACCCTGGTTCTGTTGCTGCTGTTCGGTGGCCTGACGCTGGCGCTGCGCGATCCAATTTTTGTGATGTGGAAGCCGACCATCATTAACTGGCTGTTCGCCGCCGTTTTTTTTGGCAGCTTCTGGATCGGCGATAGGCCCTTAACGGAGCGCATGATGGGGGTGGCCGTGCAGGTGCCTCGGCCCATCTGGCGCCGGCTCAACTGGGCTTGGGTGGGCTTCTTTTTTGTGTCTGGTCTGATCAACATCTATGTGATCTACTTCGGCAGCGGCTTTTTTGACGCCCAGCAGGCGCTGCTAGCGGCCAGCGGTGAGCGTCAGATCGATCTTGCCCAATGTGCGGCCTCTTTTAGTGGCGAAGTGCTGGCGCTTTGTGAGTTAGCCCATGCCAGCGAGGCGATTTGGGTCAACTTCAAGCTCTTCGGTATGATGGGGCTGACCCTGGTGTTCGTGGTGGCGCAAGGGTTCTACCTCGCACGCCACATGCAGCCGACCGAGGGCGGCACCTGTGGGCTTGAGGCCAATTCGGCCATCGGTTCCGCGACAGGCTCGCAACCCGACCGGGAAGCCGCCTCCGCTGAGCAGGCGCCCCCTTCGCCGTCCGGTCCCAAGCCGTTCTGAGCGGCCAATCATTACAAAACCGTCATCGCCGGAGCTAATCCCCTTTGCTATACGTCATTATCTCGCATGATCGCCCCGACAGCTTGCAGGCCCGTCGCGGGGCGCGACCAGCGCATCTTGAGCGGCTGCTGGCATTGCAGACCGAGGGCCGTCTGGTATTGGCGGGGCCCCATCCGGCGGTGGATGCGACCGACCCGGGCGAGGCCGGCTTTACTGGATCGCTGGTGGTGGCTGAGTTCGCCGATCTGGCGGCCGCGCGGACCTGGGCCGACCAGGATCCCTATATGGCAGCCGGTGTTTATCAGCAGGTCGAAGTCAAGCCTTTTGTAAAGGTGCTGCCGGCCTAACGCTCATGGTCTCGGCGACCCCACAGGATGAATCCCTGTGATTGATGGCATAAAGATCGGGCTGCGCCGAGTTGTCTTGTCTCTCAACTTACGTTTTAGGACTAACGCAATGACTCATACCACGGAAAAACTGTTTAAAACCTTACCTTTGTGCGCGGCCATCGGCTTTGGCGCCATGACCATGGGAATGGGCGCCGCAATGGCGCAAGGCGACGAGAATCCAGCGAATGATCCCTCCACTGCGATTGTGACCGTCAACGGCGTCGAGTATCCCCTTGATGTGTTTCGCATGTTTTACAACGAGCGCTTGCAGGGCAATGAGAATACGCCCGAAATGCAAGAGCGGGCCTTTAATGACTTCCTGAGTTTGATTGTGGCCTCGCAGCAGGCCGAGACGGACAATCTGGAGACCAACCGCGAAGTACAAGCCGCGCTTGAGCTGCGTCGCATGATGATTTTGTCATCGGCGACATTGCAAGAATGGACTGCGCAGGCCCAGCCCAGCGAAGAGGATCTCAAGAAAGCCTATGAGCAATTCGCCGAGCAGGCCAAGCGCACCGAATACAGAGCTCGCCATATCCTGCTCGACGATCAAGAAAAGGCCCAGGACATCATCAAGCAACTGAAGAAGAAAAAGGGCAAAAACTTCGAGAAGCTCGCCGAGGAGAACTCCCTCGGCCCAACCGCCGAGAAAGGCGGCGATCTCGGCTGGTTCGACTCGCGCCAGATGGTCAAGCCCTTCGCCGACGCGGTGGCTGAAATGGAAGTTGGCACCTTTACCACTGAGCCTGTCCAGACCCAGTTCGGCTGGCATGTGATCATGCTTGAAGAGGTCCGGGACGCCGAGCCCCCGTCTTTCGAGGAAGTAAAGCCTGAACTCGAGGCACGCCTGAAAAGCCAGATCGTGCTCGATAAGATCAATGAGCTGCGAGAAAAGGCCAAGGTTGAGCTCAATGAGGATGTCGTCAAGATGAAGAAAGGCGCCGAAGACCCAGCCGAGGCCGGTGATGGCGACAAAAAAGCCGACTGATCGGGGCCGAGTCTGACCCTTGCTGTCTCGCCGCTGACTAACCGGCGCCGTCTTATCTGCAAACTCACCACCGGATCGGCTGGCGGCGCGCGCCCCAGTCGCCCGGCTTGGGCTCGAAGACACCAGCGCAAGGGATGCCGCATTGGGTGCAAGTGCCGCTTGCGCTCAGCTTCCAGGCACCGAGTTGGTACCAGTCGCGCTCAATGAGCAGCGTGCCACAGGCATGGCACCAGGTGCTGGCGCCATCGCGATCATGCACATTGCCGGTGTAAACATGGTGCAGGCCATGTGCGCGGGCGATGTGGCGCGCGCGGGTCAGGGTGGCGGGGGGTGTTGGCGGCAGGTGGCGCAGTTTGAAGTCCGGGTGAAAGGCGGAAAAATGCAGTGGCACCTCGGTGCCCAGGTCATCGCTGATCCAGGCGCACAGGGCGGCAAGCTCGGCGTCGCTGTCATTGACGCCGGGGATTAGCAGGGTGGTGATTTCCACCCAAGTGGTGGTCTCCTGCTTGAGATATTCCAGCGTCTCGAGCACTGGGCCGAGTTGGCCGCTACAGTGCTGGCGGTAAAAATCCTCGCTGAAGGCTTTAAGATCAATGTTCGCAGCGTCCATGTCGGCAAAGAAGACTTCGCGCGCGCCGGGGCTGATGTACCCGGCGGTGACGGCGACATTGTTAACCCCCAACGCATGGCATTCCTGTGCGGTATCGCAGGCATATTCAAGAAAAATCACCGGGTCGTTGTAGGTGTAGGCCACCGAGCGGCAGCCATGGCTGTGGGCCGCTTGGGCGATTTGCTCCGGGCTTGCCGTAGCGGCCAGGGTGTCGGCAGCGCGCGATTTGCTGATGTCCCAGTTCTGGCAATAATCGCAGGTCAGGTTGCAACCGGCAGTACCGAAGGACAGCACCGGGGTGCCGGGCAGGAAGTGATTCAGCGGCTTTTTTTCGATCGGGTCGATGCAGAAGCCGCTCGAGCGCCCATAGGTCAGCAGTTCCATTCGGCCCTGGCTGGCACCGCGCACAAAGCACAGCCCGCGCTGGCCCTCGCGCAGCCGGCAGGCTCGCGGGCAGAGGTCGCACTGGATGCGGCCATCCGCGAGCAGGTGGCTGAAGCCTTGATGGCGGGCGGCAGTGTCGGTCGTTACCTTGAGTGTCATGGTCGTCGGTTCTCGCCCAAGTCAAAACCATCGTCTAGACTGTAAAATGCGGTCGCGGATTTGAGCATCCCTCTGTTATTTGACCAGCATCGGGAGCACTTTGCATGACGACCATTCGCCACGCCTGCGTTGCCGGCACTTTTTATCCAGCCGACCCGGCCCATCTGCGCGCCGAGATCGACGCTTGTTTCGCGCAGCGTGCGCCTGCGAACGCTCCTGGGCTGGCGGGCGAGCGCATCAAAGCGCTCATTGTGCCCCATGCGGGTTATGTGTATTCCGGCCCGGTAGCGGCCAGCGCCTATGCCAGCCTTCAGCCACAGGCGGATGAGATCCGGCGCGTGGTGCTGCTTGGCCCCGCGCACCGGATGCCTTTCCAGGGACTCGCGCTCAGTGCTGCCGATGCCTGGCAGACTCCCCTTGGGTCGGTGCCCGTGGCGCGTTCAGCTTGCGAGCAACTGCTGGTCTTCCCTCAGGTCGAGAGGCTGGACGCGGCCTTCGACGGCGAGCATAGCCTGGAAGTGCAGCTGCCCTTTCTGCAACGCCTGCTGGGCGATTTTGAGCTCATCCCGCTGTTGGTGGGAGCCGCTAGCGCCGCCGAGGTGGCCGAGGTGTTGGAGTCGCTCTGGGGCGGCGATGAGACTCTGATCCTCATCAGCTCTGATCTGAGTCATTTTCTTGACGATACCAGCGCGCGGGCGCTCGATGCCCAAACAGCCGCGGCCATTTTGCGCCTGGAGCCCGAGTTGATCGGTCCCGAGCAGGCCTGCGGGCGCTATCCGATGGGCGGCTTGTTGCGCATTGCCCGGATGCGTGGGTTAAAACCCGAGCAGCTTGATTTGCGTAATTCCAGTCAAACCGCCGGATCACCTGATCGGGTGGTAGGCTATGGGGCCTATGCCTTCCACTGACAGCCAAGTTGACGCGGCCGGTCCAACCAGGTCAGACCCTTTGTTCGCTACCGCAGACCGCCGGCGCCTGCTCGTCATCGCGCGTGACTCCATCGCCGATGGGCTTGCGCATGGGCGCGCTGCGAGCGTCGATCCGACCGGCGAGAGCCCAGCGCTACAGGCACCGGGCGCGGCCTTTGTGACTTTGGAGCTGCACGGTCAGTTGCGCGGCTGTATCGGCAGTCTGGAGCCGCATGGGCAACGCAGCCTGGCGGCCGATGTGAGCGAAAACGCCTATGCCGCCGCCTTTCGCGATCCGCGTTTTGCGCCGCTCGGGCAGCATGAGCTGGCGGCGTTGCACATTAGTATCTCGGTCATCGGTCCGCGCGAGCCCATTGCCTGCGCGAGCGAGAGCGACTTGCTGGCGGCCCTGAGCCCTGGCGTTGATGGCCTGATTCTCGAAGCCGGGGCGTGCCGTGGTACCTTTCTGCCCTCGGTGTGGGAGCAGCTGCCGCGCCCGGCGGATTTTCTGCGGCATCTCAAACGCAAGGCCGGCTTGGCTGAGAATCAATGGCCGGAAAATCTGCAAGCCTGGCGCTATCGCACGGAATACTTTGGCGAGTGACTTACACCAATCGCAAATGGTTTTTGGTTTTGGGGCGGGTGACGGCCACGGGGGTCTCGGCGGCAAGGATGCCGCCGGGAAGCCTACAGGGATGTATTCATGGCGTCCCCCGTGGCTGTCACCCGCCCCAGAACGAGCCGAAATCTCATAGGGTTTCGGTATAAACAGGCAACCCAGCCCCAACCACAGTGAATGATCCTCCATTAGCCGGACTCTTTCTGGCGCTGATCGGCCTGCTCATTTTGTCAGGCTTTTTTTCCGGTTCAGAGACGGCGCTGATGACCCTGAACCGCTATCGGTTGCGGCATCAGGCTGACCAGGGGCATCGCGGAGCCCAGCTTGCCCAGCGCCTGCTTGAGCGGCCTGACCGGCTGATTGGCCTGATCCTGCTGGGCAATAATTTTGTCAACATTCTGGCATCCTCGCTCGCGACGGTGATTGCCCTGCGCCTGGGCGGGGAGGGAGCGATTGCGATCGCCGCAGGCCTTCTGACGCTGGTGGTTCTGGTGTTCTCCGAGGTGAGCCCCAAGACGCTGGCCGCCCTGCACCCGGAGCGAGTCGCTTATCCGGCTGCCTTTGTCTATGTGCCCCTGCTCCGGCTGCTCTATCCCATCGTCTGGCTGGTCAATTTAATCGCCAACAGCCAGCTGAAGCTGCTCGGCGTGCGCATGGATGACCAAAACGGCCAGGCACTGAGCCGGGAAGAACTGCGCACCGTCGTCACCGAGGCCGGTGCCATGATCCCCGAGCGCAGCCGCGACATGCTGCTGGCGATTCTGAACCTGGAGCAGGCGACGGTGGAAGACATCATGGTGCCGCGCCATGAGGTGGAAGGCATTGACTTGCAGGATGATGAAGAAGACATCCTGAACACCATCAAGCGTTCGAGCTATGCGCGGCTGCCGCTATTCGACGGCAGCATCGATAATGTGGTTGGCATTTTTCACGCCCGCAGTGCGCTCGGCGGCCTGCCTGAAGGTGATGAGCTGAAGGATGCGCTCTGCGGGCTGGCGCGCGAGCCCTATTTTGTTCCCGAGGGCACTCGGCTCTATCAGCAACTCATCAACTTCCAGCGCGCCAAGGAGCGTATGGCCTTGATTGTCGATGAGTATGGCGATTTTCAGGGCATGATCACCCTGGCTGATCTGGTCGAGGAAATCGTCGGCGAGATCACCACAGATCCATCGGACTCCTTTCCCGACATCCACCGCAATGAGGACGGCAGCCTGTTGCTCGATGGCAGCATCAATGTGCGCGAACTCAATCGCGCACTGCGTTGGGAGCTGCCGACCGATGGCCCCAAGACGCTGAACGGGCTGATTCTGGACTACATGGAAACCATCCCCGAGCCCGGCACCAGTCTGAAACTGAGCGGCTATCCACTGGAGATCCTGCAGGCCGACGACACGGCGGTGAAGACGGTGAAAACCATTGCGCAGGAGCAACTGGAGTCCGATGCGGCGGCGCCTCCAATCGCAGCTCCTGAGTATTCCAAGCACGGGACCGCATGAGCAAGCAGCCATGAGCATACCGGACACCTTTGTGCAGGCGGATGCTTTGGGCATCCGCCTCGAGATCGTCAATGGCCTCCCGATCTGGGAAGCGCAGCCGGTCTATCGGCACCAGAAGCATGTTGATCGCATTGCGCAATCTCTGCGCCAGTTGCCTGAACAGAAGTCGGGGCAGGGGGCGGCGGACAGGCTCGCCTGCGGCTGTATCTCAGCTAAGGATGTCTATATTCAGTTTCCGAACGGTCTGAAGCGCCCGGACATTTCCATCTTCTGCCAGGAGCCGCCGGAGGAGGAACAGGACTCCGTGCTGACAACAATTCCAGAGGCTGTTATTGAGGTCGTCAGCAAAGGCTATGAGGCCAAGGACTTGGAAGTCGGCCCACCCTTCTATCTGTCGCAGGGCGTGAAAGATGTATTGGTATTCGATCCGGCAACCCTGTTGGTGCTGCATCTGCGCCACGGCAATGTCAGCCGACAACTCGCGCCGGTTGAAATCGACCTTGCTTGCGGTTGTCGGGTGAGCCTTTAGCCGCCCTTTGCCCATCTGGCAGGGTCATCAGGCAAGATCCAGCGCCTCGCGCAGGGTGGTCACGGCGCGAATTTCCAGTCCTTCGAGTCCACCCTTGGGCGCATTGGCCTTGGGGATAATGGCCTGACGCATGCCATGCTTGGCCGCCTCGCGCAGTCGCTCGAGGCCATTGGGTACTGGGCGGATCTCCCCGGCCAGGCCAATTTCGCCGAAAACGGCTAGCTCCAGTGGCAACGCGCGGTCGCGATAGCTTGAGAGCACCGCCAGCACCAGCGCTAGATCGGCGGCTGTCTCGGTGACGCGCACGCCGCCGACCACATTGGCAAAGACATCCTGATTAAACATGGGCACGCCGCCGTGGCGATGCAGCACCGCCAGCAGCATCGCCAAGCGGTTATGGTCCAACCCCAGGGTGACCCGGCGCGGATTGGCCAGCGGGCTTTCGTCAACCAGGGCTTGCACCTCCACCAGCAGCGGGCGGGTGCCCTCGCGCGTGACCAGCACCACCGAACCTGGCACTGGCTCCGCCTGGCGAGAGAGAAAAATGGCTGAAGGATTCTTGACCTGCCGCAGCCCACGGTCGGTCATTGCAAAAACGCCCAGCTCATTGACGGCACCGAAGCGATTCTTTACCGCCCGCACCAGCCGATGGGTGCCACTCGGTCCACCCTCGAAATACAGCACCGTGTCGACCATGTGCTCTAGCACCCGCGGTCCGGCCAGCGCGCCTTCCTTGGTGACATGGCCGACCAAAAACACCGTAGTGCCGGTCTGTTTGGCAAAGCGCACCAGTTGCGCAGCGCTCTCGCGCACCTGGGAGACCGAGCCGGGCGCCGAGTTGGTGGTCTCGCTGAACAGGGTCTGGATGGAATCGATCACCAGCACCGCCGGGCGCTCCTGCTCAACGGTGGCCAGGATGCGCTCGACCGAGGTCTCGGCCAGCAGCCGGATGGCATCACGCGGCAGCGAGAGCCGCAGTGCGCGCAGGCTGACCTGCTCTGGGGACTCTTCACCGGTCACATAGAGCACCGGATGGCGGCGGCCGGGCGCCTTTGTTTCCGCCCAGCCCGCACCAATGGCAGCGCAGGCCTGCAACAGCAGCGTGGACTTTCCAATGCCCGGATCACCGCCGAGCAGCACCACGGAACCCGCGACCAGTCCGCCGCCAAGCACCCGGTCGAGCTCACTAATGCCGCAAGGCGCGCGAGTCTCCACCTCTGGAGCCAAGTCCGCCAGATCATGCACCAAACCAGCCGTGGCCGCGCCGGCATAACCGCGCCCGCTAGGAACGGGCGCCGGGCGATGCTCCTCGACCTGATTCCAGGCACCGCAATCCGGGCACTGCCCCGCCCATTTCGGCAGCTCCGCCCCGCAGGCGGCGCAGACAAACAGGGTCTTGGGCTTTTTGGGATTGGCAAGGGTGGACATGGCGGAGTTTGAAGTGTTAATCGGGAAGGGCCGTTTGACAGCAAATTGGGGTTCAAGGCAGTTCGAAGGAGGGCGCCAACTGCTGCAAGACCTTTGCGGGCAACAGCAGGCGATCCGGGCAGCCCGGCAATGGGATAAAGCCAAAGCGTCGGTAGAAGGCCGCTGCCGATGCATCCTTGGCATCCACCACAATGGCGGCAACGGCCAGTACCTGGCTGGCCTGTATAACTTTGCGGCAGGCATCGGAAAGCAAGATCGAACCCAATCCACGGCCCTGAAAGCTCTGGTCGACGGCCAAGCGTCCGAGTAACGCAATAGGCACCGGATAGCGGGGCAGCTTGCGCGCCATCTCTGGCGGCAAACTTTCAGCACGAACGCTTCCCGCGCTCAACGAGAAGAAGCCGGCGGGACGCTGCGTCTCATTTGGAGTGGCGGCGACGAATACCCGAGCAATTCCCCGTCTCACATCCTGGGATGCATAGCGCCGCAGGTAGAGATCGAGTTGTGGCTCGCCACAGTGAAAGAGGTCGGTATCGATGGTGCCATCAAGCGCCTGGATAACGAAGCTCAAGAAGCGATAACCTGTTCCGAATGACGTTCGAAGGCACGAACCAGCGCGGCATTGGGTACAGCCGGCGTGTCGAGCGCGGCAAGAAATGCCTGAAAATCGTCGTTTTGAAGCGTGATCGACTCCTGTTCGCTCAGAATGCGTTCCGCAGCGGCGACGGCTTCGTTCAGAACGAATGCTGACAGATTGGAGCGGCTGTAGGCAGCTGCTTTGTCCAGCAACTGCCGGGTACGCTCGTCGCAACGGATATGGAGACGGCTATTTTTGGTTGCGATCAGGCTCATTGCAGGTTCCGGGGGAAATAGGAAGACTTTCGGAATTGTGCGCCGAACGTGCGTACAGGACAAGTCGAAAGCCCTTTTGTCTTCAGACAGCATATTGGCATGGCCCCGGAAGCCAATTGCGGATCCTGCCAACCGACATCATGGGCAGGGCGCACATACTTGATGTTGAGGCCCGTCGTTAATCCGGTCGACAGGCGCTTCAGATCAAAACCCACCGCCCTCGCTGTAGTAGTCGTGGGCCAGGTTATCAAAGCGCGTGTACTGCCCCTGAAAGGCGAGCTTCACGGTGCCGATGGGGCCGTTACGCTGCTTGGCGATGATAATCTCGGCAATGCCTTTGTCGGAGCTGTCTTCGTTGTAGACCTCGTCGCGATAGATAAAGGCGATCAGGTCTGCGTCCTGCTCAATGGTGCGGGCCGACATTACCGGTCGATTCGCGATTCTGGCAGTCGGCAGAATACAGCGGTCGGCTCAGTTCGATGGCGCTTCGCCAACCTCTTGCAGCGCCTGCGCCACCAATGTGGGACTGAGATACAACCCCTCGTCAATCAGCCGTTTGATAACAGGCTTGGCTGCCGGAATCTGTCCCATGCGTTGAGCCGCGAGAAGGATTCCTAATGTTCCGACGACTGGAATATCCAGGCTCTGCGCACAGCGGCGCGCTGCGGCGTCATCCAGCACGGCAACCGCCGTGGGCCGCCGAAGACAATGACTCAGAACCTGGGTTTCGCCTGCTCCGAGGTCCCATGCCGCGACAATTGGGGGAATCGCGATGTCTTCGGCAAGAACCAGCCTGCGCTGGCTCTTAAAGGCACCCGTGATCTCTGGTCCATCCCAGCCGGCGCGAATCTCTCGCACGACCGCATCTGGAACCGCGACATCCGTTGTGCTGAATTCGAAAAGCCAAGACCACCCATTAACCCGATGTAAAAAGATCAGTGGAGAGGCGTTGACGATCAGCTTGTCAGGCACGCCAGTTCCTCGCGCAATTCTTCAATGTCTGCTTGCACGGCAGGCACGCGGCGTCGATACAGTTCGCCAAGGAGATCAGTGCGGCTAAGCCCGAGAATTTCAGCTGCCTTGCTTTGCGAGATACGCCCTTCCGCATACCACTGAACCACCGCTGCGCTCTTGACCTCTTGCGCGAATTCATTCGGGCCCTGTCGGAGTGCGGATAGAGCGCCTGAATCAAAATCAACCATGATCTGGGGCATCGTGTCCTAAACCTCTCTTGCAGCGCTGACATGAATCAACTTTCAGCCTGGTTGTCAGGCAGAGTGCACGTTAAACAACGGCGTTCAACCGTTTGCTCAAGCTTCGGTCCCGCTTGTGCATAACGACTACGAGGGCTTGGCGCCGTCTCTCGCGACCTTAGTCTGGCCGGAAATAAGCCGGACATCCAAGCCGTTTGGCTAGGTTGTAACGTTCAAAACCCACCGCCCTCGCTGTAGTAGTCGTGGGCCAGGTTATCAAAGCGCGTGTACTGCCCCTGAAAGGCGAGCTTCACGGTGCCGATGGGGCCGTTACGCTGCTTGGCGATGATGATCTCGGCAATGCCCTTGTCGGAGCTGTCTTCGTTGTAGACCTCGTCGCGATAGATAAAGGCGATCAGGTCGGCGTCCTGCTCGATGGCGCCGGATTCTCTCAGGTCCGACATGACCGGTCGCTTGTTCGGTCGGCTTTCCAGGCTGCGGTTGAGCTGGGACAGGGCGACCACGGGTACGCTCAGCTCCTTTGCCAGCGACTTGAGTGAGCGGGAGATCAGCGAGATTTCGGTCGCGCGGTTCTCACCGGCCATCGGTGCCTGCATCAGTTGCAGGTAGTCGAGGACGATCATGCCCAGTTCTTTCTCTTCGCGCTTCAGCTCCCGTTGCAGGCGCCGCACCCGCGCGCGCACCTCGGTCGGCGACAGACCGCCGGTGTCGTCGATGTGCATGGACACTTGCGACAGCATACTGACCGCCGAGGTCAGGCGCGGCCAGTCCTCATCGCCGAGCTTGCCGGTGCGTACTCGGTGCTGATCGATCTGCCCGAGCGAGGACATCATGCGCATGGCAAGGGAGTCGCCGGGCATTTCCATGCTGAAGATGGCGACGCCTTTGCCGGTTTTTATCGCGACATTTTCGGCCATGTTCATGGCGAAGCTGGTGTTGTGCACGCAGATGTCGTTGGCGATGAAATTGTGGGTATCGGGGATGGTGAGATCGTAGACTTGACGCAACCCAAGGGGCTCGATGGCGACGATAGGGTCCCAGAACAGATCGCTGCAAGCAAGATCAACTAGCGACTGATCCCCCAAGGCGCAGGCCAGCTTTGCGAGCCGCTTGCGGGGCAGGGCGCGCTTGCCCACATGAATGTTGCTGGTGCCGATCAATCCCGCCCGCTCTGCGAGATGCGCCCAAGACTCCTTACCCTTCAGTGCTCGCAGCCGCTCCCAGACGCCAACTGGAATCAGGTCGGTGTTGGTCTGCTGGCGCTTTTGCGCGAGCGCCTCGAGCACGCGCTCGAGGGCGGGCTCTTTCGAAAAGATGCCGATCTCGGTGGCAAAGGTCCGAATCGAGTCGCCATCGGTGATATCCAATTGCCAGGCATGGGAGTGGCCCTGTTCGCGGCGAATGCGGCGGTGACGCAGCTTGGCGATGATGCCGAAGCGCAGCAGCAGATGCTGAATCTGTCGGGCCAGGCGCTCACTGACCGAGGCGTAGCCAAGCTGACATTGTCCGCTGCTCAAGCGCGTCGCCCAGCCATCGGTGGCGAAGAGCCGGTTTAGAAACAAAGCCAGTTGATCCTTCGGCAGTTGAAAGACGGGCGTGGGAACGAATTTGCCGTGCGCGTCGCGTTCCCAAAGTCCAAGCTCGATGAGCCAGCGAGTCAAGGCATTGGGACCATTTTTCGCGCCATCCAACCGTGGATTGGGATCCCAGGTAACGCGAATGTCGGCGAAAAAGTCTGTAATGCGGTCGAAAAGCGCCACACCGGGCATGCTGCGACCTTGAATCCAGTTGCATACGCTGGCCGGGCATGCGCCTGTGGCAAGGGCGAAGGCGCGCTGGGACGATCCAGCCGCGACCAATGCGTCCGCGAGCGCTTGGCCAAAGACTCGACGCTGATCCTTGATGCGCGCGTGATCGCCGATCACACAGACCTCGGGAGTTCGGTCGGGGCGTTGCTTGAGTAATGCGCGTACCCCGCCGAAATCCTGCGCGGCGGAGATAAAGTCCGCTTGAATCGAGGCGTTTTCGTTGATCAGTTTGGGCGTTCGGTTTCTAAAGCAGCCGTCGCCAATGAGGTAGCCGAGCAGTTTGACCTCGCACTCGCGCATTGCCTGGGTGCCAAAGACCGGCAGGCGGCGTGGGACGCCAATGGTGTCGCCGACCTTGAGCTCGCCAAGCGGCTTCCAGCCATCCAGCGTTAGAAAGGGATGCGTGGTGGTTGTTTCAACGACGCGGCCGAGCCTTGTGGTCACACGGAAGGCGGGCTTGAAGCCGTCATCGACGAATGCGCTCGCCCGCGCAGTCTGGAGTCGCAGCCGTTCGCTGAGTGTCAGCAGTTCGGCCTGGCGTCGGTGGAACAGGGTTTCAATGGTTTCGACGCGACCGTCTGCCAGCAGGATCTCCGAGTTGGCCTCGAGGCATTTGCCCATTGACGGCCGTCCGGCCACGATAACGAGATCCCCGGCTTGCAGACCGGAGGTTTTCATGTCGAAGTCGGTAAAGCCGGTCGGGACGCCGGTGATGGGTTCTTCGCGATGGTAGAGTTCGTCGATTTTGTCCATCGCGGTGACCAGCAGGTTGCGGATCGGCTGGAAGCCTCCGCCGCCGCGAGTGAGTTGCTCGGCGATCTGGAACACCTTGGCCTCGGCCAGGTCGAGGATTTCGGACTCGCTGCGGCCCTCGGTGGCGAAGGCCAGGTCGGCGATCTCGACCCCGGCACGGGCGAGCTGGCGCAGCACCGAGTTGAAGCGCACGATGCGCGCATAGTGCACAGCATTGGCGGCGGAGGCGGTGTTGCGGTCGATCTCGGCGAGATAGGGCAGGCCGCCGATGTCCTCGAGCAGCGAGCGCTTTTCGAGCGCTTCGGCCAAGGTGACGACATCGAAGGGCTGGTTTTCCTCGGCCAGGATGGCGATGCCGCGAAAGACCAGGCGGTGTTCCTGGCGGTAGAAGTCGTCTTCGCAGACTTTGTCGGCGATCTGCTCCCAGGTGGCGTTTTCGAGCATCAGGGCGCCGAGCAGGGATTGCTCGGCGTTAATGTTGTGCGGTGGGACGCGGGCGTCGGCGAGTTCTGGTGGGGCGGTTGGGTCCAAGGACGTCATCCTTTGTGTTTGCGGAGCAGTGCGGTTTTGGGAGGGGGGCAATGTCTGAGCGGTAAGGGCTTGCCCATGGCTTTGGGTCGGGTACCGGTCGCGGGGGACGCCGTGAATCCATCCATGGAGGCTTCACGGCGGCATCCCTGATTGCAATCAAGGGCCGCCGAGACCCCCGCGCCCGGCACCCGACCCAAAGCCGAAAGTTCGCCAGTGAAATGATATTCGCCAGCGAAAGCTATCAAGTGGCGTATGGATTCGACCCTGGAAGCTGGGTTTAAACCGGCTTGTAGATTTCCCCGCCGGTATTGCGAAATTCCGCAGCCTTTTCTTCCAGCCCCGCATCCAGGGCGCGGGTTTCGTCGCTCAGGGCGTGGGCCTTGGCGTACTCGCGCACGTCCTGGGTGATTTTCATCGAGCAGAACTGGGGGCCGCACATGGAGCAGAAATGCGCGACCTTGTGCGAGTCGTGCGGCAGGGTTTGGTCGTGAAACTCATGCGCGCGCTCGGGGTCGAGGGCCAGGTTGAACTGGTCCTCCCAGCGGAACTCAAAGCGCGCCTTGCTCATGGCGTTGTCCTGGATCTGAGCGCCGGGCAGGCCCTTGGCCAGGTCCGCGCCATGCGCGGCGATGCGGTAGGCGATGATGCCGTCGCGCACGTCCTGCTTGTCGGGCAGGCCGAGGTGCTCCTTGGGGGTGACGTAACAGAGCATGGCGGTGCCATACCAGCCGATGTTGGCTGCACCGATGGCGGAGGTAATGTGGTCATAGGCCGGCGCGATATCGGTAATGATGGGGCCTAGCGTGTAAAACGGCGCCTCGTAGCAGTCGGCGAGCTCTTTGGTGACATTCTCTTGGACCATCTGCAGGGGCACATGGCCGGGGCCTTCAATCATCACCTGTACGTCCTGCTCCCAGGCGGCTTTGGTCAGCTCGCCCAGGGTTTCCAGCTCGGCGAACTGGGCGCGGTCGTTGGCGTCGGCCAGGCTGCCGGGGCGCAGGCCATCGCCCAGGCTGAAAGCGACATCGTAGGCGGCCATGATGTCGCAGATGTCGCGAAAATGGGTGTAAAGAAAATTCTCCTGATGATGCGCCAGGCACCATTTCGCCAGGATGGAGCCACCGCGGGAGACGATGCCAGTGACCCGATCAGCGGTGAGCGGGATGTAACGTAGCAGCACCCCGGCGTGGATGGTGAAGTAGTCCACCCCTTGCTCGGCCTGCTCGATCAGGGTGTCGCGGAAGAGCTCCCAGGTGAGTGCTTCGGGGCGGCCATCGACCTTCTCGAGTGCCTGGTAGATGGGCACGGTGCCAATCGGGACAGGCGCGTTGCGCAGAATCCATTCGCGGGTCTCATGGATGTTCTTTCCCGTCGACAGGTCCATCAGGGTGTCGCCGCCCCAGCGGGCGGACCAGACCATCTTTTCCACTTCCTCGGCGATGCTGGAGCTGAGTGCGGAGTTGCCAATATTGGTGTTGATCTTCACCCGGAAGTTGCGCCCGATGATCATGGGCTCGAGTTCGGGGTGGTTGATGTTCGCCGGGATAATGGCGCGACCGCGGGCGACCTCGTCGCGCACGAACTCCGGCGTGATGTGATCCGGCAAATTGGCGCCGAAGGCCTCGCCGCGATGCTGGCGCAGGAGCTTCTCGTAACGCGGGTCAGCGCGCAGTTCGTCGAGCTTTAGATTCTCGCGTAGGGCGACATATTCCATCTCCGGCGTGATGATCCCCTGGCGGGCGTAGTGCATCTGGGTGACATTCTGCCCAGGTTTGGCGCGGCGCGGTGCGCGGCGATGCTCGAAGCGCAGGTGATCGAGCGTCGGGTCCTGCAGACGACCTTGGCCGAAGGCGGAACTCGGTCCCCCAAGCTGTTCGGTGTCGCCGCGCTCGGCAATCCATGCGTCGCGCACATCGGGCAGGCCGCGCAGCAGGTCGATGGTCGCGTCCGGGTCGGTGTAGGGGCCGGAGGTGTCATAGACCGGGATGGGTGGGTTGTCTTCTGGTCCCTGATTGGTCTCGGTTGGTGTCTGCACGACCTCGCGCAGCGGCACGCGCAGATCGGGCCGCGAGCCTTGCACCCAGATGCGGCGGGAGGCCGGAAAGGGCCGCGTCACCTCGGCGGACAGGCGCGTGCTGGTGGCGACAAAATCGGCGGGAAGAGTGCGGGGCGGGGCGTTCATCGCGGCTGTCCTCATTAAACCGCACGGCGCGCATCCGGGCCGGCGGCGGTTAGTCGGGTCTTGGCCGCACGGGTGGGGCGGGAGAAGAGTATCAGCTGGGCCGCGTTCTAAAGATACCTTGTTGGGGCACCTGATTGGCCGGTCGCATGATCCCCACTTCCCTCCGCCGGTGCGAACCGGATCAGGTGCTTAAGGGTGTTTCTCAGCCCGTGGCTTGTTCGGGCACCCCCAGCAGGATGTAATAGCACGCTAGCCCAAGGCGCGGGGGATTTCAAGCGGGTGAATTCTGATGATGTCTTTGGGGGCTTTGGGAGTCCTTGCAGTCGTTGTGGTCCTTGGAGCCTTTATAAAAGCAACCAAAGACACCAATGACACCAGGTACCCCTGGAATCTCAACCACAAGACTCTGACAGTGCTATCCGTCCGATTTCAGCAGAAGCCTTGCGGTTCTCGGGTATAGAATGCCAGCTGGTTTAGTTTATCCGAGGAGGCTCATCATGGTGGTGCTCATTGTCATTTTGGTAATTTTAGCGCTGCTGGCGATTTGGGGTGTCACGTCGTACAACGGTCTGATCGCCGCGCGCAACAATATCGCCAATGCTTTTTCCCAGATCGATGTCCAGCTCCAACGGCGCCATGATTTGATTCCAAATCTGGTCGAGTCGGTCAAGGGCTACATGAAGCACGAGCAAGATACATTGAACCAGGTCATTTCCGCGCGTGCGGCGGCGCAGCAGGCGCAGATCACGATGAAGGGCGATCCGACCGACGGCGCTGCCATGGCGGCTTTGGCCGGTGCCGAGACGGCCCTCGGCGGGGCGCTCGGGCGCTTGTTCGCGCTGGCTGAGAATTACCCGGACCTCAAGGCCAATCAGAACATGATGATGTTGCAGGAAGAACTCTCGAGCACCGAGAACAAAGTCTCTTTCGTGCGTCAGGCGTTCAATGATGCTGTGCTGAATTACAACAATCGCCTGCAATCCTTCCCGATCAATCTGTTCGCTGCCAATTTCAACTTCAAGCAGGCGCAAATGTGGGAGATGGAAGACACCACTGCGCGAGAAGTGCCCAAGATCAGTTTCTGACGCGGGCGGAAGTGCGATATGGACTTTTTCGCGGCACAGGCGCGGGCGCGCACGAATACGCGAGTGCTGATTCTGTACTTCGGCCTGGCATTGCTGGTGATTGCCGCTGGCGTGTATGGGCTGGCGCTGCTTTTGTTTACTGGCGTCATGGATGGTAGCACCGCCGCGAGTGGCGGTTTCCAGCCTCTGCTTTGGTGGCAGCCGGGTGTTCTGGTGGCTGTGCTGCTGGGTGTCGGGCTAGTAATCGGCGGTGGCAGCCTGGTCAAGATCGCGATGTTGCGCCATTCCGGTGGCGCCGGTGTGGCCGAGTCACTCGGTGGGCGGCGCGTTGAGCGTGACACGACAGAGTTTGCCGAGCGTCGCCTGTTGAATCTGGTCGAGGAAATGTCCCTCGCCGCCGGCATGCCTTTGCCGCAGGTCTACATTCTGGATCATGAGCAGGGCATCAACGCCTTTGCCGCCGGCTTTTCTCCCGATGAGGCCGTGGTGGCCGTGACCCGTGGCTGTCTGGATCAGTTTAGCCGCGATGAGCTACAGGCGGTGATCGGCCATGAGATGAGCCATATCGTGCATGGCGATATGGCGTTGAATGTGCGGCTGATGGGAGTGATCTTCGGGCTGCTGATGTTATGGACGCTGGGGCGCTGGATGCTTGCGCTGGCGCCAAATCGCGGGCGCGGGAGCAAGAACCAGGATAGTCGGTTGGCTATTTTTGGGCTTGGAGTCTTGGTGCTTGGGGCCATTGGGTTGTTTTTCGGGCGCTTGATTCAGGCCGCCGCCTCGCGTCAGCGAGAATATCTGGCCGATGCCTCCTCAGTGCAATTCACGCGCAATCCACAAGCGCTCCAAGCTGCGCTGCTGAAAATTCTCCAAGCTGGTTCCGGGCTGCAAACGCCGGCGGCTGAGCAGGCGCGTCATTTCTTTTTTGCCGATGGTGGCGGGCGCGCACGCAAGCGCGGCGACGACGCCCGTTCTCTGCGTTCTGCTCAGGGGTTCATGGGCGGCTGGCTGGCGACTCACCCGCCGCTGGTCAGTCGAATTCAGCGCCTTGATCCGCACGGCGGTGCCGAGAGCTTGGCGCGAGCGGTTGATGTCAATGGGGCCGCCGCTGGGCTCGGCACTCCGAACGGTGCGCTGGCCAGTGGTATGACCAGCCTTCCAACCAGTGTTCCAGCCAAGGTTTCGGCCAGCGGTATGCAGGTCCATGGCGGTGCTGCACTCGCCCCTGGTGTCTCTTCGGCGCAAGCGGTGCCGGCGTCTGTCTCAGCCCTGGCCCCATCGCTCGACGCGGACAAGCCCGCCGCAGGTGGCTCTCTGCTGGTGCAGAGCGCCGGTCAGCTCGAAGCCGGGCATTTGGCCTACGTGCAACATCTGATGACGCAGATCGCCCCGGAGATCCAGCAGGCGGCGCATCAACCCCAATCCGCAGCGCTCCTGGTGCAGGCGCTCTTTTGCCTGAGCCGCCCCGATCAGAGCAACCATCGCATGCAAGTGCTTGCGCCGCCTAAGGGCCTGGCCCTGGCTGACTGGGTGCGCTTGTTGTCTGCGCTTCCGGCGCAGGCGCAATTGCTGGTGTTCGATTTGGCGCTGCCAAGTTTGCAGGCGCTGCCCCAAAGGCTGCGTGCTGACCTGCTCCGGCAGCTTGCCGAGCTTGCAGCCCCGGATCTTGACGCTGGGCTGTTCGATCTGTTGCTGCTGGTCGGAGTGCAGGCCGGGGCATCCGCGCATGCAGACCTGGTCAGCATCGCCTCCGACCCTGTCGATAGCATCGTCGATAACAGCATCGGCAAAGGCGCTGCCATGAATCTTGTGTTCTCCTGCCTGGCGCGGGCGGCCGGTACTGGCGCCGATGTCGAGCGGGCATTTGCGGCTGCCTGCGCTCAGGCGCCGGAGCCCTATGCTTGGCGCTTGCTCGCCGGCACCGGGCTGCGCCCGGGAGCACTCATCGGCGCGGGCCGCCGTTTGGCACGCTTGCGCCCGGAGCGCAAACGCGCGCTGCTTGCCGCCTGTGAGGCGGCTGTGGTTGAAAATGCCAGCATTCGTCTGGCGGAAGGTCAGCTGTTGCGCGTCATCTGCGCTTTGCTTGGCGTGCCCATGCCGCTGTTGCTGCCAGGGCAGTTGCGCCATTTTGCCGAGGTCAATCAGGGGAGATGAGCACCAAGCCCGAGCCCCAGCCTTTGCCAGAGGCCGCGCCAGTGCGCGAGTCTGAGCTGGTGCCCAAGCCCGAACCAGCGCCCCAACCAGTGCGCGAGCCAATACAGACCCCGCCTCGGGATTATCGCAAGCGCTGGTCGGCGAAGTGGACCTACTTTGCTGCGGTGTTGGCATTTTCTGGGGTGCTGTGTTTCATCACCGTCTTTGCGCTTTATCAGCTGCGCGAGGATGCGCTTGAAAACGGCTACGCCACCGCCGCCACCTATGCCAGAGCTTTCGAGGACTTCGCCACCCAGACGCTGAATATCACCGAGCTGCTGGCCTCCGGGCAGGATTGGACGGGGGTGATGGCGCGCGCCGATGCGAGCGAGCAAGAAAAGGCATTGGCGGCGGCCATTTTGCATGTGCCGAGCATGCGCTCCCTGTCCCTGGCACGAAAGCGGATCATTCTTGCCAGTTCCAATCCCGACAATCTGGGACTGGGCATCAATTGTTTTGAATTTCTGCCGCTCAGCGACCGCCCGCGTCTGCTGCGTCTGGGGCAGCCCTGGGCAGGGCGCGATTTCGGCGACGGTCGACCATCCACGCCGCTTGCGCCTGTGGCTGGGGCTGATCTCAGCTTTTTGCCCCTGTGCTACGGGCTTGAAGACGCCAGTGGGCTGCGCTTGCTAGGCGCCCTAAACCCGGATTTCTTCTTGCAATATTTCAGCCAGTCGCTGCCGCTTTCGCTCGGTCGGGTCGAGCTGTTGCGCATTGATGGCCGGCGCCTGCTCAGCACCGATCCGGCGCAAGCAGTCGGCGCCATCAGTCCCTATGCCATCCCGACCACGGGGGCTGGCAGCAGCCATTTCGGGCGTTTCGACCCCACGCGCGAGGGCCGCGCCTGGTTGTCGGTCTATCGCTCCTCGTCGCTGTATCCGGTGGTTTCGCTGGTGCATCTGGATCAGGCGATAGTGCTGGCGAATTTTCATCGCACCCAGACCATTGTGCTGGCGGTGATTGTGCCGATGCTGGTGGTCTTCTGGGGATTGTCGCTGGGGTATTTTTTCCAGCGCGAAAAAGAATTCAACCTGCGCCTGAGCATGGAGCGCGCCGAGCAGGCCAACGAGGCCAAGAGCGCCTTTCTCGCCAACATGAGCCACGAGATCCGCACGCCCATGAACGCCATTCTCGGCATGAGCTGGCTGGCGTTGCAGACGCCTCTGGCGCCACGGCAGCGCGACTATCTGTGCCAGATTGAGCTGGCGGGCAAGGCACTGCTCGGTATCATCAACGACGTGCTCGATTTGTCCAAGGTCGAGGCTGGCAAGCTCGAGATCGAGCACCGACTCTTCCGCCTCCCCGATGTGATGTCCGAACTTGAGACCCAGATGGGGTTTCCGGCGCGGGAGAAGCAGATCGACCTGCGCGTGCAGGTCGCGCCAGAGCTTGGCGCGCCGGTGCTCGGTGACCCGTTGCGGTTGCGCCAGGTGCTGACCAATCTGCTCGGCAATGCCATTAAGTTTACCTCCGAGCAGGGCCGGGTGACGCTTGAGGTGCGCTCGCTGTCAGACGCGGCGCAAGAGGGCGAACGCCAGGCGGTCTGCTTTGCGGTGAGGGATACCGGCATCGGCATGAGCAGCGAGCAACTCGCGCGTTTGTTTCAGCCTTTCACCCAGGCCGATGCGTCCATCACCCGGCGCTTTGGTGGCACCGGTTTGGGTTTGAGCATCAGCCAGCATCTCGCGCACCTGATGGGCGGGCATATCGAGGTGGAAAGTCAGCCGGGGCAGGGCAGTTGTTTTTGCTTGATGCTTGCCTTTGAGCCCGCCACCGTCGATGTCGCCGCGACCTTGCCAAGCGAGCCAGGGTTCACCGCCGAGCAGACTGAGTTGCTCGCCCGCGCCCGGGTGTTGTTGGTGGATGACAGCCCGGTCAACCTTCAGGTGGCCAGCGGTCTGCTCGGAACCCTTGGCATCGTGCCCGAGGTGGCCGCGGATGGCCCCGGGGCGATTGGCGCGGCTGAGCGCATACTGGGCGAACGCGGCGGGATCGATCTGATTTTTACCGACGTGCAGATGCCGGGTATGGACGGCATTGAGCTGACCCGAGAGTTGCGCTCCCGCAAGCCCTTTGCGCTTGTGCCAATCATTGCGATGACCGCTTATGCCATGCGCTCCGAGCAGGAGCGCTGCCTGGCCGCCGGTATGAACGACCATGTTGCCAAACCGATCGACATCGCGGCGCTCAAACGGGTACTTGCGCGCTGGCTGGTTCCAGACCTGGTCTCCCATGGTCAGCTGGAACCCGCCGCACTTGCCAAACCGGCGCAGTCTGCTCCAGCCGATGCACTGCCAGTGGCTGTTCCGCCCGACGCCATTGCCGGCATCGACCTTGCCGACGGCGCCTATCGGTTTGGCGATGATGCTGAGCTTTTCTTGTCGGTCCTGCTCCAGTCGCGCCAGGCCGTGCTGGCACACCATGGCCAGCTCGAGCAAGCCATCGTGCAGCAGGACATTGCCAGGGCCAAGGAGATCGCGCACACCGTCAAAGGCACTGCGGCCAACGTCTCGGCGCGGCGGCTGCAACAGGCCGCAGCGCGGCTTGAGAAACTGCTGAAGCAAGACCAGATCGCAACGCCTGACGCGGTTGCAGCAAGAGAAGAATACAGCCGCGCTTTCGCTGAACTTAAGGCCGGGCTTGACGCCATGCCAGAGGAGCCAGAGCAGTCAGAGGAGAAAGCCCGATGATGGGACCACGAGCCTGGCTGGTCGCCGGGTTGATGCTGGGGTTAAGTCAAGGCATGGCCCAAAACACGGATCAAAGTACGGGCCAAAGTATCAATGGCGAGCCCAACCGCCTGGAGCGCATTCTGAGCGCAGGGCAGGTGAGGGTGTGCATCTGGCCGGAATACTATGGCATTACCTATCGCGATCCGCGCACGCAGAGCCTGTCTGGCATTGACTACGACATGGCCCAAGCGCTGGCCGCAGATCTGGGCGTCGAGCTTGAACTGATTGAGAGCAGCTTTGCCGAGCTGATTCCGGATATTGAGCAGGATCGCTGCGATGTTGCCATGTTCGCCATTGGTATCACCCCGGAGCGCGAAAAGCATCTTCGCTTTACCGAGCCGCATCTTGCCAGCGACATTTACGCGGTGACCACCAAGGCCAATCGCCGCATTAATAGCTGGGAGGATATCGACCGCGACGGGGTGTTGGTTGCCGTGGCTAAGGGCACCCTGCACGAACCCATCATGCGCCGGCGGTTGCAGCAGGCAAGGCTCAAGGTCTTCGACACCCCCTTCGCACGCGAGCAGGAAGTCCGCTCCGGGCGCGCCGATGTGTTCATGACCGACTATCCCTACGGGAAGCGAATGCTTGACACCGTCGACTGGGCGCGGCTGATCGCACCCGAAGGCGGGTTTCACATCACGCCCTATGCCTATGCACTCAAGCCGGGTGACGATGCCTGGCACGCGCGCATGCAAGAATTTGTGCAATCCATCAAGCAGGACGGTCGTCTGGCGGTGGCAGCAGAAAAAAACGGCCTGTCGCTATTGTTGGTGGGGGACGTGGATGATCAGGACAGTGATGAGCGCAGTTTTGTAACCATCGACCCACCAAACGACTGAATCGGCAAACCGGCGACAAGCAGAAAATTGGACAGCATCAGTCAGAAGGCTTAGTGAAGATTAGGAGTCGGCTGGGCGAAGACGTTCATCTCGGTCTTCTGTAAGCTGGGTATCGGCTGATACTTGGCCTGAACGCGCCAGATTCAGCTCGCCAAGTCAATGGTTTCCGCATCCTGTCCGAGCCAAGATCGCCACTCTTGCGTCTGGCCCGATCACTACCCTGCGTAAGGAGAATCTGTTCAATGGCTCGCACAAGGCGCGACCGCAAGTCACTCCGTTCAGGCCCTGCCAACAAATGTCAGGCAGACAGCAAAGTCCAGCCACTGTCCGATCACGAAAACGCAACCAACGACCCTGCGGCGCAGGGCATTCAGGCCCGAGGATAGGAAATCCAAACCACCCTGGGGATCCAGTACGCGTGTCAGTGCGGATATTATCGGTCGATGAGAACGAGGTCAACGGCGGAAACACGCCTGCTCGCCCGTTTTGAGGGGCGCAGGACGGACTTGGTTGCGTGTTTTGAGCGAAGTTGGGCGCGGGCGGGCGAACTGAAGACAAACGCCCTTGGCGCCTTGTCTGGTGGGAAAAGGCGTGGCTACCAAGCGACGCGTTGATCGAACTCGAACTCCGGCTCGGGTTGAGCAAAGTCATCCCAGTCCGGTGCTGGCTCGGGCGCATCATCCCAGGCGGGTGGTCCGCGCGCGGGAGCGATGGGCGGAGGACGAGGGGGTTCGCCGATATGGGTGAGAATCTGCCCAATGGGCGCGGCCTCGGTGATGAATACGATCAGGCGCATGTCCGCGCCACAATTGGGGCAAGTCAGCGGCAGCGACTCGAACAGGCGGGCCAGTAGCATGACCCAGAGATAGCGTGCCGGTGAGCGAGGAGGCGCGGCTGGGCATTCGCGGAACTGCTTCTGCGCAAATGCGCCTCAATGACGCGCATGAGAATTTTGAGCACGGCGCTGAGCGCTCGCGGCTCGCGCTCCAGGTACCAGCGTAAGCGCTTGGGTACTGAAAGAACCCACTGGCGCACCGGCAGTGGCGGTATGACATGATCGACCAGATGGGCAGCTGTTTCAGCCATGCGTCGCGCGTTGCACGAAGGACATACCCCGCGCCCCTTGCAGGAGAACGCCACGAGAAAGTCATGACCACAGTCAGGGCAGCGTGCACGAGCAAAACCGAAGGCGAGAATGCCGCACTCCAGGTAGCGGCGAAACTCCCGCTCGACATAAGTCGGCACGCGCGGCGCGCCCCAATCCTCCTCTCTCGCGAGAGCGAGAAAAGACTCCAGATGCTGTTGCACGATCTGGTAGAGCGCGGTGTGCTCCGGACAGCGGCGACGATAGGCCACCATCGGGCGGTGTGATGCGGCGACGGCCATGATGGAGTGCTGGTGGAGCCACAGCAATGAACTGTATAAAAATACAGTATAGTCGTCATGCGAGGGTATTGGCGGGTGGGCGAGAAACACCGTCAGCCCCGACCAAAGGGTGAGCAGGCTGGTGAGAACCTTCTCGCGCCGAGTCCGACGGCGCGCCCATGCTGAAAAGCGAGAACGCGCGCCTGAACGGCTGGACCTTCGTCGACATCCGCGGCCGCGACCTCGGGCGCTGGATCGCGGAGGCCAAGCAGGTGGTGGCCGAGCAGGTTGCGCTGCCGCCCGGTTATTCGCTCACCTGGTCAGGCCAGTACGAGTACATGCAACGCGCCCAGGAGCGCCTGACCATGGTGGTGCCGCTGACGCTGCTGATCATTTTCGTGCTGCTGTATCTGACCTTTGGCCGCGTATCAGAGGCGCTGTTAGTGATGCTGTCGCTTCCCTTCGCGCTGGTCGGTGGCCTGTGGTTGATCCATCTGCTCGACTACAACCTGTCGATTGCCGTCGCCGTCGGCTTCATCGCGCTCGCCGGCGTGGCGGTCGAGTTCGGCGTCATCATGCTGGTCTACCTCGACAACGCCCTGGCCGACGCCCGCCGCGCCGGAACTCTGGCAAGCGAGCAAGACCTGAAAGCCGCCATCGAGGAAGGCGCGGTGCTGCGCATTCGCCCCAAAGCCATGACGGTCGCGACCATCTTTGCGGGCCTGCTCCCCATCATGCTCCAGGGCGGAGTTGGCTCCGAAGTCATGCGCCCCATCGCCGCCCCCATGGTCGGCGGCATGGTCACCGCGCCGCTGCTCAGCCTGTTCGTGCTGCCGGCGATTTATTTGCTGTGGCGGCGGAATACAGGACAGCTTATGAGCACCGGTAGTGTTACACACGGACAATGAAACCCGCAGCCCGGGCATGGCTGCGGCCAGCGCGACCACTGGTGGTCGGAGCCTTTGGGCAACGGTGGGCAGCCGCATTGTCGGTGGATGGCAACACTGGTCACTCAGCCTTGATCTGCTTTCCTGTCTATAACTCGGGATTTAGCAGTTGAAACAAAACAACCGCCAGGGTAATGAATGCCCCGAAGCAAGAGCAGTGAGCAGCACGGGTTTCAGCGTCGGCGGGACGTTATTCTGTAGGGTTGCATCTGGCTTCCCCCTCCATGAAACAATCGAGAACCCTGTGCAGGGCCTTGGTATCAATAGGCTTTGACAGGTACCAATCCATCCCTGCGGCGAGGCACTTTTCCCGGTCCCCCTCCATGGCATGGGCGGTCATGGCGATGATGGGAATGGATGCGTCCAGGTCACCGTTCTGATTTCCCCGGATGAGGCGGGTCGCCTTGATGCCGTCCATCTCGGGCATCGATACGTCCATGAACACCACGTCAAACCGCTGAGCGGACAGCATCTCCAACGCCTGGCGGCCGTTGCAGGCCGTCTCCGGACTGTGCCCCAGCTTTTCCAGGATTCTACACAGGAGATTGGCGTTGATCGGTTCATCATCGACCACCAGGGCGCGCAGAAGCTTACCTTGCGACTCCCCGGCTTGGTGGTCCGCCAGAACAGGGTTGTTGTCAGTTGATGCGTCCTCGGCACAGGTGCCGACAACGATGTCGAATCGGACCGTCGTTCCACGGCCTAAGTCACTGTCGACCACTACCTGCCCGCCCATCAAGCTCACCAGTCGTTTGACAATGGCCAGACCCAGGCCACTGCCTTGGAAGCGGCGACGGAGGGAACTGTCGGCCTGAGTAAAGGGCTCGAAGAGATCGGGAATATTGTCCGCGGAAATGCCGACGCCGGTGTCCATAACCGTGAATTGCAGGCGGATGCGCTCGCCATCAATGGACTCCAGCGCCCGGACGTCCAGGCGCACCTCCCCGTGGTCGGTGAACTTGACGGCATTGCCGATCAGGTTAAACAACACTTGACGCAGTCGGGCCTCATCGCCAACTACCAGAGCGTCGACGCCTGGGTCGATAGCGGCATTCAGGGTGATGCCTTTGGATGCGACCTTGGGACTGAAGGTGTTGACCACTGATCGCACCAGAGCGTCAACTGCGAAGGGCTCACACTCAATGGAGAACTTGCCAGCCTCAATCTTGGAGAAGTCAAGGATATCGTTGATCAGAGTGAGTAGGCTTTGCGAGGAATCCATGGCAGAGTCGACGTACTCGGCCGCTTCCGGATCCAAGTCGCACATACCCAAGAGCTGGAGAAAACCCTGAACGCCATTGAGCGGCGTCCGGATTTCGTGGCTCATTGTGGCCAGGAAAGCATCGGGTCGCGAGGCCGGTCACAACATCTCAGTTGACGCCAATTCAGCGCACCAGTAGGAAGGAAAGATTATCCGGCGCGCCAGCGTCCAGCACCGCATGGAGGTAGCGACCGGCCAGTTCGGGGAGCGATGCCTCTGGGTCGAACAACGCCTCCACCTTGCTCTGGCTCAGGCTGTCGTGCAAGCCATCGGTGCATAGCAGCCAGGTCGAGCCTTCTGGCCAACGGCCGGTTTGCCAGTGGATGGCAAAATCGTCCTCGGTCTCGTCGGCGCTGATCATGTGCTCAAGGTCGTGATAGAGATGGCCGACCTCCTCGCCGGGTTGCAACTCGCCGCGCTCGAGCATCGATTGGTAGTAGGTGTGATCGACTGAGAGCTGTCGCCAATTCCCGTCGGCGGAAATGCAATAAATGCGCGAATCGCCGACATTAAGCGTGCTGAAGTGGCCGTCGCGCCATTGCAGCATCGCCAGCGTCGTGGCGCTAGCGTGCAGCGCGGGCTGGCGGGACAGCTTGCGACACAAGCGCGGGTGGATGACGCGGCGCAGTGCCCGCGGGCCGATCCAACCGTCCTGCCAATGCTCGGACCCGTCTTGCTCCGCATCGCGCAAGAGCTCCAGCAAGGCGCGGCTGGCCAGTTGGGGCTTGTAACTGGCGGCAACACCATCGGCCACCGCGCACAGGCCTGTCTCCGCCTCGAACGCCTCATGGCGCGGAGCCAGGTCGTTTGCCTGCCATACCTGACCGGCGGCCAGCAGCGCATCTTGTTGCTCGCGAGGGACCAGTCCGCAGTGCTGTAGACTGGCGAGATGCAGCGGACGGGAACTGGCTTGATCGGACATGGTGATCCTTTTAGGTGTTAGTCATGGCGACTGAGTGGAAATCGGCTTCTGCTCTTGCTCCACAAGGGGAAAGCTGCGCTTGCAGATCGGTTGGCTCGCGTCCGACTTCTCGATGCCCAGCAGACTGTTCAATCGGTCGCGACGGTCACGGAGCCTTTCGAGATCAATATCTTCGGTTCGCGACCGTATCAAAGCAGCACCTGAGCAACCTGGTTGCGTCCCACCGCCATGGACGCAAATCCAATCCCCCGGTCTCAGTTGATTGATCCACCCGAGCATTTTCTCGAACACATGATCCTGCCAAAGTTCGTAACGGGTTGAATACAAGGTGGGCGGTTCGCAATGCATGCAGAAATAGTGGCCATCGGCGCTGATTTCCTCGAAAAGATCAAAGTCAGCAATCATGTCGAGGAGCCTGCCCTGGGCGTCATGGGCGTCGACGACAGTCCTGTCGCGGATATCCATTGTCGCCAGTCCATTGGCTTGAAGCTGAAAGGACAAGTCCGGGGCCAAGCCGGAAAAGCGCAGGATGAGACGCTGCTCGGATGAGTCGGCCATCCAGGGCGGATAGCGGAAGCGCCGATAATTGTTCTGGACCCAAGCGCCGTATGCCTGGTGAATGAATGGAGTGCCTCGGGATACCCTGTTTTTGGGTAAGATCGCCATCCGCTTAATCCCGAATTGGCTCACCACGAAAACACTCAATCCTCGGCCAGCGCCGCGGCCAGGACGCGTCGTCCAGTGCGCAGGCCATGCTGCCAGTGGGTGACCGCAAAGCCCAAGGCATCCTCCGGCAGACGGGACATCAGATCATCCCTCAGGCGGCTGAAGTCACCGAGATTGGCCTCGGCGTAGCTAATAGACAGAAAGGCCATCGCGCCTTTCGGGTGCTTGGGTTGGAGTTTTTTCCACAAACGCTCGACTGCCTGGCGTTCACGGTCGGGATGATTCCACAGAGTCGCGGCGGCGCGGACATAAAACCCGGCCGTTAACACGCGATGCAAATTGACCAGGCATCCAGCACCGACGGCTTTGTACCAGATTGGACGAAAAGACCATCGACCGCGAAATTGCGTCGATCATGCTGACGCAAGGCCGCGAGCAGCGGCTCGGTCGCGCGTCCCAAGCCGACGCAGAGTGAAAACACGCGCTCTGAATTTCCGCCGGCGGGTCCCGAGGGTTGATCAGCCAGAAGGGGGTCAAAATCGGGTGTGTGAGTCATGCGGATGAAACAGCAATCAGTTGGATTGTGTGCGCAGATAGGCAAGAACCGCCGGCCAATCCGGAAAGGCCGGCGAGCCGAAGTGCAGATGCTCGCCGACAAAGCGGTCAGCGCCATGACGGGTGCGGTCATCGACCAGAAAATCACCCTGATTGAGGTGCTTGTGATGGGTGAGAATCAGCCGCTTGCGCGCGCTCTCGCCCAAATAGCGTTCCACCCACACACGCTTGTCGCTCCACGCCGACGGGTTCTCCCAAGGCGCGGTGGACAGCAGGTAGGTATCGAACAGCGTGCGCAACTCGTGATAGGCCGCGACAGCGCCGGGCATGGGTTGCATCAGGGCAAACAATCCGGGAATGTCGTCAAGATGGCCGTCGTGCTTCTGCACCAAGCTGGGGTCAACGCGCGGCAAGGCCGACAGAAAATCAACCAGTACGCCGTCCATATCAAGATAGAGGATTTTGAGCATAGGGTTCCCGTGCATGATTGGAGTGGCCTCGTCAGCGGCAACGGTTCTTATTCAGTGTCGAAGTTGAAACTGACGAAGGTGAAACCAGAGTCCCCGCGCTTGTAAGTGAGTTGCGAGCCCTCCTCAACCAAAGGCGAGGCTCGCACCATGTCCTTGATTTGCTTCTCGCTCAGGTCTCCCAGATCTTCATTGGCAAAGATGATGCTCTCGGCCATGATCCCATCCCACCACCATTTTTGATACAGAACGGCGTAATCGCCAAGCTGAGCCTCTTGTTGCAAAAGGATTTTGGTCTCGTCATCGACTGGAACAGTCTCAAATCTGTTCATCATATTTCACTCTTTTCGTTTGGTTTTTGGATGAAACAACCTCGGATTCGGCGGCTTCGGATTCAGCCGCTCTCGAAGGTTCCGCGCATCATGGCGAGCACCGCCTTCTGCAAGCCGTTCGGATCGCTGACGCCTTTCAGCTCGAAATTGTGCTGTTGTCTTGATCCGTCAATGAGCACATCGCCATAGCTGAAGACATGACCGATGATTGACTGCTGTATATCCGCCGAGCGAATCAGCCGACCCTGCACTTCGTCGTTTTTTAGCTGAAGGCCAACCTGTCGACGTATCGCCAAGCGTTTATTGGTGACGACGATATCGTTGAACAGCAGATTGCACAGCATCATCCAGAGGGCCGGAAACAGGAAGATCAACCGCGAAAAAGTAAAAGGTTGATAATGAGGGCGAAAGTAGATTGTTTCGCCTGGAATTAGGTGTTGATCGAAGAATTTCATTGAGTGCCTCTGTGATTTGTAGACATTTTTTCGATCATGAAGTGGCTCGCGTGAATCTTCGCGATGAAGCTATGCTTAAGCGTTAAGTCAATTCGTTGACCAAACGCCAGCGCGCTTCAATTTTTCGCAAATAACCGTTTTCATCGCGTTTGCCATATTTGGATAAAAGCTCACAATAAAAAATGGCCGTGACCACCTTGCCAACGCTAAGGTATTGCCCGCCAGGCTCCCTCACGGCCTTGGGCAGCACCCATGAAAACAGGTTGACCCAGTCCATGTTGCGCACCGCACCGGCCACGCCATCTTGCATGGCGCCGATGATCGGCTCCCATTTTTTGCCGTCGCTGATGAAATCGTGTCTTACCTTTTCAAAACTATGCAAAAACTGCTCAGAAGTCATACCCAGTTTGCCACAGACCTGTTGTTCAATCTGTTGCCATTGCATGACCGCTTGGCTAACCAAAGGCTCAAGTTCAGCCGGTAGGGGTTGCACCAGGAACCTTTCGTTGAGATGAGCGAATTCGTCAGTTTGCCAACGATTTGCAGTTTTCTCATCGCGCGCCGCAAGCTGCCTGACACAGCTATTCCAGATTTCACTTTCCAATTGCGTGATTGCCGAGCGCATTTTTCCTCCTGAGATCCTGTGCTGTAAAACCGAATCGCTTGATAGCGCACCGTCCTTTTCCGAATGCCCGGGCTGGCGGCGGCATTAGTCCGCCGCCTCCGTGACCGCAAGACTGAGGTCAGATTGGCAATGGTGCCACCCAACCGCCGGCACCGATCAGAAAGGCTTCGATATGAACGCCGCTTTGCTTCATCGTCTCAATGTTGGCGCGCCATTTCTCATAGTGATCATGCCACCAAGCATCGACGATCAGCACCGCATGGCGGGTTGTTCCAGGGCAGCGGCCTTGCAGATGGCGAACCATCTCTTCAAGAATCTGGGCGCAGTTGTAATGGCCCTTGCCTTGGCGCAGTTGTCCGTGCAGGGCAACAAAGAGTGCAAGCGGGTGGCATTGATCGCCGGGCTCGCCGGGATAACAGTTGATCGGGCCGGATTGAGATACGGCGATTTCGAACAGTTGATCGACTGACAGTCCGCCGTCCGCAGCTAACTTGGCGATACGCTCAGCTAAAGGAAAAGTTTCTGTTTGCACAACTACACCTCGTTGCGGTAAATAATTGGGAGCTTTTCTCTAGTTTTAACAAGTCAGGTAATATTTTTAACAAGACCATCATGACACAGAAGCGCGTTCTGGTCTTTCAGCACTTCATAAATCCTATCGACAATTTCAAGCAATTTTTCGATAAGAGTTCCGTCGTTAATAGCTACCCATGGTTTCGCGTCATCTTGCCAGTGGCGAAATCCTTCACCAAAGACAGTCACTCTGTCACCATATATCCACCATGGATAGATTCCGCCATACGGTTCAGAAACATCGATAATTTTATCCATAATTTTTCTGATCAACTCTGATTCTTCATCGGTTAAGTCGCTTTCATTATAGCTCGCAATTCCAACAAAAAAGTCTCGGAACCAACTCGATTCAAAACCAATAACGAGACGCGTTCTCATTTTGCAGTCGAAGAATTTAAAACCAACGTCATTTCCTCCGCGTCCCTCAAAAAAACGTTCGTTATTCTCCAGGCAATATGGTTTGTTAGCTAGTTTTTTATTAAGGTCGCTCCTAAGTTTACACATTAAATTCGTCTTAATCGAATCAAAGGTTTTCGCAACTAGAAAAGCTGCTTCAAGATTTTCAGCAGAAGATAGTACGCTATTTTGGATCTCTTGCTGTTCACTCATGTCTGTTTCTCCACTTACTTTAGTACGAATAAACTTAATCATTTCTTCAATAAATACACGAACTCTTACAGAGCGGGTTTTCTGGGCGGCGGTTTGAAGCAAATCTTCTGCGTCTTGATAGGTAAGGCACAAAAAATTCTCGTTTTCTTGCAGTTTATTTATTGTATGGCTATCAATACTTTCACTCCCTGGTTTCCGGTTGCTCAAGTAGACAAGAAGCCACTTGCTTTTTGTTGAGTTTCTCTCTAGATAGTTGGCGTAGTCCTTTAATTGGTTGACCTGATCTCCAGCCCAAGGCTTGTTTTCGATGCCAATCAAGCCTCCATTGCTGAATCGGATCAGAATATCGATGCGGCGTCCCTGGTTTGTTTGGTGCTCCAGAGTGACAGCTTGACATTCCGCAGTCGTCGCCCATTTCTCAAGGTTTGCGTTTTTTAGGCTGTAACTTAGGTGGCTGACAAATGTGTTTAGAAAGAGTCCGCCTTGACCATGTTTGCCATGCTTGTCACAGGCGATTGGATCAAGCAAGTCGGCGAGACAGCGAGACAGGCCAAGTTCGTCGCTGCGCAGATAATCAAAGAAATGAAAATCGGGCGCGAGTTCGTCGGCAAAACGGCGCTTGGCTTGACGTAAAGTCGAGACCCGCTGAAAAACATCTTTCAGCAGAATTTCTGAGTGGTGTTGAATGGCTCCGCGACGGGCATTGACAGCCGTGCTGACATCCTGTAATAAGTTTTCGATGCTCACGAATGCTCCTGCCAAAAAGCATGGCAAAAATAGCGGCTACACGCTAAAGTGTGGATGAAAATGTGGGCCATAGAATTTTAGATAACGCGACTTTGATGCGTGCATTGTTCGCACAAATACCTGCGATAGTCTCCATGTGTAATCAATTCCCCCTTAATCGGTTAATTAAAAAAATAGCAAAAGTCGTTGACCGATTGCCCATCGGACAAAGAACGCGCCTCCAATGTTTTACGAACAAACAGCGACTGTGCCGGGTAGTGTTCATCAAAACCTTCAATCGCGTCCACGTCCGCAAGAATCGTCTGGTCAATGTCATACAACTCGCCAATCACCTGGGAGTCTCCCTCGGAGACGCCGGGATACCAGCCCAGGTCGAAGAGTTGAGCGGTGATCGTGGCCGCTCCCAGGAACTCGGCGGCGGCCAAGACCGATTCTTTTTCCATCCCTTTTAACAGGGTTCCGTAAACAAATACTTTCACTGTCAATTGCTCCTGCCGATTCAGGCAGTTGTCGCATAATTATTGAGCTTTGGGTTCCTTTTGCTGCATTAGCGGACATATTCTTTATACCCACCGGAGATGTTGCCAAGCATTCCTGTCACTAAATCCGCTAGATTCGCGACACCTGACGTCTGCAAGCGGCCAACGGACGCAGAAGTGGCCAAATAGTCCAGCAATGCCGGGCGGAAACGCGCGTCATCGGCGAACAGCGGCCAGTCACGATAACCTGGGGAGCGATAGGCAAAGGCAGCATCCAACAAACGGTGATAAAACACTCGATTCATGCGTCCAATTCTGGAGTTCCATGCTTGATTCAGGATTCGCTGTCGTGACCAGGCGACAGCCAGTGCTTCCTCGCGCATGGGATCAGAGTGGCCGCCCAACAGTTGCCGCAGGACATCACAATGGAAGTGAAACAACTCATGCTGATAGGTCTGCATGACCACCAGATCGAGGGCGCCCAAAAGATCGAGCTTCGTCAGATAGGGCAGTCCGCGCCGGGTTTGCGCAATCAGCGACCAGTAAAACCGGTGCAGGTTGCGCTGGAGGAGGATCACGCGGCCGGGACTGTGCATCGGCACATACACCCCCAATAGGTGAGGATGCCCGGCGAACTCGTCGGGGAGGCGCTCGTTGTCTGGGCCGTCGTAGACATCGGGATCAGGACTCAAGAAATAGTCGGGCTCTGGCAGTTCGACGAAGATGGCTTCGTCGAAGATCACTTCATCGTAAGTTCCAGTGCGGAGGGCGTTGATCTCGTTGGCGATGGCATTGATTATCCGTGCATCAGCAGTCATGGTGATAGTCGCCTTAATGTGTATTACTCGGCATCTCAATCGCAGTCGACGTATGTCGTCCAATAAAAAATGTATCGAGTTTGGAGATGAGCATAGCGTATCGATACGTCATCTTATGTCGTATAATTTTCACCTGCCGCCAAACACAGCATCCAAATCCAGTTCAATGGCTTCAAAGGGCGGGATTCGGGCACGCTCGCTGCCTTCGAGCGTCGCCATCACCCGCCAGTCGCCACCGAGGAGGCGATAGGCCATCAGCAGCCGTTGTTCTGGCCAGATCAGCCAGTAATCGGGCACCTGATGGCGCTTGAGCAGCAGCGGCAATATCACGGTGTCTTTCTTGTCATTCCCAGGGGAGACGATCTCGCACACCCAATCCGGTGGCAATTCGATGACGCCATCGGGAGGCTGCGGCAGCCGTTCGCGACGCCACCCGGCCAGATCGTGCGTTGGACACTCGTGCGCTTCATAGGCGACGCTGATCTCGGTGGCAAACCACCAGCCGCCGCCGGATTCATCTCCGGAGTCAAACGGGCCGAGGCTGAGCGCCATGCGATTTTTCGCACGCCCGTGGGCGAATCGTGCCATCGCCCGAGGAACGACCTCGCCGTTGATCAGCTCCACCCGCTCGTCCGGGGACAGCAGCAGATCGTTGAGCGTGTCAAGTTTGAGTGCTTCCATAGAAGATCTCCGGTCATCGTGGGGTTTAACTGGTGGGCGAATGCTGAGATCCGCCCACCCTCCGCAAGTTTAGACCCTTTCCGGCACCCCCGAGTCTTTCAACCGACACTCCGCGATCAACCGTCGCAGAAAGTCCTCTGGTGCCAATCGCTCGCCGAGCAGTCGTTGCTGGCGACACACATTGGCAAAATCCCCTGGCGTCAAATGATCCAGCCGCTCCAAATGCCGCGCCAGATTCATCGGCACCACCGCGACTGCATCCCCCAGCGCTTCGCGGGCAAACAATCCAATCCGCTGCTCCGGCTTCAGCGCCCGGAAATGCAGCTTGAAGTCAAACCGTCGCAGCGCCGCCGCATCCAGTCCCCTCATCAAATTGGTCGCGGCAATGAAGATGCCGGGAAAGCGTTCCATTTGCTGCAAGAGTTCATTCACTTGCGTGCGCTCCCAGCTGTGTTGCGCCTGACGGCGCTCGGCGAGAAAGCTGTCGACCTCATCCAACAGCAGCACTGAGCGCTCGGCATCGAGGCTGACAAACAGCTCGGCCAGGTTCTGCTCGGTCTCGCCCACATAAGGCGAGATCAGATCCGAGGCCTGCCGTGCGATCAGTTCCCGATCCAACGCCTCGGCCAGTACCTCGGCAAAAGCGGTCTTGCCGGTACCGGGCGGGCCATAGAAACACAACCGACCCGTGCCCTCGCGCTCCAGCGCCCGCACCAGCGCATTGGGCTGAATGCCGCCGGCCAAATTCAAATAGCCCACATCGAAATCCGTCGCCTGTTCCCGGCGCCGGGGCGCCGGCGCGCCATGCAGCAACCGGCGCATGGCTGCAATGTTGCGTCGCACCGTCGCCTCCTTGGGGGCGTCCGGGCGCAAGTCCAGCAGGCGCCGCGCCGCGCCCAGAGTCGCCGGGGTCAGCTGGTCGTCCGCCGCCAGCTCCTCCAGCAGGGTTGGCGGCAGACCGAGATCGCCGAGATGGCGTTCGGCCATCTGCAAGCGCACCGAGCGTGGCGGGGTGACGAAGGCCACCGGCAGCAAAAACCGCCGCTGAAAGGCCGCATCCATGCCGCGGGTCTGGTTGCTGATCCAGATCGCCGGCACCGGGTTTTCCTCCAGAATGCGGTTCATCCAGCCCTTCTGCTCGCCGGTCGGGCCGGCGCCACCGAAGAAGGCGAAAAAGCTGTCCTGCTGGGTGATGACATCCTCGACCTCATCGAAAATAATCACCGCGTCGCCGCGCTTGGCCAGCAGGCGTTGCGCGACCAGATAGGCTGAAAGGCGCCCGTCACGATCCAGTCCGTCCTCGTCGCCGTCGCGATCCTTCTCGGTGCTAGCGACCTGGTAGGCCGTGAGTCCGCAGGCAGCGACCAGGGCGCGGGCCAGCTCGGTCTTGCCTGTGCCGGGCGGGCCATAAAAGAGCGCATTGACGCCCGCGACGCCGGAGCGTGCGGCGGCGGCCAGGGTCTCCTGCACCTCCAGCACGCGCTCGCGCAGGTGCGGGAAGGCCGCCGGCGTCCAGTCCCCCGCCGGGGCCGGCTCGACCAGGCGGGCGAGCAGAGCGGCTTCGTCCTTGGGTTCGGCCTCGAACAGCTCGCTGAGCAGATCGCTCGGGCGCACCAGATCCTCGATGTCCGGATGATTTTGCCGAGACTCCAGCAACCCGAGCTGGCGCAGCGGCGCGCTCTTGCGCAGGGCGCGGCGCAGGGCTGGCTCGTCGAGGCGCAGCATGGCCGCGACGCCATGGCGCGCATCGGCGCGCACCAGGCGGGTGCGCGTGTTGCCGGCTTCGTTCACCAGCTCCACGAAGGCGCCACAGGAGTTGCGCAGATCGAGGTACTCCAGAACGCGTTCGGCGGTGGCGTCCAGTCCCAGGGATTGCGCGAGGAGACGGGCGAGTGGAGAGACGCTGCCATTGCCGTCGGCCTGGTCCAACTGTTTGAGCATGCCGTGGGGCAGATGGCGATAGAAGGTGCGCAGTGGCCCTTCGCTGGAAAACAGGGGTGGTTTCCTGCCGGACGGGGGCGGATTGCCCTGATCATCGGCCTCCAAGCGCTTGATGGCGACATCCAAGCTCAGGATATCAGTGTCATCATCGTCGCTTTCCCGTGCCAGAGAGACTAGGTGGTCGCGCACCCAGGACGGCAGCAGCGGCCCGGTCAGCTCCCACAGAGCGCGCAGAAAATCGCGGTCGTCCAGGCGCTCGCGCATCCGCTTGTCGCTGCACAGCAGTCCGAGCGCGAAGCGGGCCAGGCGCAGTTCCCGGGTTGGAACAGCGTTGAGATCCGAGCGCCAGCCATAAAGGTTGTCAGTCATGCGATACTCCTGTTGTCAGCGTGCGAAGAAAGTTGACCTAAAGTTAGGTGACTGCCGGGCATCCAAAGGCCCGGCAAACAGCGAACAAGCTCAGTCCGGTTGCCAGGGCTGAAAGCGGCGGCTGTCGTAATACCAGTTCAAAAAGTCACCGCGATGCGGACCGTCATCGACAAAGAGCCCGAGCACCAGATCCAGCGGCTCGCGGAAATAAGGGCTGCCGGCATCGCGCTCGTTGTCGAACACCGGTTGCTCCAGCACCTCCAGCACCACCGCGGGCTGTTTGGCGCGCGGGTAGCGCTTGTTCATGAATCCCGGCTTCCACACCACCAGATCGCCGGGCGCGAATCTGTGCCGGCGCTGCCAGTGTGCGAAGCGCTCGCGCAGCGCCATGGCGGGATCGCCGGTCAGGTCGTCCAGCGGCTCGTCGGTGAGCAACAGATCGTTCGAGCCCTCCTCGTCGAAGCCGATGCGCGTCAGCCAGTCGCGGGCGCTGAGCCGGTCGTTGTCTCTGGGCATGGATACATCTCCTCCAGGGGTCTGTGGTTTGAGAAAAGAGGCCGCATTGACCGAATTGTTAAAGAACCGAGCGGGTTTGTCCTGACGGACAGGAAACCCGTGACATCCGTTAAGCGGCGGTCGAATTCGCGGAAAAATCGACCGCTCAGGGTCGAAAACCGACCGTTCGTCGAAAACTCCCGCTTTGGCGCGTGCGCTCAAGCGTCTCGGACCTGCTGAGCCAACCTCCGCTGCTATGAGAACTCGGAGATCGTTATAGCGCACTGATGCGACTTTCCTTGTCGTATCGGGGCGTCATCGTGACGTTTTGCCGCGAGGTCGATGCGACAGAAAGAGTCGTGATGGATGGCTAGACTGATGTTGAATCGCCTGGCACCCTCGCCAGGGACCGAGACATCGGAGGGCCGCACAATGAATCGACGTCAATGGCTGCAAGCACTGGGTGCGGGTCTGCTCTGGCCGCTGGGTTCTAATGCACGGGGTGCATCCAGCCTGTCGCCGCCGCCGCGTCTGCTGGAGCCGCGTCCGGCAGTGGACAGCGCCGGCATGACCGGCGCCGACTGGGGCGCGCTGTTCGAGCCCGCGCGCTCCTGCTGTATTGGCCTTGGCGAGGGTGCGGAACCCTTCATACGGACGCTGAAGACCCGCACCGATATCGACCAAGTCGCGCTGATGGCGCACCACGCCAGCGAGCCACAGGCCGTCACGGACTGGCTGCGGCGCCAGTCGGCGCCGAGCGACTACATGGTGGTGGTCATCGACGCCAGCGACCCGCGGGCGGTGACCGACCTGCCCCTGCACGCAACCCGGTGGCGACCGCCGGACTGCTGCTATTGCTTCGCGGTACTGATCAATCGCCCCACCCGTCTCGCCGCCATGCTCTGGAATGCCGAGGATCGCGCGGCATTGGACAACGCCTTTGACGCCCTCATCGAGCCGGCGCCCAGCACCAGTGCCTCCCAACGGTTGGCGTTACACATGCTGATCGACGGCACCCTGCTGCTATCCCGCACCATCATCGGTTACGACCCTGGCCATATTCGCGAATGCCTGAGCGCCGCGAAGCGACTGCGCACGACCGCGACGCTGTGGAACCGCCCTGATCAGCGCGAGCGCGCTCTGGAGCGGTTGCGACAACGGGGCCTGGCGCATCCAACCGGCGACATGCTCGCCTTCGTGCATGCGCCGAAGGGCATGGGCATTATCGAATTCGCCGACCTGATGCACGAGCTGCGCAGGCGCCTGCCCTTGGTCGAGGACGCCAGGCTGGTGGAGACGGCGATCTTGCATGACGACTGGCCGCGCGACCGGCGGGTCTTGGGCGTGACAGGTTGATTTTGCAAGGATCTGCTGGTCAGACGGCGATGGATCGCCGAGAGATCATCGGCGGGCGGGCAGGATGCGACAGAGGCTGTCGTGTTGATCCGCTAGACTGCCTTCTATCGGTCAATCATTGCCTTGGAGAAACGGATCACATGCAACGAAGAATCTTTTTGCAGGCTGCCGGCATTGGCGCCGCGCTGACCACGCAAGCGGGGCGGCTGTTTGCCATCGACGAGGCCGCATCAGCCGCGGCACAACCCTCAAGCAGGGCTGTCGCCTCGGGCATTGCCGCGCTGGACGACCTGACCGGAGGATTTCGCCCCTCGGAATTGACCCTGATAGCAGGGCGCCCCGCGACGGGCAAGACCGACTTGGCGCAGCGAATCGCGCAGCTGGTTGCCATCAACGGATCACGCCCGGTGATCTACTTCAGCCACGAGCTTCCGCGTGACGCGCTGCTTGAGCGGATGCGGGCGTCAAATGCCAATGTCGGCTTGCATCGGACAGGCGCGGATCCGCTGAGTGTGGTGGAGCGAGAGCGGCTTCGTTCGGCCGGACGACAGCTCGCGCAAGCTCCGCTCCACATCGATGACACAGCCGCCCTTTCGCCGAAGGAGATCCTTGAACGCGCGCGGCGGTTCAAAACCGACAAGGGCGACCTGGGATTGGTCATTGTCGACTATCTGCAGCTGATGCAGAGTGCCGTCCCCGTGCAGTATCGAGCCGATGCGTTGTCGGCCATTGCTGCCGACCTCAAAAGGCTGGCGACCGAACTTGATGCACCGATGATCCTGCTCGCCATGCTGCATCGCGACCTTCTGTATCGTGCAAACAAACGTCCACTGTTGGCTGACTTGAACCGCTCCGGCGCGATTGAGCCGCACGCGGACCAGGTTCTGCTGATCGACCGCGATGAACGCTACCACCCAGACCCGGCGCAAGATCCTGGGGTCATCGAGATTCAGGTCGCCAAGAACCGGCGCGGCCCGACGGGTACTGTCCGCCTGCCGGTCTTGCGGGCCTGAGTCATCGAGGCTGAAATGAGGGAACCAAGCGAAACTTCAGGCCCGGCAGCCGCGAGCGTTCACCTCATCGCCTCCAAGGACACTTGGATCGAAGGCGGGGCGGTGCGTCAACTGGAGCAAACAGCGCGGCTGCCCGGCATGCGCGCCGCCGTCGGTCTGCCCGATCTGCATCCCGGCACGGGCTATCCCATCGGCGCGGCCTTTCTGTCCGAGCTGGTGTACCCGGCCTTGGTCGGCAATGACATCGGCTGCGGCATGGGGCTGTGGCAGACCGATCAAGCCATGCGCAAATTCAAATCCGAGCGCGCCGCCGAGCGCCTGAGCGGACTCGAAGGCCCCTGGGACGGCGATCTCGACGGCTGGCGTGCCGAACAGGGACTCGCGCCCAGCGCCTTCGACCAGGCGCTCGGCACCATCGGCGGCGGCAATCATTTCGCCGAGATTCAGGCTGTGGCCGAGGTGCTGGACGCAACCGCCTTCGCCGCGCTGAACCTCGATCCCGAGCGGCTCTTGCTCCTGGTCCACAGCGGCTCGCGCGGGCTCGGCGAATCCGTGCTGCGCGCCGTCATCGATCAACACGGTCACCAGGGCTTGGCGCCCGCTGCCACCGCCGCCCGCGACTACCTCCAGGCGCATGATCACGCCGTCCACTGGGCCGAGGCCAATCGTCGCCTGATCGCCACCCGCCTGCTCAATGCCTTGGGCATGGATGCCGAGCGCCTGCTCGATGTTTGGCACAATCTGGTGCAGCCCATCGACTGGGCCGGCGAAACCCTGTGGCTGCATCGCAAGGGCGCCGCCCCCGCCGATCGCGGCCCGGTGGTCATCCCCGGCTCGCGCGGCACCCTGTCCTATCTGGTCGAGCCGCTGCTCCAATCCCGATTGCCATTCGCCCCCGCGACCGACCCCAGCCTGCGCTCGCTCGCCCACGGCGCCGGGCGCAAATGGAAGCGCGGCGAAGCCCGCCCGCGTCTCAGCACCCTCCAGCGCCCAGAAGACTTGCGCAAGACCGCCCTCGGCGGCCAGGTGATCTGCGATGACAAGGAACTGCTCTACGACGAAGCGCCCGAAGCCTACAAAGCCGTCGATCGCGTCGTCGCCGATCTGGTCGACGCCGGCCTGTGCCGCGTCATCGCCACCCTGCGCCCGGTGCTGACCTACAAGCTGCGCCGCGCCGCCGGCCTGCGCGACCGCCAGCGGGCACACAAGCCCCATGGCGCGCGCAAGCCCAAGCGGGACCGCCGATGAGCACGCCCACTCTGTGGCTGCAAATCTCCGCCGGCCGCTGCCCAGAGGAATGCGAATGGGTGGTCGGCCAACTCGCCCCGCGCCTGAGCGCCGAACTGCAAGCCCGCGGTCTCGCGGCGGAGGAAATCGACCGCGCGCCTGGCCGCCATGCAGGCGATGCCCGTTCCGTTCTGCTGCGCGTCAGCGGTGGCGATGTGCACCCCCAGGTCGCTGACTGGCTCGGCACCATCCAGTGGATCGGCGCCAGCCCCTATCGCCCAAACCACAAGCGCAAAAACTGGTTCGTCAGCATTGCCGCCTTTTCCGAACCCATGGCCTATACTTGGAACGAGCACGAGCTGCGGATTGAAACGCTGCGCGCCTCCGGCCCCGGCGGACAGCACGTCAACCAAACCGAAAGCGCGGTGCGCGTCACCCATCGACCGACCGGACTCAGCACCCTGGCCCAGGAAGAACGCTCCCAGCACATGAACAAACGACTGGCGCTGGCTCGTCTCGCCGCGCTGCTGGCGGAAAGGGAAGACGAAACGCGCCGAGCGGCTGAAGATCAGCGCTGGCGGCAGCATACCCGGCTGGAGCGTGGGAATGCGGTGCGGGTTTATCGTGGAGCGGACTTTCGACGCGAAAGATGAGAATTGTCTGCTCGGCGCGTTAGCAACTCGTCTAGCATGAACGCAAACGCTTGACGGCAAAATTGGACGAAAACCATGGGACATGTATTCACCCAACTTGACCTCAGCAATCCCCGCAAGCCAGACCTTGCTTCCCTCAGCGTCAAGGCGCTCGCGGATACCGGCGCGCCGATGCTCTGCATTCCGGAGCATGTCGCTTTGACATAGATCATAAAAGCCTGAGGTAAAAACATGCGAGAACTGATTATCGACATGACCGACCAGCAACACCAAGCGCTGAGCGCCATGGCGGCTCGGGAGGGAAAGACAGTGAAAGAATTCGCGCTTGAAAAACTGCTTGCCAAAAAAAACGCAAAACCAGAAGCATCAGCCGAGATAAGAGCACTGCTTGCAGAGCGAGTCGCCCAAGCAAAGCGCGGAGACGTTGTTCATGGCAGTATTAGCGAGATCGAGGAGCAAGCATTACGTATTGAACAAGTGGCATCATTGTAAGTAACCTTTTCATGACCCAACCCTACATTCTCACCACTGGTGCGGCGTCCGATCTTGAAAAAATTGTCCGCTATACTGAACGAGAATGGGGAGCAGCGCGGCGACGTTCTTATATCCAACAACTCGAGAATGTGGCAAGCGAACTCGCATCGGGGGTTGGTTCTTTTCGACAACGCGATGACCTCTATCCAAACGTTCGGGTCCGAAAAGCAGGGCACCATTTTATTTTTTGCCTGCCACAAACGGACGGCCCAGCCCTTATTCTTGCTGTCCTTCACGAACGCATGGACATTATTGCTCGTTTGAATGAAAGGTTGGATTAAAATTTCCACGGCCATTGCCTCGGACCTCTCGACTGTAACAGGGTCCATTGCCGAGGAAAGTGCTGGTGGCATCGCGAGTTTCGCGGACTTATACCCAATAAGTACAGGTTTTTGGCTCTTGGATAAATCTAAGCAACTGATAATATAAAAAAGTTTTTACATGAAAAACCGAAAACCGCTGTAGAAGCGGTATAATTCTTTTCTACGTTCCCTTAACCGGGAATATCAATTCGAGCCTGGACCCTTATTTGGCGATCAATATAGCGGAGACATGCGACGAAGCCTGTCGTATTGGCGGTTGATCGGGCTTTTTTCTGGCTGAAAACTGGGATACGACAGAGTGCGTCGCCAGACATGGCTAGACTGGTGGATAGTCACCTGGCACCGTCTTCGGGACCAAAGCAGCGGAGGGACGCGGGATGAATCGCCGTCAATGGCTAAAAGCACTCGGGGCTGGCCTGCTCTGGCCGATTGGTGGTGGTCCCGCACGGGCAGCGAGCAACAAGTTCCCAACCCCGTTGCGGCCGTTGGAGCCGCGCCCAACGGCGACTCCTTTCGAAGCCAACAACCGCGTAAACCTGGCGGCCCTGCTGGAGCCTTCGCGATCCTGCTGTATCGGCCTTGGCACGGGTGCGAGACACTTTATCCAAACCCTGAAGCGTCGCACCGATATCGACCAAGTCGAGCTGATGGCGCAGTCGGCACTGGAGCCTCGGGCTGTTACCGATTGGCTGCACGCCCAGGTCGCTCCGGGCGACTATGTCGTGGTGGTCATTGACGCCAGTGATCCGCGCGCCGTCGCTGACTTGGCCCGGCATGCCCCAGATTGGCGACCGCCGGAATGCGTCTACTGCGTCGCGGTGGTGATCAATCAGCCAGCGCACCTCGCCTCAGTTCCCTGGAACGCAACGGAACAAGCCGCGTTGGACCGCGCCTTTGATGCCGTTATCGAACCGGCGCCCGGCATGGCTGCCGCCCAGCGGCTGGCTATCCAACTGCTTATCGACGGCACGCTGCTGTTATCCCGCACCCCCATCGGTTACGACCCAGGCGACATTCGCGAGTGTCTGAAGCGCACGAAACAATTTCGCACCGCTGCCACAGTGTGGCATCGCCCCGATCAACGCGAGCGCGCGTTGCAGCGGTTGCGACAGCGCGGACTGGCGCATCCCCCTGGAGACTTGCTCGCCTTCGTGCATGCCGGCAAGGGGCTGAGCATCCAGGAATTCTTCGACCTGATGGGTGAGCTGGAGATGCGCTTGCCAGTGCGTGAGGAAGCCGTTCTGGTCGCGAGCGGCTTCTTGCATGAGGACTGGCCGCGCGACCGGCGGGTGCTGGGGGTGACGGGCTGATCCTGCGAGGGGTTGCCGGTCAGGCGATGATGGACCGCCAAAGGACCATCGACTGGCGCGCGACATGCGACTGATTCTGTCGTGTTGGCGCGCTAGACTGGCTCTCATGCGTTGATCGTCGGTTGGGGAGATGACAGAAAATGATGAACAGGCGCCATTGCTTGCAACGCTTGGGTACTGCTGGTCTCGGCAGCGCTTGGCCGGTAATTGCGGGCATGCCAGCGCCAGAGCGGCTCGCGACCTGGGTCGACGGCAAGGCTGCCGCGGAGCGCCACTCAGAGCGGGCTCATTCGTTAGCGCCGGAGGACGCTTTCCACCTGGCCAAGTTGATTCCCGAGTTCCGCTTCGAGACCTTTGTCCGAGGCCAGTCCAATGCCGCCGCCTGGGAGGCGTGCCAGCGCATCGCGGGTGATCCCGCATCTGCCCATGGCGCGCTCTACCTGCAAGGCGGGCAGGGACTCGGCAAATCGCATCTGATGAATGCCATTGGTTATCAAGTCCTTGCGCAAAATCCCCGCGCAAAGGTCCGTTTTGTCCACTCCGAGCGCTTCGCCTTTGAGCTCAGACAACTGCGCGAAGCTGGTCAGCCCGGGCAAATCGAAACCGGTCTGGATCAGTATCGGAACCTCGATTTGCTGTTGTTTGACGATCCAGGATTCCTGAGCAATAAGCCGAGCGCGCAATCTGTCTTTGCTCATGTCTTTCAAACGCTGCTTGAGCGCGGGAAGACCCTCGTCTTTTCCGACGAGCGATTCATGGCCATGGTTCCGGGGATCAATCACCGCTTGCGCGATCTGTTTTCCCAATCAGTCGAGATTTCGGTGGCGGCACCCGATCTGGAAACCCGGCTGGCCATCCTCCGCCACCGAGCGGCTTGGTGGAAGATCGAGCTACCCGAGGGCGTGGCCATGGATCTGGCGACATCCTGCCCGACCAACGTCAGGGAGCTGGAAGGAGCCCTGCGACGCCTGATGGCGGAGTCGCGGTACGTTGGTATTCCGATTGATCCTCGGATGGCGCGTCGTGTGCTGCGAGATTTCAGTCCGCTGGCCAACGCGGTCACTTGAAAAATCAGCTGCCAACCAGTGAGACGGCTTACCCCGCGGAGTCGTCATCGCCGGCTCATCTTGAACTCGGAGACGGATGTTCATGCAAACCGCGACTCATTGCCGCCTCATCGCCTCCCCGAACACCTGGATCGAAGGCGAGGCCCTGCGCCAACTGGACCACACCGCCGCATTGCCCGGCATGCGCGCCGCCGTTGGGCTGCCCGACCTCAAGGCGCACGATCAAGCCATCCACTGGGCCGAAGCCAATCGCCGCCTGATCGCCCGGCGCCCTCAACGCGGACGCCGAGCGGCGACTCGATGTCTGACACAACCTGGTCGTGGCCACCGACTGGGCCGGCGAGCCTCTCTGGCTCCATCGCAAAGGCGCCGCCCCAGCCGATCGCGGCCCCGTGGTCATCCCCGGCTCGCGCGGCACCCTGTCCTATCTGGTCAATCCCCTGATCCAGTCTGGGAACGAAACCAGCACCGCCATCGACACCAGCCTGCGTTCCCTGGCCCATGGCGCCGGGCGCAAATGGAAGCGCGGCGACGCCCGCCCGCGCCTCAGCGCCCGCCAGCGTCCCGAGGACCTGCGCACCACCGCGCTCGGCAGCCAGGTCATCTGCGACGACAAAGAACTGCTCTATGACGAAGCCCCGGAAGCCTACAAAGGCATCGACCAAGTGGTCGCCGACCTGGTCGACGCCGGACTCTGTCAGATCATCGCCACCCTGCGCCCGGTGCTGACCTACAAGCTGCGCCGCGCTGATCGCACCGGAGCGACTAAGGGACCAAGCACAGCGCGCGGCTCCGGTAAGTCCAGGCCAAATTCCAAGCTCAAGGCCAAATCCAAACAGGCCCAGCGATGAGCACCCCAACGCTCTGGCTACAACTCTCCGCCGGGCGCTGTCCCGCCGAATGCGAATGGGTCGTCGGCCAGCTCGCCCCGCGCCTGACCGCCGAGCTGACCAACCGCGGCCTCGCCGTCGAGGAGATCGACCGCACCCCCGGCCAGCACGCCGGCGACGCGCGCTCAGTGCTGCTGCGCGTCAGCGGCCCCGAGGTCGAGACGCGCGTGACCGATTGGCTCGGCACCATCCAATGGACCGGCGCCAGCCCCTATCGCCCGCACCACAAGCGCAAGAACTGGTTCGTCAGCATCGCGGCATTCACGGAACCGACGGTCTATACTTGGAACGAGCACGACCTGCGCATCGAAACCCAGCGCGCCTCCGGCCCTGGCGGCCAGCATGTCAATCGCACCGAGAGTGCCGTGCGCATCACCCATCAACCGACCGGACTCAGCGTGCTGGCCCAGGAAGAGCGCTCCCAGCACATGAACCGACGGCTGGCGCTGGCGCGGCTTGACGCGTTGTTGGCTGAAAGGGAAGCCGAAAGGCGGCGAGCGGCCGAGGACAAGCGCTGGCGGCAGCATACCCAGTTAGAGCGCGGCAATGCCGTGCGGGTTTATCGGAGAGCGGATTTCCGGTGCGAAAGGTGAGATTTTTCTGTCAAGAACGTCAGCGCGTGCGCCAGGATGAACAGAAGGGACTCATTTCGGGAATTTGGATGAGGAGGAATCATGAGTATATTTGACAATGGCCATGAGGTGGAAACCCTAACGATTAAGGAGCTGATTGAGCATCGCTTGGGTAAAGTTAAGCCACGCCTTTGGCTACCCCCCATTCAGCGTTCCATGGTCTGGACCAATGCCCAGATCATCAACTACTGGGACAGCCTGCTGCGCGGTTATCCGCCGGGATTGATGATGGTGCATCGGGTGGACGGCAGTGCTGGTGAGGCAGCTAAGCATGGGGCGGATGCGGAGGGGAAAATCCAGGCCGGAGAAGTTTCCGCGAATGATTTGCAACTCTTCGACGGTCAACAACGAATGGCGACGATTTTGCTCGGGCTGGGATTGGGGCAGCTGCAGGGTACGCACAAACTCTGGGTGGATCTGGGTCAAGAGCCGAAGCAGCATGCGGATACCCGCTTCCAATTGCGTATCTCTACGATTGGCCAACCTTTCGGCTATGCAAGGGATTATCCCAATAATAAGTTCCGGCTGGATGAGCGCCGAGAGGCCTGGAAGAACGTCGCTGGAGACAACTACGCTGACAAACTCGCTGCGGACAATTTGTTTTTAAACGATGATCGTAAAGCTCCCTTGATCGAAGGGGTGTGTCCGGTTTTGCTTAAGAAAATATGGGAGTTGCATAAGGCTGACAGCAATACCGCTTTGGCTGAGAAGCTGGCGATACTGCCAGGTGCGGACAAAGGACGGGCTGAGGAGTTTGCGAAAGCCTTTGAAACAGCTGTTAAGAGCTCAGTTATCCTACAATTGGTAGGTCCGGATGTCGTGGGTAACGAGTCTTCATACGTCCGTTTTTTCAGCCGACTAGGACAGGGCGGCACGCGCTTATCTGATGACGAGCTGAGCTACTCCATGATCAAGGCCCGTTACCCCGAAATTCGCGAGAAGATGAACGGAATCATGGTCAATCGGGTTGCAGGACGATTGGCAAGCGAGGTGGAACTGGTGCTTGCGATCCTGCGCGTAGCAAAATTGTTAAAGCCTTGGAAGGACGCCAGTGATTGGGAAAAGACCGGGCGGCCAAATCCAAACCTTGTTTCGAAGCTCGATAAGAATACGGAGGAGGAATTCAAGCGATTGCTGGGGTTGGCGTCCGATGATTTCGGCTTGCTAATGATATTGAAGAAATTGCGAACAGGGCTAATATATTCTAAAGAGAACTCAAAGGGCTTTCCGGCAATGCTCATCGCCCGATTGCCCCATCAACTACTGGATTTACTGATCCTGTTCGCTGCGCTTAATGCGGAGGGTGATTGGCCGGGTAATGGGGACGCACGGGATCATCTGATTGCCTTTTGCCTCTATTGGCTGCTATACGTTGGTTATCCAGACAAGGCGGCGGATCTTGTCTATAGAAAATTCCTCGAGAAGGAAGATCAGACTCTGGACCGCCGGTTTTTTAGTGGTTTGATCCATGATTTCGAGGATGCCGGAATCTGTTCCGTTGTCGCTACCCTGCCAGAGTTTGAGCGTATCAGGGAGAAAGCGAACGAGCCGCCCGACGGCATGTTGCTTCGCCCATGGGCCGAGCGTTTTGGTGGTGCGGCGGTTATGGATAAGGATCACGAGCGGAAACCCGGCGAGGCCCTGCGAAACATTTCGACCAATCGCAAGCTGATTAGTCATGCCCTGATGTGGTTACAACGGGATTATCTGAGCAGAAAGTATCCAATGTTCGATCCGACCTCTGGACGGGACGAGGATCTGCCTGTGGACCTAGATCATTTAATTCCGCAGAAGCGGTTTCGTTTCCATTGGACTTCTTGGCAGTCATACATTAACGAAGAAGTTAAAGATAGCAACTACTGGAATCATCGGGATACAATTGGGCACTCGCTCGGGAATTTTCGCTGGCTGGATGCCTCCGAGAATCGAAGTCGACATTACGACGAGATAGAAGATGGGGCGAAAGATGATTTCCTGATAGAAGATATTGACGCATGGAATACTCTGATTCGGAAACAGAACACGGAGAAGCGATGGGATAAGGCAGATATTCAGTATTTGCAAACCTTGATCGACATGCGCACCCTTTTTCTGTGTGAGAAAATTCTGGATGAAGGGGGAATATGGGCGATATCTGAAGGAGACGTCAAAGCCTTGTCAGAGTAGAGTCGAATGAAATTTATGGGGCTGCCGGCCTGGCAAGGCCGCGTGTTCTAGCGGGTGAGAGTCCTGACCGGGTAATCGTGAGCCGCGAGTTCGGTATCAAGCCTTGTTGTGTCAAATTAAATCCAGTTCATTGGAATCGGAAAGGAAGCCGTGGAATCGGATTGTGTTACCCAGTTGCTGAGGGCGACCTAATTTCTAAGAGAGGCGGCTAACAAACACGCTCTGTAGCGAACCTGCGTGCATATTTTCGCAAGGCTATGTATGAAGCCAGGTGTAGTGAGTGTGCAGGCCGCGTGAATGAGTCCCGCAACGGTAGTTGTTGTGGTCCATGAGGATAACCGCGCGCAAGCACGGTAAAGCCGACGAATTCAAGGCACCGTAAGGCTGTGGTCTTTGGCGCGTTAAGGTAAGCGGCGAAGACACCACCGAGATCTCCGAGCGGGGCATGTAGACACAAGGGTAGCCTGGGAACTTGAGAGGGCCGTCATCTTCTTTGTGGTGGACACCGGTGAGGCAGGCCGGAGAAGAACAGGGCCAGTGCGGCCTGGCAAGGCCGCGTGTTCTAGCGGGTGAGAGTCCCGCCCGGGTAATCGTGAGCCGCGAGCCCGGTATCAAGCCTTGCGGCGTGAAGGGTAACTGACGCGTCGATGCGTAGGCATGAAAGCAGGCGAGGTGCAAAGGTAACGGGTGATGCCGACCCTGAAGGCGTAGAGCCCCGAAAATTTCGTTGGAGAGCGCCGACGGGTTTGGCCCCCCGGCAGGCAACACTGCATGTCGCGTCATGGTCAGCGGCATGGAGGCTCCCCGGGGTCCGAGGCCGTGTCGAGCCTGACATTGAGAGTGCGTGGTAACCAGGGAGATCCGTGCATCGGTCTGCGGGAAGCGGGCACCGGCGAATGTCAAGTCCCGGCTTATTGTTTGCCCAGTCCACTGCCGTGGAATCTGCTTTGCGTGGGCAATCGAGCTAAGGCGGGTTTTCGCTAGCTGCGCTCGGCTCGCTTTCTTTCTGCAGCTCCCGGATCATCATGGCTGCAATCCGGTAGGCGTCCTGGATCATACGAAGCCGCCTCTTTTCGTGGGCTAATGCTGTCCAGTTTTTGTGGCTTGGCCGGTTTTGATAGAAGGCGAGCAGGAGTCCCTCGGCGACATGGACGGCGGTCTGGTTGACGCGTTCGTCGTCTGTCTTTTGTTCGTCAAGATCAAGCGCGAAGCGGGCCGCGCTGCGGACTAAACGGTCGGCGTTGAATTGTTTTCCGGTTAGGGTTTGTCTCAGGAAGAATACTGAAAGCAGGGTCTTCAAGATCCGTGCGGAAACCTCGTCTGCAATGTTCATTTGGAATTCTCTGGTTGTGGGCCTGTTTTGGTTAGGCGGATCGAGCCTGTCATGGCTGGGAGCAGAGTTTTTTCCCTGCCTTGTAATCGAACAATAGTCGATCTGTGCGACACGCCATGACGTGTAGAACCTTTCGGCCCCGCGTGCCGGCTATCGAGCGAGCCCGTGAGCACCCCGAAGTAGTGAAGAGCGGCTTCGACAATCGCTTCGGCATGGCGATTGGCGTTGGATTTTTGTCAACGGATAAACGCCACCTCGTAGCTCAAAGCACTCACGTCAAACTCTGTCCTATACTCATGCCATCATTTGGTCATGAGAATTTCCGGCATGAGTGCGACCCACCAGGAGCGCATTGAGCGCTTGCAAGCCCTGTTCGCTCGAATCTCGCCACCCCAGACGGCGCCGGAGCGCTGCGTCGATGTTGGGCGGCTCGAGCGGCTGTTGGGGGATGAATACGGCACTGATGCCTCCGCGGCTGCGCGGCGGCGCCGGCTGCAGCGGGATCTGACCGAGCTGATTCGCGACGAGCGCATCGTTGCGGTCAACCCCGGTGGCAAGCCGTTGCGTTATCGCCGGCGGGCCGAGGTGGGGGATGATGATCCGAACGTGATCGCCTATACCCGCCAGTTGATTGACCAAACGGTGACCGACCTGGTGCCCAAGGGGCGGCTCGAGGCGCTGTGGCGCAAGCTGGTGGTGTCCGACCTGGTGCCGGCACTGGATGATCAGCGCCTGCGGATTCTGTCCGCCGAGCAGCGGCTGATTCCGGCGAAGGTGCGCCCGGCGATTCTGAGCACCGTCATCAGCGGCGTGGCCGAGCAGCGCGTCCTGAAAGTGAAATATCGCAAAGCCTCAAGCGAGCTCAGCACCCCGCGCTTGCATCCGCAAGCCCTGGTGCAGCGCGGACCCGTGATCTACCTGGTGGCGCTCAAGAATGACGAGCCCTCGCGTGTGCAGTTCTATGCCCTGCATCGCATGGTGAGCGTCGAGCTGACCGAGGACGCGGCCCGCGCGGCCGACGGGTTCGACCTGGACCGGGCGATTGTGGAGGGCCTGGTGGACTTCGGCCGTGGGGAGGCCATCGCCTTGGAACTGCGCGTGCGCGGCTACCTGACCGACGTGTTGGAAGCCTGCCCATTGGCCGAAGAACAGCTTACCCTGCCCGAGCCGGATGACAGCGACTTCGATCTGCGGCTGCACGCGACTGTTCCCTCGAGCGGCGCGCTGTTGCGCTGGCTGCTGGCGGGCGGGGACAATCTGGAGGTGGTGGCGCCGGACGGGATGCGGCGCAATGTGGCCGCGCAGATCAACAAGGCATCGGCGCTTTACGCGGATGTGCTTTAATGCCCGGTCATTCCAGGGCGCGCGGCGGCCAAGCCCCCGACGCCAACACGTCAGCCGACAGGTCCGTTGAGTCAGCGGAGGCCAAGCCCATGCTTCGGGTCCATCATTCCAACCGGCTTGAGCAGCTGATTGATGTCCTGGCCACGCAGGAGGACGCTGCTGGCAAGGACCCTTTCGCGCGCGAGGTCATTGTCGTGCCCAACCAGGGCATGGCGCGCTGGGTGTCGCAGCAGCTGGCGATGCGCCGGGGCATCGCGGCCAACATCGACTACCCGCTGCCGGCGAGCTTCTTCTGGCGGATGCTCACGAGCTGGCTGCCAGAGGCCCCTGAACAAGACGCCTACGGGCAGGGTGCCCTGACTTGGCGGATTTTTCGGCTCTTGCCCGAGATGATCGCCGCACCGGCCTTTGCCGATCTGAAGCGCTACCTGGACGCGGACTCATCCGACCTGCGCCGCTTCGAGCTGGCCGCGCAATTGGCGAGCCTGTTCGACCAATACCTCATTTACCGCCATGATCTGTGTCTGGATTTCGAGCGCGGATGAGGATAGGAAATCCAAACCACCCTGGGGATCCAGTACGCGTGTCAGTGCGGATATTATCGGTCGATGAGAACGAGGTCAACGGCGGAAACACGCCTGCTCGCCCGTTTTGAGGGGCGCAGGACGGACTTGGTTGCGTGTTTTGAGCGAAGTTGGGCGCGGGCGGGCGAACTGAAGACAAACGCCCTTGGCGCCTTGTCTGGTGGGAAAAGGCGTGGCTACCAAGCGACGCGTTGATCGAACTCGAACTCCGGCTCGGGTTGAGCAAAGTCATCCCAGTCCGGTGCTGGCTCGGGCGCATCATCCCAGGCGGGTGGTCCGCGCGCGGGAGCGATGGGCGGAGGACGAGGGGGTTCGCCGATATGGGTGAGAATCTGCCCAATGGGCGCGGCCTCGGTGATGAATGCGATCAGGCGCATGTCCGCGCCACAATTGGGGCAAGTCAGCGGCAGCGACTCGAACAGACGGGCCAGTAGCATGACCCAGAGATAGCGTGCCGGTGAGCGAGGAGGCGCGGCTGGCTTGGTGGTGGCAACCTCGGGAGTCTCGTGCGGCTCATCACTGAGATCCCGCCCATACGCGGTCGCCTCGGCACGCCACGGCGAATTGGGGGCCAGCACCCCATGGTAGCGATGGCGATGACGCCGTGGAGGTGGAATCAGCGCCGCGAGATGGTCGATAAACTCAAGCGGCGTGAGCGTCAACACTGTCGTGCCATCGCGCAGCGGTTTGGGCAACCGATAGATCACCCGTTCGCCATCGATCAGCTCCAGACGTTCAAGGGCAAAGGGCGGGCGTGCACAATAACGCAACAAGCGCTCCAGTCCGGCACGATCTTGGGCAGCGATGCGTACCTCGGCATCAAGGGAAAATCCGCTGTTGTCCCAAGCGAGCATCTCGCGCACATCGTTTGGCTCAATCAACCCGTGGCGGGCAAACCAGCGTAGCACCCGCACGCGTACCCGTTCCGAGATGATAGCGAGATCGTCGGCGGTCAGCTCCGCGGCGGGGTGAAAATGCAGGGATTGTGAGACATCACCCTCCTGCTCAACCGGCTCGAAGACACCGTCGATGACACAACAGTGGCAGTGGACATGACGATTGAGAGACGAGCCAAACCGGTGGATAAAGCTCACCGCGCCAAAGCGCGCCTGGGCATTCGCGGAACTGCTTCTGCGCAAATGCGCCTCAATGACGCGCATGAGAATTTTGAGCACGGCGCTGAGCGCTCGCGGCTCGCGCTCCAGGTACCAGCGTAAGCGCTTGGGTACTGAAAGAACCCACTGGCGCACCGGCAGTGGCGGTATGACATGATCGACCAGATGGGCAGCTGTTTCAGCCATGCGTCGCGCGTTGCACGAAGGACATACCCCGCGCCCCTTGCAGGAGAACGCCACGAGAAAGTCATGACCACAGTCAGGGCAGCGTGCACGAGCAAAACCGAAGGCGAGAATGCCGCACTCCAGGTAGCGGCGAAACTCCCGCTCGACATAAGTCGGCACGCGCGGCGCGCCCCAATCCTCCTCTCTCGCGAGAGCGAGAAAAGACTCCAGATGCTGTTGCACGATCTGGTAGAGCGCGGTGTGCTCCGGACAGCGGCGACGATAGGCCACCATCGGGCGGTGTGATGCGGCGACGGCCATGATGGAGTGCTGGTGGAGCCACAGCAATGAACTGTATAAAAATACAGTATAGTCGTCATGCGAGGGTATTGGCGGGTGGGCGAGAAACACCGTCAGCCCCGACCAAAGGGTGAGCAGGCTGGTGAGAACCTTCTCGCGCCGAGTCCGACGGCGCGCCCATGCTGAAAAGCGAGAACGCGCGCCTGAACGGCTGGACCTTCGTCGACATCCGCGGCCGCGACCTCGGGCGCTGGATCGCGGAGGCCAAGCAGGTGGTGGCCGAGCAGGTCGCGCTGCCGCCCGGCTATTCGCTCACCTGGTCCGGCCAGTACGAGTAAATGCAACGCGCCCAGGAGCGCCTGACCATGGTGGTGCCGCTGACGCTGCTGATCATCTTCGTGCTGCTGTATCTGACCTTTGGCCGCGTATCAGAGGCGCTGTTAGTGATGCTGTCGCTTCCCTTCGCGCTGGTCGGTGGCCTGTGGTTGATCCATCTGCTCGACTACAACCTGTCGATTGCCGTCGCCGTCGGCTTCATCGCGCTCGCCGGCGTGGCGGTCGAGTTCGGCGTCATCATGCTGGTCTACCTCGACAACGCCCTGGCCGACGCCCGCCGCGCCGGAACTCTGGCGAGCGAGCAAGACCTGAAAGCCGCCATCGAGGAAGGCGCGGTGCTGCGCATTCGCCCCAAAGCCATGACGGTCGCGACCATCTTTGCGGGCCTGCTCCCCATCATGCTGCAAGGCGGGGTTGGCTCCGAGGTCATGCGCCCCATCGCCGCCCCCATGGTCGGCGGCATGGTCACCGCGCCGCTGTTGAGTCTGTTCGTGCTGCCGGCGATTTATTTGCTGTGGCGGCGGACTAGCACGAGGATGTGCGGGAGCGCACCGTCGCCACCCTATGCCGGCGCTTCGATGTCGACATGGAGCAGGCTCTGCGGGTCGAGCAAACCGCCTTGAAGCTCTACCAGCAGGTTGGCGACAAATGGAAGCTCAACCGACCGGAATATTGCGAAATGCTCGGCTGGGCCGCGCATCTGCACGAGATAGGCCTGGTCGTCTCCCACAGTCAGTACCAAAAACACGGCGCCTACCTGCTGCGCAATGCCGACCTGTCCGGCTTTACCCGTCAGGAGCAGACCGTGCTGGCCATGCTAGTGCTGGCCCATCGGCGCAAAGTCCCGCAGGAAGACTTTGCCAGCCTGCCCGAAAGCAAACAGGACTGCGCGCGCCGACTCTGCGTGCTGCTGCGCCTGGCAGTGCTCATCCACCGCGGCCGCTCAGCCACAACCAAACCCAACCCAGTGCTAAGCGCCGACAAGGCCGAACTGTCGCTCTGTTTCCCTGACGGCTGGCTAGGCGACCATCCGCTAACCCGCCTGGAGCTTGAGGAAGAATCCGAGCGCCTGAAACAAGTCGGCATTCACCTCCTGTTCTGCTGATGGCGACGACACGCCGAACGGCCAACGCTGGACAATCGACAAACAAAATCCTTGCACTGGGAACCAAACCAACCTTACCCTGTCTACCCAAGAACCAACGGGGGCGACATGGCTTCGACGTGGGTCGCAAAACCGGAGGTGCATGCCGAGGTGCGGGAGACCTCGTAAAACTATCCGCAAATCTATAGTTGCCAACGACGACAACTACGCTCTCGCTGCTTAATCCCAGCGGGCCTCACACCATCTCTTGCCTGTGGGCGGTGGATTCGTGGGGTAACTTCACACAGGATCGCGGCGCAGGGAGCCTGGACCTGATCCGCTAAAACCCAATTCGGGATCGCCGACTGATCGCCCTGTCCTTCGGGCGGCAGAAGGTTAAAAACAATAGAGTGGACTAAGCATGTAGGACCAAAGGCAGAGGGCTTGCGGACGCGGGTTCAATTCCCGCCGCCTCCACCAATTCGATTCCTAACAATAGCCAGCACCATCATGAAGCCCGCATTCTAGCGGGCTTTTTTATTTAACGTACTTTAACGCCACTTTACCTGCGCGGATAAAGCCAGATCGCACTGCCATCACAATGGATAACCTGCTTGGGCGAGCCGAAACGTCGGGCTATAACCCCAGCATCCAGCCGATCCAGTATCACGAAATCAGGCTGCACCGGCGCACCGGTATCGGCACGTTCTGCAAACCAACGCCGATTGTAATTCATGTGAAACGGTTGACCGACAGCGTTAATTTGGATGATGTGTAGCCGCCGATCACTCAGAAACAGCAAACGTTTGGCGTTCCAGTAATCGCCAAAACCGGTATCTCGTCCCTGTTCACGCAAACACTGTTCTAGCGCTATAGGCTGTTGCAGAGACTGGATATGCTCCCAGGCCGAGCTGATTGATACTGTGCCCAGCCCGAGTGTAGTAATGATCGCTCCAGTGGTTAACCCATACTGCCACTGCGGGCTGAGCTTGAGGACGCAGTGCACCACCCAAATAATCACCAGTACCGGAATAACCAATAAATAGCGCCATAAGGTCAAATCCCAATAAACGCCCAGCGCTAGCGGAGCCAGCAGTGCTGCGCTGATACTCCCCGCTAGAAACAACTCCAGATAAGCCGCTGGCGTCAGGGTTTGGCGGCGTAGCAATCGCAATATCATAATAGCCGCTCGTAGCGCAATTACCATGATCGCTACCAGCATTAGCATAAACCCGACATCACCCGCACTGACTACCGCCTGTAAGTCACTGATAAAGACTTGCAGCGATTTACTGGGCTCGATTCGATGCAGTTCCGGTTTGGTACTCCGCAGCAGATGCTCGACCAACATAGCGATGAGACCCGCACCGCTGATCCAAGCTATGGTGATTAAAGGTGGTCCGCTGCGCTGCGCCCAAGCGTGTAATAGCAATACCACACACGCTGGAGCGACAAACCACACCATGAACAACGCATCGGAGAATGTGGTAATCGCCCCAATAAGGGCCATGATCGCCGTTCCCGTCGCACTCGGTCGCTGTAAACATCGCATTAACAATCCACCGGCAACCAACGTCAACACAAGTGCGCCCGTATGGATATACGCTGTGCTGCCGGTCAGAAACAACCATGTTGTCATCGGAGTGGTCAGATCATGATGCGTAACACAGGCGGACACAACACTGATGGTCACCAGCAGCCAAGTACCGCGCAGCAGGGACGTATTGAGGCTTTGACGGAGCAGCCAGCTTCCCGCAATACTGTAAGCTAACAGCAAAATAACCGAGTACAACAACGGCAACACCCGATCACTACCAGGCACCCAAGCAACCAGTATCATAGCCAGCAGCCAATCGGGGAACACATACAAAGCCGGTGAGTGGTACCAATCAAGAATGGCTGCAGGATTAGCGAGAATATCTCGGGCAAGCATATACGGTTGTATGAGATCACTATGGCCAAATAAAGCGCTGTTAGCTTCAGTCGCCATATAGGTACTGAGTAACGCTATGGCCATCAGCACAGTGCTTAGCAGCCAGATGCTGAGTGTCCAGACAAAGTTGTCGTTTGCAGCCGATCGGTTCATAGCAAAAATTTGCTCCAAATTAATGTAAAATAGGGCCTTGATCATAAAGTGAGCCAAAACCGACTGAATTAGTCGGGCTTAAGCAGCAGAAGATTTGGCAGAACCCTCAGTTTCTCATACCCTTGGAGCGGGAAACTAACCTTGGATCGAGAAACATGGTTGAGGGCTCTGCCAAATCTGACTGTAGTGCAAATCCCGCTTCTGCGCCAGGTGCGGGTCGGGAGCGCCGGCTGTATCGCGCCGAAGTGCTCGCGCAGGCGACGCGGCTGCGCGAGGAAGGACAGCCGCAGCGCCAGCGAGCGGATACCCTTGGGGTGGCACGCGCGACCCTGCGGCGCTGGGAGGGCCAGGCGCCCGCGGATGCCGCCGCCGAGGCGGCCTTTTTCGCGAGCCCAGCGGGTATGGTGTTCCTTCACCGGCTGGTCGTCTCCGCCCACTGGTGCATCACCCTGCGCGCGGCCGGAGGTGTGCGCGTGGTCTGCGAGTTTCTTGAGTTGTGCGGGCTTTCTGAGGTTGTCGGAAGCTCCTATGGGAGTCAGCAAGGGTTGAATGCCGCGATCGAGCAACACCTTGTCGAGACCGCCGCCGAGCAACGCCGGGCGCTGGCAGCGCGGACATCCGCGCCCCGATTGGTCAGTCTGTGCGAGGACGAAACCTTTCATCCGGCCATCTGCCTGGTGGCACTTGAGCCGGTATCGGGCTTCATTGTGCTGGAGCATTACGCCAGTGATCGCACGGCGGCGACCTGGACCCAGGCACTCACCGCCGCCACCGCCGAGCTGAACTTGGAGGTCATCCAATCCACCAGTGACGAGGCTGCCGCCTTGCGCCGGCATGCCGAGGTCGATCTCAACGCCCAACATTCTCCGGACCTGTTTCATGTCCAGCATGAAGCGAGCAAAGCGACCGGCTTGGCACTGGCGCGCGCGGTGCGCGATGCCGATGCCCAGGTTAAGACCTGCGAACAAGCCCTGAGCGCGGCGCGCCAAGCCGAGCGCACCTATCATCACCATCCCCATGGTCCCGGGCGGCCACCGGACTTTACCCAACGCATCAGAACAGCAAGCCAAGGCTTGGGACAGGCCATGGCGGATCGCGATGGGGCCGAAGCGCGTCAGCAGCAAGCCGGTGGCTGTCTGCGTGAACTCTCTACGCTCTACCATCCCTATGATCTCGAGCAGGGCCAGGCGCAAACGCCAGAGCGATTGGGCGAGCGGCTCGAGGGGGTCTTTCAACGCCTTGCCGTGATCGCCGAGGAGGCCAAGCTCTCCGCGCGTGCTTGTGCCCATCTGGACAAAGCCAAGCGGGTCACCACCCACATGGTCGCGACCCTGGTGTTTTTCTTCACCACACTCCAGCAGCGGGTGGAGGCCTTGAATCTTCCCCCTGCGCTCGAACAGCTGATGCACGAGCAGCTCATCCCGGCGCGTTACCTTGAGCGGGTGGCCACCCGGCAATCCCGTGCCGAGGAACGCGATCGGCTCGAGGCCCTCAGTGAGCGCTTGCTCGCACCCCTGCGCGCGCCTGATCATCCATTCCAGCAGCTCGATGCGGCAACCCAGGCTACCCTAGAGCAGGTTGCCGGTGACTGTGCCGATGTGTTTCAACGCTCAAGCTCTGCAGTGGAGGGACGCAACGGCCAGCTCTCGCTGTTTCACCATGGGCGCCATCGCCTCAGCGAGCGCAAGCTCAGTGCTTTGACAGCGATTCACAATTTCCATATCCGCCGTTCGGACGAGACCACGGCGGCTGAACGGCTGTTTGGCTGCGCTCATCCCTCGCTGTTTGAAGAGGTGCTCAAGCGGACCCCGCTGCCACCGCCGGCGCGACGGCGACGTGCGAGGCGGTCAACGAAGGTCGCGCCGCTGGCGGCGCGGGCGGCTTGACGGGGGTGGCTCAGGTTATGATCAAGGCTTAAAATAGAATAGAAAAGTTGCAATGAATGACACAGCAATCGAAAATAAATGTGAATTTCAATGTCCATCATAAACGATTATCCTGAGCATTCAGTGCTACTGAGGCGCAGTGTGTACCGCCAATTCATCTTGTTTGCCCTGGTCGGTGCTGTAGCGACCACTGTGCATTATCTATTCATGGGCGGCTTGATTATTTTATCGGCTGTGCATCCAGTATCTGCTACCGTCGCCGGCTTTATTGCTGGAGCGCTAACCGGTTACCTACTCAATCGCCGGTTCACCTTTCGCAGTCGCTGCGCGCATCGCCAAGCATTGCAGCGCTATCTGCTGGTGGCAGGCAGTGGATTGAGCATCAACACATTGATCGTCGCCTTGGGTATTGCTGCTGGTCTACATTATGCCTTGGCGCAGGTTGGGGCGACAGTATTGGTTCTGTTTTGGAATTTTTGGGCTAACCGCTATTGGACATTTGGCAATGGTTGAAACAACTCAGCAACCCGCAATAGACACCAGTGCATTGACCTTGTCTGTGGTCGTACCGGTATACAACGAGTACGAGGTATTGCCAGAATTCCACCGCCGATTGCAAACGGTGCTGAGGGCATGCAGTGCCGACTACGAAATCCTCTACGTCAACGATGGCAGCAGCGACCCCTCGTTAGCCATTATCCAAGGTTTGCATAGCCAAGACCCCCATATAGCCTGGATTGATCTCAGCCGTAACTTTGGCAAGGAGATTGCCTTAACGGCTGGTTTGGATCATACGCATGGCGATGTGGTCATCGTGATCGATGCCGATCTACAAGACCCGCCGGAGTTAATCCCAGAACTGCTGGCCGTATGGCAACAAGGCTATGATGTTGTTTATGCCAAACGCAGCGAGCGCCAAGGAGAAACGTGGTTGAAACGTGCCACAGCTCGGGGTTTTTATTACCTGATGGGCAAACTCACCCACACCCACATTCCCCAAAACACTGGGGACTATCGTTTACTCAGCCGCCGCGCCGTTGACGCACTCGGTAGATTGCGTGAACACCACCGTTTTATGAAAGGCTTGTTTGCTTGGATTGGATTTCCGCAAAAAGAGGTCGTGTATCAACGCCATCCACGCCACGCCGGAGCGACTAAGTGGAACTACTGGAAGCTGTGGAATTTTGCCCTCGATGGTTTGACCTCCTTTAGCACGCTACCACTTAAACTGGCGTCCTATTTGGGATTTATTCTAGCGCTTTGTGCTTTTTTATTTGGTGCTTGGATTATTGTCAAAACCTTATTCTTTGGCGAACCTGTGCCCGGTTATCCTTCCTTGATGGTTGTGATTTTATTTCTCGGTGGGGTACAGTTGCTGTTTATTGGCGTTTTAGGTGAATACTTGGGGCGCATGTTTGATGAAACCAAACAGCGCCCTTTGTATTTTATCAATGCGTATCAACGGCGATCGGTTAGCGGTTGTACGCCCATAAACACATCCTCCGCCATGAGCCGATTACCCTCAGCGGTCGGATGCAACGGAACTAAAAACAGCGCCGCCGGCCCACCACCCTGATTCAGCGATAAACGATGATCAAGCACCGGCACGTTATGGGTCGCCGCGACTTCCTGAAGTGCGGCGCGGTAACGATTAGCCGTTGCTAAGAAAAATGGCTTGGTATAACGCACATGGAACTCATTCAACCCCTCCGGTGGCATTAACTCCGGGCTAAATGGTGGCTCGACAAAATGCACCGCCACCCCACGAGCTGCCGCCAGCTCCACCATCGCTTGCAGATTCTCCTGATAATGCGCCAGTGCTAAGGCGTTTAAACGATCCACCAAGTGCTCCTGATCGGGCGGGGCTTGTAAAATAATGGCGCGGACTAACGCCGAGTGTTGCATTAAGCGACTCAGCCACAGCGGCGGTTGCTGATACACCAACAGCGCCGGATACCAGTTCAGTACCGTGGAATACCACAGATCATTCCACAGAATATTAATCAGCACCGCATCCGGTGAGTGGTCGTCCAGGATCGCCTGTAGATAGGTAAGCGATCAGCGAACTACATCTACCCTGCCCGACCGGGGCGGCGGACAATGGTGCAATGGAACGCAACCACGCACCAGCGCAATGCCCGCAACAGTCAACCCCCGGCGGTTACCCGCCGGTGGTCGTCGCGGCATCATCGCTTGCCAGACACCGCTGGATCAGTGATCGAGGCCAAACGCGCTGGCGCGGGCAGATCCTCGGGGCGGAGGTTAAACGGCAGCAGCGCCTCAATCGCCTGCGGCGTTTTCGCCAGGGGCAGTTGCTCGAAGAGGTGGTTGAGGTACGCCCGGGGCTCGAGTTTATTCGCCTTGGCCGTCTCAATGAGGCTATAAAGCAGCGCGCTGGTCTGTGCCCCTTCGGGACAACCGGCAAACAGCCAGTTCTTCCTTCCGACCACAAAGGGACGAATGGCATTCTCCGCCTGGTTATTGTCGATCTCCACCTCGCCATGATCGAGGAAGACCAGCAGCGTCGGCCACTGATTCAAGGCATAGCCAATCGCCTTGCCCAGCAGACTCTTTGGCGCCACGCGCAGCACATGGCGATCCAGCCAGGCCTTGATCTGTTCGATGATCGGGAGGCTGAACGCCTGGCGCTCACGCACCCGGGTATCCGCATCCGCCCGCTCAAGACGCAAGCGCTTCTCAATGGCATACAACTCGCCAATCATTGCCACCATCGCCTGAGCGAGCGAGGCCTCGCGCCCGGCGCCCGCCTCGACGAACTTGCGTCGCACATGCGCCCAGCAACCGGCATGGTCGATGATCTCCTCCACCTTGGCCAGTACGTGGTAAGCACTGTAGCCATCGGATTGCAGAATCAGCTCAATGGATGGATCGCTGCCGGGGGCATGCTCACCAAACAGCACCGCATGGGGGACAGAGGCCGCGCGCGAGGTCGCGTATTCAAACCAGCGCACCGCTCGCCCGGGCGGTCCCCCGCAAAACACCCAGATAAAAGACTCCTGGGTATTGTCCCGTCCGGGTTCGTTCAACACCTGCAAGCGGGTTTCATCGATGTTCAGCGTGGCGCCAAGCAGCAACTGCGCTTTGATCGCCTCCGCGATGGGAGCCAGTGGCGCCTGCAACTGCATCAGCCACCCGGCCATGCTCTGGCGCGGGATGTCGATCCCCTCACGGGCAAAGATCTTCTCCTGGCGATACAGCGGCAGGGCATCGACAAACTTCCCCGTCACGATCGAGGCCAGCAGCGAGGCATGGGCGATGGCCTTGGGGATAATCTGAGGCGCGCGTGGGGCGATCTTGATCCCGGCCTCCTCGTCCTCAACGCTGTCATCGACCGGGGCATACTTGGCACGCTTGTATTCGATGACATAGAGCTGACGCGGCAGATCAGCGAGCTGCTCGGAGACGTCATAGCCGATGAAATGCCAGTTCTCCCCGAGCGCGGCTTTCTCCTGCTCGGATAGATCAAGGATGCGCTCCACCCGGGTCAAATGCGCTGGCAGCGGTTTGCGCTTGGGCTGGCCTTTGGGCGGGTTGGTCTTGGTGTTCTCGCCCTTGGGCGGCTTGGTCTTGGCGTCCGCCTCGGCCTCAAGCTGGCCGATCAGTGCTTCAAGCTCTGTCTCATCAAAGAGGTTGAGCTGTCCATCGGGCACCTTGTCCGTGCTGGGACCAAAGCGTTTGCGGCGCAATAACTCAATGTACTCGAGCAATTGGTCAATGCGTTTGGCGTCGCCCTCAATGCGCTCCTGTTGTTCGGTGAGCGTCTGCGTCAACGCGTCCAATTGCGCGCGCAATTGGTGAATGATCCCGTGCAATTGAACGGGTTCATTGGGCAGCATTTGAATGGCGACTTCCATGGCGCGAATCATACCGATAAACCCTATCTGAATACAAGCTTTTTTGCATTTTAAATCAGATTAAAGCGCGCATGTTGATGTCCTTCGAGTTGCTTTGGATCGAGCCCTTCAAGCAGCCAATGCAATTCGCGCAATGAGAGGTTGACGGGATCTTTGCTGGTGGGTGATGGCCACCAGAAGCGCTGTTGTTCCAAGCGTCGGTACCATAACCAGAAGCCGTTGTTGTACCAATAGAGAATTTTGAGTTTGTCACGGGCGCGATTGCAGAAGACAAACAGGTGAGCGGAGAAAGGATCAGCGCCGAGGGTGTCGCTGACGATCCCCGCCAGGCCATCGATTTGCTTGCGCATGTCGGTAGCACCGGCGACCAGGTAGACGTGGGTATGGGTGCCGATGCCGATCATGCGTCACGCCCTTTGAGGAGGGCGATGAGCCGATGCAGGGTGGTGGCATCAAAGCCGGCGCTGATGTCTAGGCGCAGTCCGTCAGGAAAGTGAAGACTGAGCGGTGAACCGCTGTGGGGTGTCGGTTCGCTGATCCAGTGCACCGGAACCAGGGTGCAAGCCGGTTCTTGCTCGCGCCCGGGGGTGGGCGTTGCGCGCTGGCCTTCGCGGCGAAACACCTCACGCCAGCGCGCGAAACTCGACACGGAAATGCCGTGGCGTCGGCAGTACTCGCCTTGGGTCAGACCACTGTCCCACCATGCGTCGGTTAAGGTCCGCCATTGCTGGCAAGTGCGTCGCTTTTGTACCATGCGGATGCTCCTGTCGTGGTTGATCAGGTCGGCATCTTGGCGGGGCGGCGCTGGCGGGGCTAGATGTAGTTCGCTGATCGCTTACGTAGATAGTGCCTGACCGAAAACTCGATTTTTTTACAAACCTCTGGCGGACCCAGTAGCGAAAAGCACATTGTGTCTACCGCCTTTCTGCGCTGACAGGTGGGTTGACGCGATTAATGCGAATGGAGGATAGAGGATAGGAAATCCAGAGGATAGGAAATCCAAACCACCCTGGGGATCCAGTACGCGTGTCAGTGCGGATATTATCGGTCGATGAGAGAGGATAGGAAATCCAAACCACCCTGGGGATCCAGTACGCGTGTCAGTGCGGATATTATGAGGATAGGAAATCCAAACCACCCTGGGGATCCAGTACGCGTGTCAGTGCGGATATTATCGGTCGATGAGAACGAGGTCAACGGCGGAAACACGCCTGCTCGCCCGTTTTGAGGGGCGCAGGACGGACTTGGTTGCGTGTTTTGAGCGAAGTTGGGCGCGGGCGGGCGAACTGAAGACAAACGCCCTTGGCGCCTTGTCTGGTGGGAAAAGGCGTGGCTACCAAGCGACGCGTTGATCGAACTCGAACTCCGGCTCGGGTTGAGCAAAGTCATCCCAGTCCGGTGCTGGCTCGGGCGCATCATCCCAGGCGGGTGGTCCGCGCGCGGGAGCGATGGGCGGAGGACGAGGGGGTTCGCCGATATGGGTGAGAATCTGCCCAATGGGCGCGGCCTCGGTGATGAATGCGATCAGGCGCATGTCCGCGCCACAATTGGGGCAAGTCAGCGGCAGCGACTCGAACAGACGGGCCAGTAGCATGACCCAGAGATAGCGTGCCGGTGAGCGAGGAGGCGCGGCTGGCTTGGTGGTGGCAACCTCGGGAGTCTCGTGCGGCTCATCACTGAGATCCCGCCCATACGCGGTCGCCTCGGCACGCCACGGCGAATTGGGGGGCCAGCACCCCATGGTAGCGATGGCGATGACGCCGTGGAGGTGGAATCAGCGCCGCGAGATGGTCGATAAACTCAAGCGGCGTGAGCGTCAACACTGTCGTGCCATCGCGCAGCGGTTTGGGCAACCGATAGATCACCCGTTCGCCATCGATCAGCTCCAGACGTTCAAGGGCAAAGGGCGGGCGTGCACAATAACGCAACAAGCGCTCCAGTCCGGCACGATCTTGGGCAGCGATGCGTACCTCGGCATCAAGGGAAAATCCGCTGTTGTCCCAAGCGAGCATCTCGCGCACATCGTTTGGCTCAATCAACCCGTGGCGGGCAAACCAGCGTAGCACCCGCACGCGTACCCGTTCCGAGATGATAGCGAGATCGTCGGCGGTCAGCTCCGCGGCGGGGTGAAAATGCAGGGATTGTGAGACATCACCCTCCTGCTCAACCGGCTCGAAGACACCGTCGATGACACAACAGTGGCAGTGGACATGACGATTGAGAGACGAGCCAAACCGGTGGATAAAGCTCACCGCGCCAAAGCGCGCCTGGGCATTCGCGGAACTGCTTCTGCGCAAATGCGCCTCAATGACGCGCATGAGAATTTTGAGCACGGCGCTGAGCGCTCGCGGCTCGCGCTCCAGGTACCAGCGTAAGCGCTTGGGTACTGAAAGAACCCACTGGCGCACCGGCAGTGGCGGTATGACATGATCGACCAGATGGGCAGCTGTTTCAGCCATGCGTCGCGCGTTGCACGAAGGACATACCCCGCGCCCCTTGCAGGAGAACGCCACGAGAAAGTCATGACCACAGTCAGGGCAGCGTGCACGAGCAAAACCGAAGGCGAGAATGCCGCACTCCAGGTAGCGGCGAAACTCCCGCTCGACATAAGTCGGCACGCGCGGCGCGCCCCAATCCTCCTCTCTCGCGAGAGCGAGAAAAGACTCCAGATGCTGTTGCACGATCTGGTAGAGCGCGGTGTGCTCCGGACAGCGGCGACGATAGGCCACCATCGGGCGGTGTGATGCGGCGACGGCCATGATGGAGTGCTGGTGGAGCCACAGCAATGAACTGTATAAAAATACAGTATAGTCGTCATGCGAGGGTATTGGCGGGTGGGCGAGAAACACCGTCAGCCCCGACCAAAGGGTGAGCAGGCTGGTGAGAACCTTCTCGCGCCGAGTCCGACGGCGCGCCCATGCTGAAAAGCGAGAACGCGCGCCTGAACGGCTGGACCTTCGTCGACATCCGCGGCCGCGACCTCGGGCGCTGGATCGCGGAGGCCAAGCAGGTGGTGGCCGAGCAGGTTGCGCTGCCGCCCGGTTATTCGCTCACCTGGTCAGGCCAGTACGAGTACATGCAACGCGCCCAGGAGCGCCTGACCATGGTGGTGCCGCTGACGCTGCTGATCATTTTCGTGCTGCTGTATCTGACCTTTGGCCGCGTATCAGAGGCGCTGTTAGTGATGCTGTCGCTTCCCTTCGCGCTGGTCGGTGGCCTGTGGTTGATCCATCTGCTCGACTACAACCTGTCGATTGCCGTCGCCGTCGGCTTCATCGCGCTCGCCGGCGTGGCGGTCGAGTTCGGCGTCATCATGCTGGTCTACCTCGACAACGCCCTGGCCGACGCCCGCCGCGCCGGAACTCTGGCGAGCGAGCAAGACCTGAAAGCCGCCATCGAGGAAGGCGCGGTGCTGCGCATTCGCCCCAAAGCCATGACGGTCGCGACCATCTTTGCGGGCCTGCTCCCCATCATGCTGCAAGGCGGGGTTGGCTCCGAGGTCATGCGCCCCATTGCCGCCCCCATGGTCGGCGGCATGGTCACCGCGCCGCTGTTGAGTCTGTTCGTGCTGCCGGCGATCTATTTGCTCTGGCGGCGGAATACAGGACAGCTTATGAGCACCGATAGTGTTCCACATGTCATCGCCGACCTGAAAATCTAAGCCTCTAGCCGACGTGAACATGTCGCTAAGAGTTTCTTCTCTGATCGCCCGTGACGCGGAGGCTGAACGCCGCCGCAGGCTGTTAGCGGTGCCGAAGAAATATCGACACAAACGCGGGGGAAAACCGCGATAAAACGCTCGTATTCGAGTTGATCAAGTAACATAAGGGGCTTAAAACCGTCACGCCAGCGATTGCTCGGGCCTTGCTTCCAAGCGGGCAAGCTCGGCAAGGGTCATTTCCTCAATCAATTCCCCAAAGGCAACAGTCGGTTGCCAGCCAAGCGCCTCCCTGGCCTTGCGGTTGTCTCCAACCAGAAACATCGGCTCGCTTGGGCGGAGAAACTGCGGGTCTATGACCACATGCTCTTGCCACTTCAAACCCAGCGCGGAAAAGGCGTGCTCCAGAATGTCCTGCACGCTATGCAGCACGCCGGTTGCAAAAACGTAATCGTCCGGCTGGTCGTGCTGCAAGGCAAGCCACATGCCGCGCACGTAATCGCGTGCATGGCCCCAGTCCCGTCGGGCGTTGGTGTCGCCGAGCTTGAGGACTGATTCCTGGCCAGCCTTAATAGCCGCGGCGGTGCGGCAAATCTTCTTGGTCACAAAATTCTCGCCGCGCCGCGGCGACTCGTGGTTGTACAAAATGCCGTTCACGGCAAACAGCCCGTGGGCGTCCCGGTAGATGCGCACCATCTGCGTGGCGAAAGCCTTGGCACAGGCGTACGGACTAACTGGCGCCATCGGAGTCTTCTCGCTCTGTGGGCTTTCCTCCGGACGGCCAAAAATCTCGCTCGAGGCCGCGTGAAAGAACCGGGGTTGTCGCGGCAAATCGCGCAAAATCTCAAGCAGGCGCAAGGTTCCCATGGCCGTGAACTCACATGTGGTCTCGGGTATCTCAAAGCTCAGCCCGACATGACTTTGCCCGGCGAGATGATAGATTTCCCGTGGGGCCACCCGAGTCAGCACGCGGCGCAAGGTTGTGGGGTCGTCAAGATCGGCGTAATGCAAAAATAGCCGCTGGTTGTAGAGGTCTTTGTTCGCGTAGAGATGCGCAAGCCGACTGCGCTCCAAGCTGCTGGTGCGGCGCACCGCGCCATGCACCGCATAACCCTGCTCGAGCAGCAGTTCCGTCAGGTAGGAGCCATCCTGCCCAGTGATGCCAGTAATCAAGGCAACCGGCGGGTTGGAATCGACCGGGGCATTGCGCCCCACCTCGACAGACTCATTCATGGCGATCCAGCACCGTGTATCCCTCACGCGAGCACAGTGCATCGCGTTCGGCTTCCTTCAAGTCCTCGCGCATCATTTCCTCCACCAGTTCTTCAAAACCGATACGCGGCGTCCAGCCAAGCTCCGTGCGCGCCTTGGTGGCATCCCCAAGCAGGGTTTCAACCTCGGCGGGGCGGAAGTAACGCGGATCAACCGCGACAATGCAGGCACCGCTGTTCGTGTCATAGCCCTTCTCTTCCACCCCGTGCCCTTGCCACCGGATGCCGATGCCGACCGAGCCCGCGGCGGTTTCGACAAACTCGCGCACGGAGTACTGCCTGCCGGTGGCAATCACATAGTCTTGCGGGCTTTCCTGCTGCAGCATCAGCCACTGCATTTCCACATAATCCCTGGCGTGGCCCCAGTCCCGCTTTGCGTCCAGGTTGCCCAGGTAAAGGCATTGCTGCTGGCCCAGCTTAATGCGTGCCAGCGCGCGGGTAATCTTGCGGGTCACGAAGGTCTCGCCACGCAGTGGACTTTCGTGATTAAACAAAATACCGTTACAGGCATAGAGCCCGTAGGCTTCTCGGTAGTTGACGGTAATCCAGTACGCGTAGAGCTTGGCCACCGCATAGGGCGAGCGGGGATGGAAAGGCGTGGCTTCCGTCTGCGGCACCTCCCGCACTTTCCCGTAGAGCTCCGACGTGGATGCCTGATAGAATCGGGTTTTTTGTTCCATCCCAAGAATCCGGATCGCCTCAAGCAGCCGCAACGTCCCGATGGCGTCTGAGTTCGCCGTGTATTCCGGCTCCTCGAAGCTCACGGCCACGTGACTTTGGGCTGCCAAGTTATAGAGTTCGTCGGGCTGCACCTGCTGCATAATGCGGATTAGGCTGGAGGAATCCGTCAAGTCCCCATGATGCAGAATAAAGCGCCGCTCCGGCTCGTGCGGCCCTTGGTAAAGATGGTCAATACGATCCGTGTTGAACAACGAGCTGCGGCGCTTAATGCCATGGACTTCGTAGCCTTTCGCGAGCAAAAGCTCGGCCAGGTAGGCGCCATCCTGGCCGGTGACGCCGGTTATCAGTGCTTTTTTCATCGTATCTAGCAAATTGTGTGTGAAAAAGGAGTCTGTGGCGCCGAAGCAATCGACCAACCGCAGACGCGTCTTGGTGGGAGAGCCTATCATAAAAATGTCGCGCGGGTGGGACACGGGGGGGCGCGAGTGATAAACTACCGCGTTAACGCTACGAACTGGCGAGAGGCCTGCCAGGCCCCGGTACCTCCGGTATGTCTGACAATAAAAAATTTAGCTGCAAGCTGTCCAAATCGTCGTGATCGCAAACACGAGAATAGCCACTCCAAGAGCGCTTCAATGGCATCCCTTGTGGCGTTATCGGGGCTTCATCCTCGGTAGCGTCAAGCGGGAGTTCCAGTCCAAGTATCGCAGCTCCATGCTCGGGGCGGCTTGGAGTGTGATTCAGCCGCTATCAATGATTTTTGTCTACACCGTGATCTTCTCCCAGATCATGCGGGCCAAGCTGCCAGGCGCCGACAGCACCTTCGGCTACAGCATCTATCTGTGCGCTGGCATCATCACCTGGGGCCTGTTCGCGGAAATCACCGGTCGGGCGCTGAACATCTTTATCGAAAACGCCAACTTGCTAAAGAAACTCAGCTTTCCGCGGCTGTGCCTACCAACCGTCGTCGTCCTTGGCGCCGGACTTAACTTCGCCATCATTTTCGGCCTTTTCCTCGGATTTCTGTTCGTCACCGGCAATTTCCCCGGCTGGGCCATCCTGGCCCTGTTGCCGCTCCTGCTACTGCAGATCGCCTTCGCGATAGGTCTGGGCATTACCCTGGGTGTGCTCAACGTGTTTTTTCGGGATGTCGGCCAACTGTTCAATGTCGTGCTGCAGTTCTGGTTCTGGCTCACACCCATCGTCTATCCCGTCACCATCCTGCCGGAAAGCGTGCGCCCGTTCATGGCACTCAATCCCATGACCCCACTGATGGGCGCCTATCAAGGCGCTCTCGTAAGCGGCCAGTGGCCAGACTGGTATAGCCTCTGGCCGGTGAGCCTGCTGACCTTGCTGCTAATCGCCTTGGGTTACCGCCTCTTCCGCAAGCACGCCGGTGAGATGGTGGACGAACTCTAATGGGCGCGATCACCGTTTCCAATCTTGGCAAGGCCTACAAGCAATACCCGACCCGTTGGGCGCGCCTGAAAGAATGGCTGGACCCGCGAAACAAACCCCGTCATCACCTGCACTGGGTGCTGCAGGACATCAACTTCGCCGTCCAGCCCGGCGAGGCCGTTGGCATTATCGGCATCAACGGCGCCGGCAAGAGCACCCTGCTCAAGATGATTACCGGTACGACCCAACCCACCACAGGAAGCGTACACATCGGCGGCCGGGTCGCCGCGCTACTGGAACTCGGTATGGGCTTCCATCCCGACTTCACCGGCCGGCAGAACGCCTATATGGCTGGACAATTGCTGGGTTATCGGGTCGAAGAGATTGCCGCTTTGATGCCCGAGATCGAGGCATTTGCGGAGATCGGCGACTATATCGACCAGCCGGTACGGGTCTACTCCAGTGGCATGCAGATGCGCCTTGCCTTCAGCGTGGCGACCGCCAACAGGCCCGATGTGCTGATCGTAGACGAGGCGCTCTCGGTCGGCGATGCCTATTTTCAGCACAAGAGCTTCGACCGCATCCGCGAATTCCGTAAGCAAGGCACAACGCTGCTTCTCGTCAGTCACGACAAACAGGCCATTCAAAGCATCTGTGACCGCGCCATCCTGCTGAATGCCGGCAAGCTCGCCATGCAGGGTGAGCCAGAGGCCGTGATGGACTACTACAACGCCATGTTGGCCGATCATCAGAATCAGAAGGTCACTCAAACGGCGCGTGAGGACGGAAAGATACAGACCGTTTCAGGGACTGGCGAGGCTACGGTTTCCGACATCCTCCTGGTGGATGCCGAGAATAACGCCCTAGATGTCGTCGATGTGGGGCAAGCGGTGCATTTGCTGATCGAAGTCGCCATTCACGCTTCGCTCGAAAGACTGGTGCTCGGTTACGCTATCAAAGACCGACTGGGGCAAATGGTTTACGGCACTAACACCTACCTCAAAGGAAAGCCCTTGCTTAATGTATCCGCGGGGGAGCGCTACCGTTTTGATATCAGATTTCCCGCCAACTTGGGGCCGGGCAGCTATTCCGTTGTTACCGCCCTAACCAGCACTGAGACCCACATTGAAAAAAACTACGAATGGCGTGATTTCGCCCTTGTTTTTAACGTAGTAAATATCAACAAACCTCACTTCGCAGGCGTATCCTGGTTAGATCCCAAAATTTCGGTGGTTGAGGCATGACGGACAATTTTTATCATGCCTTGGAAGAGCGATTCCGTGGCCCGCGTGAGACTGTCACGCATCGTCTGCGAATTTACTTACCCTTTCTCCAGCCATTTCAGCATTCAATTCCTGCCGCGAAAGCCACTGACTTGGGTTGTGGTCGCGGTGAGTGGTTGGAACTTCTCGCGGAAATTGGCTTCGATGGTCAGGGAGGATAGAGGGAGGATGGAGGATGAGGATGAGGATGAGGATGAGGATGAGGATAGGAAATCCAAACCACCCTGGGGATCCAGTACGCGTGTCAGTGCGGATATTATCGGTCGATGAGAGGATAGGAAATCCAAACCACCCTGGGGATCCAGTACGCGTGTCAGTGCGGATATTATCGGTCGATGAGAACGAGGTCAACGGCGGAAACACGCCTGCTCGCCCGTTTTGAGGGGCGCAGGACGGACTTGGTTGCGTGTTTTGAGCGAAGTTGGGCGCGGGCGGGCGAACTGAAGACAAACGCCCTTGGCGCCTTGTCTGGTGGGAAAAGGCGTGGCTACCAAGCGACGCGTTGATCGAACTCGAACTCCGGCTCGGGTTGAGCAAAGTCATCCCAGTCCGGTGCTGGCTCGGGCGCATCATCCCAGGCGGGTGGTCCGCGCGCGGGAGCGATGGGCGGAGGACGAGGGGGTTCGCCGATATGGGTGAGAATCTGCCCAATGGGCGCGGCCTCGGTGATGAATGCGATCAGGCGCATGTCCGCGCCACAATTGGGGCAAGTCAGCGGCAGCGACTCGAACAGACGGGCCAGTAGCATGACCCAGAGATAGCGTGCCGGTGAGCGAGGAGGCGCGGCTGGCTTGGTGGTGGCAACCTCGGGAGTCTCGTGCGGCTCATCACTGAGATCCCGCCCATACGCGGTCGCCTCGGCACGCCACGGCGAATTGGGGGCCAGCACCCCATGGTAGCGATGGCGATGACGCCGTGGAGGTGGAATCAGCGCCGCGAGATGGTCGATAAACTCAAGCGGCGTGAGCGTCAACACTGTCGTGCCATCGCGCAGCGGTTTGGGCAACCGATAGATCACCCGTTCGCCATCGATCAGCTCCAGACGTTCAAGGGCAAAGGGCGGGCGTGCACAATAACGCAACAAGCGCTCCAGTCCGGCACGATCTTGGGCAGCGATGCGTACCTCGGCATCAAGGGAAAATCCGCTGTTGTCCCAAGCGAGCATCTCGCGCACATCGTTTGGCTCAATCAACCCGTGGCGGGCAAACCAGCGTAGCACCCGCACGCGTACCCGTTCCGAGATGATAGCGAGATCGTCGGCGGTCAGCTCCGCGGCGGGGTGAAAATGCAGGGATTGTGAGACATCACCCTCCTGCTCAACCGGCTCGAAGACACCGTCGATGACACAACAGTGGCAGTGGACATGACGATTGAGAGACGAGCCAAACCGGTGGATAAAGCTCACCGCGCCAAAGCGCGCCTGGGCATTCGCGGAACTGCTTCTGCGCAAATGCGCCTCAATGACGCGCATGAGAATTTTGAGCACGGCGCTGAGCGCTCGCGGCTCGCGCTCCAGGTACCAGCGTAAGCGCTTGGGTACTGAAAGAACCCACTGGCGCACCGGCAGTGGCGGTATGACATGATCGACCAGATGGGCAGCTGTTTCAGCCATGCGTCGCGCGTTGCACGAAGGACATACCCCGCGCCCCTTGCAGGAGAACGCCACGAGAAAGTCATGACCACAGTCAGGGCAGCGTGCACGAGCAAAACCGAAGGCGAGAATGCCGCACTCCAGGTAGCGGCGAAACTCCCGCTCGACATAAGTCGGCACGCGCGGCGCGCCCCAATCCTCCTCTCTCGCGAGAGCGAGAAAAGACTCCAGATGCTGTTGCACGATCTGGTAGAGCGCGGTGTGCTCCGGACAGCGGCGACGATAGGCCACCATCGGGCGGTGTGATGCGGCGACGGCCATGATGGAGTGCTGGTGGAGCCACAGCAATGAACTGTATAAAAATACAGTATAGTCGTCATGCGAGGGTATTGGCGGGTGGGCGAGAAACACCGTCAGCCCCGACCAAAGGGTGAGCAGGCTGGTGAGAACCTTCTCGCGCCGAGTCCGACGGCGCGCCCATGCTGAAAAGCGAGAACGCGCGCCTGAACGGCTGGACCTTCGTCGACATCCGCGGCCGCGACCTCGGGCGCTGGATCGCGGAGGCCAAGCAGGTGGTGGCCGAGCAGGTTGCGCTGCCGCCCGGTTATTCGCTCACCTGGTCAGGCCAGTACGAGTACATGCAACGCGCCCAGGAGCGCCTGACCATGGTGGTGCCGCTGACGCTGCTGATCATCTTCGTGCTGCTGTATCTGACCTTTGGCCGCGTATCAGAGGCGCTGTTAGTGATGCTGTCGCTTCCCTTCGCGCTGGTCGGTGGCCTGTGGTTGATCCATCTGCTCGACTACAACCTGTCGATTGCCGTCGCCGTCGGCTTCATCGCGCTCGCCGGCGTGGCGGTCGAGTTCGGCGTCATCATGCTGGTCTACCTCGACAACGCCCTGGCCGACGCCCGCCGCGCCGGAACTCTGGCGAGCGAGCAAGACCTGAAAGCCGCCATCGAGGAAGGCGCGGTGCTGCGCATTCGCCCCAAAGCCATGACGGTCGCGACCATCTTTGCGGGCCTGCTCCCCATCATGCTGCAAGGCGGGGTTGGCTCCGAGGTCATGCGCCCCATTGCCGCCCCCATGGTCGGCGGCATGGTCACCGCGCCGCTGTTGAGTCTGTTCGTGCTGCCGGCGATCTATTTGCTCTGGCGGCGGAATACAGGACAGCTTATGAGCACCGATAGTGTTCCACATGTCATCGCCGACCTGAAAATCTAAGCCTCTAGCCGACGTGAACATGTCGCTAAGAGTTTCTTCTCTGATCGCCCGTGACGCGGAGGCTGAACGCCGCCGCAGGCTGTTAGCGGTGCCGAAGAACGCGCTTTCTAGAGCGCTCGCTCTTGGTTAAGATCTCGCCTCCGTTCCTAGCGGCTGCGATGTCGGCTTTGGGTCGGCAACCTTCCCCGAGACTTAGGTTGGACCGCTCGCGATGTTTCCGCATCTTTGGCGCCACCTTCTCGGGTCGCTTCCCGGCCAGAACCGAACATTGACCAGGGAGGGCACCGGTGCCAGGATTCGACCAGACGGCCGAGGCAGAGCAACCTTTGCGGCCGCCGTTTGTTGCCGAACCCATGCAAGGATCCAACTGATCCTTGTCGCTCGGCAGATACCTCGCGTTTCGCGGGATAACAGGCCTTGCGTGGTGTTATCCGGAAACCATGCAATCACTGGTTAGGTTGCTTGCATGCCCCTCGATATGATGTATATATTATGGTTTTAAACGTGGTGGAAGAACAAGTCAAAATATGTTATTTTACAAAAGCATAAATCCCCTCAACATATTTACTTAGTAAAAAAAGATGGCCAATACACTTCCAAAGCGACTTCGCAAAGAACCATTATTAGACGCACTTTTTGAGTGTCGTTTTAATGCGCATTTTCCCGTGTCGAATATACTTCCTGGAATTTTGTTTTCGGAATTTGAAGGGGAAAAACAATTAGAACGACTTCCGCAGTCCGAAATACCTGAAGTAATACGGAAAAGCGATCCAAATCTACAATATGTTCCCCTCGTCCGCATTCGCTTTCAGAATTATAGCTTTTTGGTCGGTGATCGCAGTGTGGCCGTTGCCTGCCATTTGCCATACAAAGGATGGGATGATTTCAAGGCAACAATCATTAAATTGATTGGGGTGTTAAAGAAAAGCGGATTAGTTGATAAGGTTCTACGTTATTCCACCAAATATGTTGATCTTATTCATTCTAATGATCCTGCCGATCAAGTCGGCTTGGCTAATTTATCGCTGAGAATTGGCAGCCATAACTTAACTAATGAGTCATACCAAGTTCGGATGGAAATTCCCGTTGAAGGGTTCATTAATGTCATCCAGATTATTTCTGGAACGAAAGTAGGTTTTTACCTATTTCTTTTTAAGTTATCAATACATTTTGGAGATTTCATGAGAACGTATTTAGGGATTATGAGCAGCTACAGACAACCTAACTCAACGCTCCAGCGGACTCCGCTAACGATTCGCCGCTGAGCTCTGCGTTATACGGTGCTCGTATTAAGTCCGATTTCGCACGTTATGTAAAGCTTTACATAAGGGTCGGAAGCCGCCCTAGGACTGAGGTCGAACCGCTTGCGAATTTTCCGCATTTTTGACACCACCTTCTTGCAGCACTGATCGGCCACCTTCAGTCACTGGACTCTCGGTTAGGAGCGTCTGCTCAATTCGACAAACCGGAAATGGAATCCTGATGAATCCAAGCGGGTGACGCATTTTCTCAATGGATACCGGTTGAGGGAGCGAACGCTGGGCGCCGGGGCAACAGCCGGTGAGATGACCTAGGCGGCTGGCCTGGGATCTCGGAGGCAACTTGGCCGTTGTTCGTCAGGCGCAGGTGCGCTTCGGGCGGCAGCAACTCCTTACCTGTAACGAGAAGACTGCCAGCAGTCGGCCCATCGCCAGGGAAGAGCCGCCGCCAGTCCCGGTCTGGGCGGCCGATTGAGCCTGCTCGATCAGGTGCCTTTGCCTGGGCTGACTTTCCGCAATTGCCCGGGGGCACAAGTGATCAGGAGCACTTGCTCAGTGCGCCTTCGTAGCCGCGCGATGCTTAAACAGCAGCAGACAGGCCACGATGAAGATGACCAGCGCCAAGGATGCAGGGTAGCGGCTCAAGTCGAGTCCGCCGGCGGCCACTGGCTTGTCGAGCAGGTCGCCGAGCACGGCTCCCAGCGGCCGGGTCAGGATGAAGGCCAACCAGAACAGCAAGGTCCGTGAGATTTTGGTCTTGTAATACGCCAGTGCTAAGAACGCCAGCATGGCGCCGAAGATGAGTGCGCCGCCTTCATAGCCGAGGCCGGCGGTGTCTGCGGTCCAATCACCCAGGGCCGTGCCCAAGGTCTGGGAAAACATGATGGTCGTCCAATAGAGCCAGGGGTGAAATCTCTTGGCCTGTTGTTGGTCGGTGGTTGGCGCCGTTGCCGAAGCGCCCAGGTGCAGCCAGCGCTCGGGGATGCCACCGTAGGCCGTCAGAAAGATCCACTCGGCCGCGATTCCACGGCCACGGACCTTCTTAAGCAAGTCCAGCGCGTTGCCGTCCGGCAGGTTCATGTCCGACAGCACCACCAGCGGCTCCAGGTTACCCTCCAGCAGCAAGCGCTCCGCCTCGCTCGAGAGGTCAGGTTTACCCGGATGCCATTTTCAGGGCGAAACTGAACCGCCCAGCTGTCTTTGTGCACTAGCGTGCAGATAGCGGCCTTGATGTATGAGCCGACGGCCGCGCCTATTGATGTCGCGCACCGCCACCTGGCAGTGTCAGTGCAATGCCGCGAGCGCTGCCTCGGGAGCTTTGTCCAGGACGGTAAGCAGGGATTTGGCCGCGCCCGTGGGGCAACGCTTGCCCTGCTCCCAGTTGCGGATGGTCTCCAGCGGAACGTCAATGCGTTCGGCAAAGGCCGCCTGGCTCAACCCCAGGCGCTTGCGCACCCGGCGCGCGAACTTGGCCGCATCCAGCATGGCGTCTGCCTCATCGGCCTCGATGTGCTGGGCAATGTCGTCCTCAGTGGTGGCATCCACCCGCGCCGGATCGATGCGTCCCGGCAACATTGCCCCTGGGGCTGCGGGATCAAGTGTCATGCGTGCAGTGGTCATAGTGCTGGTTCTCGCGTCGGTTAGCTTTGCGTGCCGAGATGATGCGGATGACGTCCTGTCTGGGAGTGTAGACCACCACGAACAGGCGGTGCTCGATTTGGCCCATCAACTGGTAGCGCGCTTCACCATAGCTGTGGCGGGTATCGGCCTGAATCAGGCGATCCGGGTCAAGGAAGGCTCTGGCTGCGTAGGCGAAGTCGAAACCGCGCTCGCGAAAGCTCACGGAGTCTTTGTCACCAACCTCGTTGGCGATGAACTTCGCTATTGACCTCTATGCTCAGAAATTCGCCACCATTCCAGGAAGACCGCCAGATCCAGATGGCCCTTGACCACCAGCTCGATCGCCAGTGCCAACAGCACCAGCCCGATCACGTCATTGACCACGCAGGCGCCAAGGTCATGTCCTTGGTTAGCCAGGCTTTATGCCAGAACGCCTGGCGCTCGGCTTCAACAGCAACAGCAGTGGCGCCATGAGCAGGAAGCTGAGCGCGATCAGATCGAACACCTGGGTAAAGGCGAGCATCGAGGACTGGCGGCTGAGTTCATTGGTCAAGAGCGCCGCCGTCGCGGGGTCGTTCAGGGTGAGCCCCTGCACCTTGAGCCAATGCTCCAGCGCGGGATCAAACGGGTTGATGTAACCGCCCAGCCGGTTCCATTCCGCCTGGCCGAAGCGCGCATACCAGGTCGCGGCAACTGAGACGCCGATGGAGCTGCCGACACTGCGCGCCAGGTTGTAGAGACCGGCGCCGGCGTCGGTTGCCGAGGCCGGCAGCGTGGCATAGGCCTGCGTCGAGAGGGTGACGAAGATCAGCCCCATGCCGACGCCCTGCATGACCCTGGGCAAGATCAGCCAAATCGGACTGACATCCAGGTTGTACCAGGACATCATCCAGGTGGCGGTACCGGCAATGCACATTCCGGTGGCGATAATCCAGCGCGGGTCAACCCGGCCCGTGAGTTGGGCAATCAGCATCATGCCGAAGGCCGCACCGAAGCCGCGTGGCGCCATGACCAGGCCGGTGGTCTCCACCGGGTAGCCGAGCAACCGCTCCATAAACAGCGGCTGGATGGCGATGGTGCCAAAGAGCGCCAGCCCGAACGCCAGCATCAGCAGCGAGGCCACCGCAAGGTTGCGATCGCGGAACAGGCGCAGATCCACGATGGGCCGTTCTGCGACCAGCCCGCGCCAGATAAAAAGCGCCAGCCCCACCACCGCAATGATGCTCAGCACCAGGATGAAGTCCGAACTCCACCAACCTTCACCGTTACCACGGTCGAGCAGGGTTTGCAGGCTCTTGTCATTGTCAATCCCTGATGTGGAGCTTAGACTCATGCCCCGAGGCGCAAGGCGACTCCTTGAACGCCCTGCCGCCCAGGCTCCACACCGCACAGGCCATGAAGGCAATGAGCAGCCTGCTAGAAGACCCAATTGCAATCGTTCGTTATCCGATCTTTTTTCTCCCCGCCTCGTTCGTTGTGCTGTCGCTGGCAACTTGGATCGGCGCGTCGCACCTGCAAGGGCTGCGCGCGCAGATCGCCGAGATACGCGAGGACTACCGCGTCGTTGAGGGGGCGACGCTAACGCTCCTGGCACTGATCATCGGGTTCACCTTCTCCATGGCGTTGGACCGCTATGACCAGCGCAAGAACCTGGAGTCGGATGAGGCCAATGCCTTCGGGACGGAATACCTGCGAGCCGATCTACTTCCGGACGCGGATGGGGCGCGTGCGCGTGAGCTGATGGTGAAGTACCTCGATCAACGCATCCTGCACTACCGCACGCGCGACGAGCAGTCCCTGGCGCAAATCAATTTCGAGACGAGCCGATTGCAGAGTGCACTTTGGGCTGTTGTGGTGAAACCCGCCGAGGCGCAGCCTACCCCGATCATGGCGTTGGCGGTCAACGGCATGAACGACCTGCTCAACACCCAGGGTTATACTCAGGCAGCATGGGTGAACCGCATCCCACTTGCGGCCTGGGCACTGATGGCGTCGATCGCGATGTGCTCCGCACTCCTGGTCGGCCTTGGTTCCGGGGGCACCCGCTCGCCGTCGCACGCCCACTTTATCCTGCCGCTCGTCATCTCCATCGCCTTCTTTCTCATCGCGGACATCGACAGCCCGCGCCGGGGAATGATCCAGGTCCAGCCCCAGAACCTAATGTCGCTCGCCGACTCACTGAAGATCCCCTGACCACCGCCGGCGCGCCAACGTCAAAAAGACAGGCAGGAAGATCACAACGGGCTGCGAATGATTCGGGGACCAACGGGCAACCTGAGCTCATCTTGCGTTGTTCTAGACCGCCAATGAGGGGTTGATGATGGATAGCACGCTAAAAGGCACGATTCACCGTCAACGCGAGGCAATCGCGAGGACGCTGCACGAGCCCATCGCGCAGACCGCAGCTGCTTGTGTTGCGGCCTGGAGTGATCGTGGGCAGCTCAACGACGTCTTAATGGATTGCTGCCGACACATCCCCTCCTGCGGTGCGCTGTTTGTCGTGGATCGTGCAGGCCGGCAGATTAGCGACACCATCAGCGCAGCTGGAGCCGAACCGGCGGACTTTGGGCGTGATCGCTCGACGCGTCCCTACATGCGTGAGGCCGTTCCGGCGTGGGGCTTCCTGCTCTCGGATGCCTATGTCGGGCTCGTCTCGCATCGCCCATCGCTGACGGCCTTGCACGTCGTCCGCCGCGACTGGGAACTGCTGGGTTATGTTGGTGCGACCTTCAATCTCAAAGATTTGCCGGTGACGGCGAAGCTCTATGAGGACCTGCCCCACTGGCTCCAGATCAAAGGCGACCCATCGATTCGCAACACGGTGCTCTTGCAGACGCGTGTCGAAAGCCCGATAGATCAGAACCTCGATCAAGTCCTCAGCGTCATTGAGGAGCTGCTGGTCGATCGCGGGATGTTTCAGGGCGTGGTGCACTTTTCGAGCAGTCGGGCGACGGTGTGGACTGTGGATGATCCGTTTCGCTACCGCATCCTTGATCATGAGGCGCTCTCGGACCCGGACATTTGCCTGGTCTATCCCAGTCGAGCCTATTCGGCTGAGGCTGTGATTCCGCAGGCAAGCATCTCGCCCATCCTCAATGCGTTAAAGGAACTGCGATTGATGGACGATACCTTCTACCTGCGCTCCGCGTCGCTCAACCTGTTCAACGGCATGATTAGCCTGACCTTCTCCTGTGATGGCACGCACTACATGCGATACGACGAGTTCCTCGATAAGAACTTGACCTTCTGGGTAGGAAGCGCCACGGCCTAAGCCATGAGGCAGGTGGCCTTAGTCCCTATCCCACCTTTTACCGCTGTAGTCCGTTTCTCGGGTCGCTTTCCGGCCACGCCCCGCCAATCAGTTCAGACCGATCTGTGACCGAAAAGGGATCCGAAGCTGCCGGTCAGTGGTACACAATAAGGACTTGGCTCAGGCTCCTGTCGCTTTTGTCAAAAATCCAATATCCCAAGTTCCGCCGGAGATTCGTCATCGCGAGCCGCGCGGCCACGGACTCCTCTTTCTCCAACAAGTTGGGTACACTATCGACCGAACTGCCGGTAAGCAGTTGGGCTCAGATTCCCCGGCCCTTTAACCCGGCTCTGGACCCTCGCGCAGCGTGAATCCACCAGGGAACCTCTTGCGGGCATGAACAAAAAGGCCCTGACCGAAGCAGACATTCGCACCAAGTTCATCACGCCGGCGCTGATCGGCGCGAATGGAGGCAAGTGGGATCTCATGACCCAGGTGCGCGAGGAGGTCTATTTCACCAAGGGGCGTGTCATCGTTCGCGGCAAGACGGTGAAGCGTGGCGTCGCCAGACGGGCCGACTACATCCTCGTCTACAAACCCAACATCCCGCTGGCACTGATCGAGGCGAAGGACAACAACCACGCCGTCGGTGACGGGATGCAGCAGGCGCTGGATTGCGCGGAAATGCTCGACATTCCCTTTGTCTACAGCACCAACGGCGACGCCTTTCTGGAGCATGATCGCGCAACGACCACTGGAGCCGTCACCCGCGAAATCCCCTTGGACGCCTTTCCCAGCCCAGGCGAACTCTGGGCGCGCTATTGCCATGCCAAGGGGTTGGCCGGGGCAGAGGCAGCCATCGCGACCCAGGATTATTTCGACGACGGCTCCGGCAGGACGCCCCGCTACTACCAGCTCATCGCCATCAATCGCACCATCGAGGCCATTGCGCGCGGGGAGAACCGCATCCTGCTGGTCATGGCCACGGGGACGGGCAAGACCTACAGCGCCTTTCAGATCATCTGGCGGCTATGGCGATCCGGCGCCAAGAAACGCATCCTGTTCCTGGTCGACCGCAACATCCTTGCCGACCAAACCAAGACCAACGACTTTAAGCCGTTCGGTCAGGCCATGACCAAGATTACCAACCGCACGGTGGACAAGGCATTCGAGATCTATCTCTGCCTCTACCAAGCGGTGACCGGCACCGAAGAGGAGCAGAACATCTACACGCAGTTCTCCTCGGACTTCTTCGATCTGGTCTTCGTGGACGAGTGTCACCGTGGCAGCGCGGCGGACGACGCCGCCTGGCGCAAGGTGCTCGACTACTTCTCGACGGCGACCCAGATCGGGATGACCGCCACCCCAAAGGAGACCAAGGACGTCTCCAACATCGACTATTTCGGCGAGCCGATTTACACCTACTCCTTGCGCCAGGGCATCGCCGACGGCTTTCTCGCGCCCTACAAGGTCGTGCGCATCGGGCTTGACCGGGATTTGGACGGCTGGCGACCCGAGTCCGGGCAGACGGATAAGTTCGGTCATGCCATCGAGGATCGCGAATACAACGACAGCGACTACGACAAGAATCTGATCCTCGGGCGACGCACGGCCTTGGTCGCCGCCAAGATCACTGAGTTCCTCAAGGCGACTGATCGCTTCACCAAGACCATCGTTTTCTGCCAGAACATCGATCACGCCGAGCGCATGCGCCAAGCCCTGGTCAACGCCAATGCGGACCTGGCCGCCGCCAACAGCAAGTACGTCATGCGCATCACCGGCGACAACGACGAGGGCAAGGCCCAGCTCGACAACTTCATCGACCCCGAATCCACCTTCCCGGTCATCGCCGTGACCTCCCAGCTCATGTCCACCGGCGTGGATGCGCAAACCTGCGGCCTGATCGTGCTCGACAAGCGCATCGCTTCCATGACCGAGTTCAAGCAGATCATCGGCTGCGGCACCCGCATCAACGAGGATTACGGCAAGCTCTACTTCACCATCATGGATTTCCGCCGGGCCACGGCGCTCTTTGCTGATCCGGACTTCGACGGCGATCCCGTGCAGATCTACGAGCCAGGCCCCGATCAGCCGCCGATCCCGCCCGATGACGAACTCCCGCAAGAGGACGGCGAAGCCGGTGTCGAAGACGACAGCGATCCCTTCGGTGGCGACCAAGACCCGCCTGGCCCCGGCGTCACCCGCTATTACGTAGACGACGTCGAGGTCTGCGTCGTCACCGAGCGCGTCCAATATCTCGATGCTGACGGCAAGCTGATCACCGAGTCTCTCCGGGACTATTCACGCAAGACCCTGCGTAATGCATACAGCTCGCTGGACGCCTTCCTCAACGCCTGGAACGACGCCGACCGCAAGCAGGCGATTTTGGATGAGTTGGCCGCCAAAGGCGTCTTCCTCGACGAGCTGGCCGAACAGGTCGGCCGCGACTACGACGCCTTCGATCTGGTCTGTCACGTCGCTTTCGACCAGCCGCCGCTGACCCGCCGCGAGCGCGCCGACCAGGTGCGTAAGCGCGATGTCTTCAGCACCTACGGCGAGCAGGCGCGCGCAGTCCTCGATGCGCTGCTCCAGAAATACGCCGACGCCGGCATCCGCAGCGTCGAGTCCCTGGACATCCTCAAGGTGGACCCGCTGCCCGCCTTGGGCACCCCGGTTGAAATCGTCAAACTCTTTGGCGACAAAGCCGCCTATCTCGCCGCCGTGCGCCAACTCGAAACCGCCTTGTATCAGGAAGCCGCCTAACCCATGCCCAACGTCTCCAACCTGGTCAAGACCATCCAGGACATCATGCGCAAAGACGCCGGCACCTACGGCGACGCTCAGCGGCTCGAACAACTCGGCTGGATGTTTTTCCTCAAGATCTTCGATGACCGCGAGAAGGAGTTGGAGCTACTGCGCGACGACTACCGCTCGCCGCTCCCCGAACGGCTGCGCTGGTCCAATTGGGCGACGGACGACGAGGGCATCACCGGCGACGCCCTGCTCGATTTCGTCAACAACGACCTGCTGCCCAGGCTCAAGGCCCTGACTAGCGTTGGCGACCGCCTCGCCGGGCTCATCCGCATGAGCTTTGAGGATGCCAACAACTACATGAAAAACGGCACCCTGATGCGGCAGGTGATCAACAAGATCAACGGCATCGACTTCAACGCCTCCGACGACCGCCACATGTTTGGCGACATCTACGAAAAGCTGCTGAAGGACCTGCAATCCGCCGGCAATGCCGGCGAGTTCTACACCCCGCGCGCCGTCACCCAGTTCATCGTCGAGCAGGTCGATCCGCGTCTCGGCGAGACCATCCTCGACCCCGCCTGCGGCACCGGGGGCTTCCTCACCTGCGCCGTCGAGCACCTGCGCAAGCAGGCCAAGACCGAAGCCGACGAGCGCGGCATCCAGGACTGCTTCGCCGGCATTGAGAAGAAGCACCTGCCGCATGTGCTGTGCATGACCAACCTCCTCCTGCACGGCATCGACGTACCCTCCAATGTCCGCCACGACAACACGCTCGCCCGTCCATTGCGGGACTGGGGGCCGAAGGAGCGGGTGGACGTCATCGTCACCAATCCGCCCTTCGGCGGCATGGAGGAGGACGGCATCGAGGCCAACTTCCCCGCCGAATTCCGCACCCGCGAGACCGCCGATCTGTTCCTCGTGCTGCTGATGAAGATCCTCAAGCCCGGCGGCCGTGCGGGCCTGGTGCTGCCCGACGGCACCCTCTTCGGCGAGGGTGTGAAGACCCGCATCAAAGAAGCGCTGCTCACCGACTGCAACCTCCACACCATCGTTCGCCTGCCCAACGGCGTCTTCAATCCCTACACCGGCATCCGCACCAACCTGCTGTTCTTTACCAAGGGTGTTCCCACCACCCACGTCTGGTACTACGAGCACCCCTATCCGCCCGGCGCCAAGAGCTACAACAAGGGCAAACCCATCCGCATCGAGGAGTTCCAGCCCGAGCGCGCCTGGTGGGGCGAGGAGAAGGACGGCTTTAAATCCCGCGTGGAAAACGAGCAAGCCTGGCGTGTCTCCGTCGACCAGATCAAGGCCGGCAACTTCAACCTCGACCTCAAGAACCCGCACAAGGCCGACACCGGCCCCGGCAACCTGGACCAACTCCTGCCCGAATACGAACAGCTCCTCGACCAGATCGCCGAGACGCGCGCACAGTTAAAGGCACAGCTCATGGAAGCCCTGACGCGATGAAGGCCCAGGAACTCACGCTCTACCGCGACCTGCTCGGGGACATCAAGGCCCGTGTTCGCCAGGCCCAGCACCGCGCGGCCCTGTCTGCCAATGCCGAAATGATCCGCCTCTATTGGGATATCGGCTGCCTGATCGCCGCGCGGCAGGAGCGGGAGGGCTGGGGCGCTGGGGTCATCCCGCGACTAGCGACTGATCTGAAGAACGAGTTGCCGGAACAGAAGGGATTCTCTGAAAGAAACCTGAAATACATGATCCGGTTTGCCCGGGAATACGGTGTTCCGCCACTTGTGCCGCAGGCTGCGGCACCATTGGTGCAGCAACGCGCTGCACTTTCTCGATCCCCAAAAAATCCGACTATGACAATTGTGCAGCAGCCTGCTGCACAATCGCTCTTCCCGCTCGACATCATCCTTGGCCTGCCCTGGTTTCATCATGTCGTGCTGTTTGAAAAGATCAAAGACCTTCCGACCCGCCTCTGGTACGCACGGCAGACCCTGGACCAGGGCTGGAGCCGCGACACCCTCAGGGTGCAGATCAAGCAGCGGGCGCACGAGCGTCAGGGCGGAGCAGTCACCAACTTCGCCAGCACACTGCCGGAGGTTCACGCCAGCATCGCTCAGGGACTGCTGAAAGACCCCTACCTCTTCGCCAAAGTGGATCAACTGATGACCTTGATGGATGTGTTGGAAACGCAGCTCGCCGCCTCCCGCGCCACCGCCGCGAACCTACTCGACGCCCTCGTCGCGGAGCTCACCGCCGCCTGACCGCCCATGCCGCAATTCGAACGCTACTTCGGCATCGACTACTCGGGCGCGGAAACACCCGCCAAGAGCCTGAAGGGTCTGCGCCTCTACTCCGCAACGCGCACGGAGCCGCCCGCCAATATCCTACCGCCGCCGAGCCCGCGCAAGTATTGGACGCGACGCGGCCTCGCGCAGTACCTGGCAGAGCGGCTGGCGGAAGAGCGACCCACACTGGTCGGCATCGATCACGCCTTCTCGTTTCCCTTGGCCTATTTCGAGGCTCACCACCTGCCGCTCGACTGGCCGGCTTTCCTCGCGGACTTCCAATTGCATTGGCCGACCGATCAGGACATCTATGTCGACTTCGTCCGCTACGGAGACGTTGGCCGATGGGCGGAGCGTGTTTTTACTCTTTACGTTGCATCAAAACAACTTGCTTCCATAACGACCTTCCCTAAAAATATCTTCCATCCCCCCAGCTACCTCCAACTCCTCATCCGAGAGCTCTTTAGGCCGGGCGGGAATCACCAGATTAAAGACCTGCGCGGTGTTCTCCACTGCCTGCACCCGAACACCCTCAGGCACCTCGATACCCTCTGACTTGAGCGTCTCAGCGGGGTTTGCCAAGAGCCGCTGCTTAAAGGCCTCGTCGGCCCAGCACTTATTGATGAGTTGCTGATACTGCTTGGATTGGTCGTTCATGGTGTTTCCTATACAAGACCCTAGGTTGATGTATGCGCCGCTCATGGGCATCTTGCCCTGAGTCGTGCGTGCAGTCCAGCAGCGGCACGCTTGCCGAGTCAGATTGCCAGCTTCGCGATAGGCGACCAATAAACCGAATGGGTCCGGTGCACAAAAGCGGCTGCTATCGGCTGTATTCCCGCCGTAACGGTTGCTTATCGAGGAGCTGCAACATCTGGCCTGCCAGATTGTCGAGGATCACGGACACCATGATACGCGTCCCTTTGACGCACACTTTTCCGTGACAGATGCGCGGGTCGGCGCTGAGTGGTTCTTTCCGGTTCATGGCAATCTATCCCCTTGGAGGGCTGCTTCCCCTACGCTGGCCGTTTCCATGTCCTTGGTGTAACCCTTCGGCGGCGGTGTCCAACCGCGCTCTGAGCGATCATGCAGTTGGAGCCGGTCGGCCTCCATCAGCTCCGCCAGCGCCTCGCCATGCTGTCTCGCCCGCGCATGCAGTGCTCGGTTGCGGGCGATGTCCGGGTTCTCATCCCAGAGTTCGTAGAGCTGGTCGAGGCCAGACTCGTCATGCCGGCGGAAGGCTCGAACCATCTTCTCGACCTTGAAGGGGTGGAGACCGAGCACCTTGAGCGTCTCGGCGCCCAGCTTCAGCGATGCCTCGAAGAGTTCGCGCTCGGCCAGGTCCACGCCGGCCTTGCGGAGCAGGTACAGATGATTGACGTCAAAGGCGCGGGCCAGGATTCGGACCCCCGGATAGTGCCGGTGCACGCGCTCGACCATCTCCATGGCACGCTCGGGGTCATCAATGGCAATGACAAAGGCGGCCGCGTGCTTGATCCCCGCTGCCTCCAGCAGATCAGGACGCGATGCATCGCCGTAGTAGCTCTTGATACCAAGCTTGCGGGCCATGTCGATGACTGTCGCCTCGTGATCCAACACGACGGTTCGCACACCGCCGGCGACCAGGAGCCGGTTAACGATCTGACCGAAACGGCCATTGCCGGCAATCACCACAGCGCCCTGTTCGTCGATGGTGTCGGGCTGGGCGGCACCCGTGCTGCGTAGTTGCGGGAGGACCAGCTTGTCGTAGAGGATGAACAGCGCCGGGGTCAGCAGCATGGACAGAGCGACCACCAGGGAGAGTGTCTTGGCCAGATCTTGGGGAATCACGCTGTTCTGGACCGTGAAGCTCAGCAGTACGAAACCGAACTCGCCGGCTTGGGCGAGCCCGAGGGTGAGCAGCCAGCCATCACGGGAGTCCAGCTGGAACAGCCGGGTGAGCCCGAGCAGCACTGAGCCTTTGAGGACCATCAGGCCCAGGGTCAGGCCGAGCACCATCCCGAAGTCGCCGAACAGGACGTCGAAATCGATACCGGCGCCGACAGTGATGAAGAAGAGTCCGAGCAGCAGCCCCTTGAACGGCTCGATGTCGGATTCGAGTTCATGGCGGAACTCACTGTTGGCCAGCACGACGCCGGCGAGGAAGGTTCCCAACGCCGGCGAGAGCTCCACCAGGGTCATCAACAGGGCGATACCCACCACCAGCAGCAAGGCGCTGGCGGTGAAGATCTCGCGCAAGCGTGCGTCGGCGATGAAACGGAACAGAGGCCGGGAGAGAAAATGCCCGCCAAGCAACACCACCGCCACCGCGCCCAGCACCACCCCGGCATGGGCCCAGCCGGGGAGACCGGCGACCAGGCTCATGGCATCCCCGTGGCCCTGGGCAACTGCCTCCGCCGCTCCATGACCGGCCAGCTCGGGCAGGGCCAGCAGTGGGATCAGCGCCAGCATGGGGATTACGGCGATGTCTTGGAACAACAGCACCGAGAAGCTGGCCCGCCCGCCCTCGGTCTTGGTCAGCCCCTTCTCGTTCAAGGTCTGCAGGACGATGGCGGTGGAGGACAGCGAGAAAATCAGCCCGATGGCGAAGGCGATGCGCCACTCGCTGCCCAGGGCCAGGGCGATGGCGGCGATCAAGCCAGCGGTCACCGCGACCTGCAACCCCCCGAGCCCAAGTAGGCGGGCGCGCATCTCCCACAGCAGGCGCGGTTCCACCTCAAGGCCGACGAGAAACAGCATCATGACCACGCCGAACTCGGCGAAGTGCTGGATCTCCTGGGTCTCCGAACCCACCAGCCCGATAACGGGACCAATGACGATGCCGGCGATCAAGTAGCCGAGCACCGAACCCAGCCCGAGGCGCTTGGCGATCGGCACGGCGATCACCGCGGCGCAGAGATAGACGAAGGCGTGGAACAGGAGCCCGCCCATGGTTCAGACTTCCGTGATGATGGCGCCGAGGTCGGCGTTGAGCCGGGTTAGGCCGCTGGCGGTCTCGATGTCGAGGCGGTCGTCGCGCAACGCCGACAGGACACGCACCCAGTCGGCGACATGGGCGTCAATCCGCCCTTCCTCCACCGCGGTGCGCGCGCCGAACAGAGCGAAGGGCGGCAGGTAGCGCATCCCGCACATCGACGCGGTCTGCTCCAGCGGTTGGAGCAGCTCGCGGATCGTGAAGTGGTTGAAGCCCTCGGTCTGGTAGGCCACCTCGCCGCCACCGGCGGTCAGGGCAGAGAGGAAGAGTTTACCCCGCAGGGCCGTGCCCTTGGAGCCGTAAGCGAAGCCATACTCCAGCACCAGATCCTGCCATTCCTTGAGGATCGCCGGCGTCGAGTACCAGTAGAGCGGGTGCATGAAGACGATCACGTCATGGGCCAGCAGTCGCCCCTGCTCGCGGTCGATGTCGATCTGGAAGTCCGGGTACTCGGCGTAGAGATCGACCAGATTCACCCCTTCGACGCAGGCGGTGGCCTGCATCAAGGGGCGGTTGACCTCCGAACGGTCGAGGGAGGGGTGAGCGAACAGGACCAGGATGCGCCGCATGGGTGAGGTGCCCTCTTGGATGCTGTCAGGTGGATTCGCCATTCAAAGTGAAAGGATGGCGGCATCCTTCTACGCTCATTAACCAATATCAACCAGTATACTTTTGGTAACCATGCAGACCGCAAAAGCTGTCGTTGAGCTACAACCCGATGGGCGCAAGAGCGTCTTCAACACCTGCTTCGAGCCCTGCCCGATCGAGCGGGGGATGCGCATCATAGGCGGCAAGTGGAAGGGCTCCATCCTCTGGCACCTGCAAGACGGCCCGGTGCGCTTCAACGATCTGGCGCGACAGCTCGGCGGCGCCAGCAAGACCAGAACGGCGACAACGAAAATGCCGGGGTTCTTCTTCTCGAGAACGGAAATCGACGGCTTCTCAGGGTTGAAATATAGGGTGACGCGATCACCGGGGTCATAGTGGAGCGACGTCACGCTTTCGATTGTGACGGTACCTTTGCTGATTTCCCAACCGCATAGAACAGCCACCCGGTGCCGCCCAGAAAGAGCCCCAGCAAGAGTGGAGTCAAGGTTCCCCAATTCCAGCCGGTTTTAAGGACAGCCTCGGCTGGGTTTTGCGGGTTGTAATGGACAGTGACGACGGTGCCTGTTGGAAAACGTGATGCCGCTTCTGCTTCTGCGTCACCGCGATCCCTGAAGCGCCGCCCCACGTTTTCGCCTTCTCCGAGTGAATACAGAGATGAGACGTAGGGCTGACCATTAACGTCATAGGTGTAGTCAATAGACACATAATACTCGATGGCAAAGTCAGACGTGGCTCCCGAGCCTTTTTGCAAGGAAGATGCAGTATTGATACTGGTCTTCACGACAGAACCATCGACAGAAGACCATGACAAGGTCTCATTCGCGATAAAGAGGAAATAGATTCCGAAAACACTCGACAACGCTCCTAAGGCACCGAGTCCTAGACCGAAACGGCGAAGTGTCTTGCTGGCCTTCTGGGCCTGAATCGTCTTGTCATCTGACATGGATAAATCCTCCACAATGCTGCTTACTGTGAATCACACGGATTCATTACCCTAGGTTCGCTGCGGCGGTAATCGACTTTAATTTGCTGCACGGCGTTCACAAATCAAGCAATTCGGTCCTTACCGCCGGCGGCTGCCGCCAAAAAGCGAGCCCAGAGCGCCGCGCACCAGTTGGCGGCCGAGCTGGCTGCCGACTGAGCGCAGGGTGCTTTTCAGCATGGCTTCCATCGGTGTCTGGCGATTGCTGGAGCGGCTTTTGCTTGCGCGCCTGGTGGCCGCAGGCGGCGGTGATGGCAGGTCCTGGCGCTGCTCAGCTGCTCTTGCGGCCTGCTCGGCCATGGTCTTGAGGGTTTCATAGGCGGAGACGCGGTCGATGGCCTGGTCGTAGACGCCACTGACCAGCGACTGGCGCATCAGTGCGGCGCGCTCATCAGCGCTGATGGGGCCAAGCTGGCTGCCGGGTGGAGCGATCAACACGCGCTCGACTGGGGTGGGGATGCCGTCCTCATCAAGCACCGAGACCAGCGCCTCGCCAACGCCGAGCGCGGTGATGGCGCTTTCGGTGTCGATGGCCGGATTTTGGCGGAAGGTCTGGGCCGCCGCGCGCACGGCTTTTTGATCTCTGGGGGTGAAGGCGCGCAGCGCGTGCTGCACCCGGTTGCCGAGCTGGCCGAGCACTGTGTCAGGGATGTCCAGCGGGTTTTGGGTGACAAAATACACCCCGACGCCCTTGGAGCGGATCAGCCGCACCACTTGCTCGATGCGCTCGATCAGCACCTCGGGCGCGTCGTCGAAAAGCAGATGCGCTTCGTCGAAAAAGAGCACAAACTTCGGCTTGTCCGGATCGCCCACTTCCGGCAGTTGCTCGAACAACTCCGAGAGCAGCCACAGCAGGAAGCTGGCATAGAGTGTGCGGTTCTGGATGAGGGATTCGGCGGCCAGGATGTTCACCACCCCGCGTCCGTCGATGTCGGTCTGCATCAGGTCGGACAGGTCCAGCGCTGGCTCGCCGAAGAGCGTCTCGCCGCCGGCCTGCTCGAACCGCAGCAGTCGCCGCAGAATGGCGCCGACCGATGCCTGGGACACATGCCCGACCGTGGTGCGCAGCGCGTCGGCCTGCTCGGAGGCGAAGTTCAGGATGGCGCGCAGGTCTTTGAGGTCGAGCAGCAGCAGGCCATTCTCGTCGGCAATATGAAAGCAAATGTTCAGCACCCCTTCCTGGGTGTCGTTCAGCCCCAGCAGGCGCGCGAGCAACATGGGCCCCATTTCGCTGACGGTGGTGCGGGCCGGATGGCCGAGCGCGCCGCCGATGTCCCAGAAACTGACCGGGTTCTTGTCGTAGCGAAAGCCCAGTGACTCGAGGTCTAATTCTTGAACCCGCTCGGCGACCTTGGCATTCTCGCCGCCGGGCTGGCTGATGCCGGCCAGGTCGCCCTTCACGTCGGCCATGAACACAGGCACGCCGATGCGGCTGAATTGTTCGGCGAGCAGTTGCAGGGTAACGGTCTTGCCGGTGCCGGTGGCCCCGGCAATCAAGCCATGGCGGTTGGCTTTGTCTGGGCGCAGCCAGATGATGTGCTCGCCTTTGCCGATCAACAGGGGTTCGGTCATCGCAAAGAACTCCGTGGGTGTGCTGATGTCAGGAAATGATCGGTGGTTCAGTCGCGCGCGTCCAGCGCTATGGTCTGGTCGTCAAGAAATTGCCAAGCTGCGGCGGCTCCCTGACAATGGTTGCGTTGCGCGGGCGGCTTGGCAATTCTGATGCTGAGGCGCTATTTTGACTCAAATGACTTCTTTGGATGATATCAGCGAGGAAAAGACTAAATGAAAACAATGGCAAAACGCGCATTGGCGCTCTTTTGTGGTGTTAGCCTCGCCACTGGTCTGGCCTGGGCCGAAGCCGAGGCGGCAGAAAATCCCAAGGTCGCCATGGATGTCAGTATCGGCGGCGAGCCAGCCGGTACCATCGAGTTCGAGCTGTTTGCCGATACGGTGCCCAAGACGGCAGAGAACTTCCGCGCGCTCTGCACCGGCGAGAAGGGCGATGATCTCAGCTACGCCGGTAGCCCCTTCCACCGCATTATTCCAGGCTTCATGATCCAGGGCGGGGACTTCACCCGCGGCAATGGCAGCGGCGGTAAGTCGATCTATGGCCGCAAGTTTGACGATGAGAACTTCAAACTCAAGCACACCAAGCCCGGCTTGCTGTCCATGGCCAATTCTGGGCCCGACAGCAACGGCTCGCAGTTTTTCATCACTGTCGCGCCCACACCCTGGCTGGACGGCAAGCATGTGGTCTTCGGTGAGGTGACCGACGGCATGGATGTGGTCGATAAAATGGAAGCCACCGGTTCGCGCAGCGGTCGCACCAGTGCGCCCGTGGTGTTGGAAACCTGTCGGGAGCTGTGAGCCGGGGTTAGAAGCTGATGCCGATGCCGCCGCCGCTCCAGCCGGAGCCGGCGCCGATACTGATGCCGATGCGGGGACGGTAGACAGCATTCTGATCGACGCGAGCCGCGCTGGCGCGGGCAAGGCCATGCAGGGTGGCTTCTGTCACTACTGGAATCCTTTCGCCTGTGCTGCTGCGGGTTTCCATGGCGGCGAGGCGCCCGGAGACGCGCAGCGGCTGGCCCGGGATCAGATCTGCGGTTTCAAAATAGCCTGGGTAGCGCACTCTGAAACGTCCGAGTGCCATCACATCGTTGCGTACTTGGCAGGCAGCGTCGAGCGGACGGGCGCTGATGTCGAGTTCGGTCGTGCTGGCGAGATGCCGGGCATCGATCAGGATGCCGCCCCAGGTGAGATGTTCCCCCAGCCGCACGTCTTCGGGAGGTAACCCCTGCATGGCTGCTGGCGATGGATAGGGGTTGGTAAGAGTTGACGGGCAATACCCGCCATCGCTGGCACAGCCGCCGAGCATGAGCAAGGCGCAGAAGGCCATCGCGGCCAGGCTTGCAAGATTCAATTGTCTACCAGATGCCATAACCGAAACCTGGACCGTACCAGAAGGGGCTGCAACACCAGGGACCGTAACCAAAGGGCCCGAAGCCGGGTCCCCACCAGCCGTAGGGGGAGCCGAATACCACCGGTTCGGGCTCGGGCCAGAGATAAGCTGTTAGAGCAGCCACGATCGGGTAGGGATAGCGGTAGTTGCCGATGTCATGCGGCTCGACCGCAAGGATGGGCCCGACCACGGTCAGCAGCCGGTCACTTGGGTAACGCGTGGGATCGATAAAGCCCTGGAATTCGGCGATAAAGCGCCCGGTTGAGGGAGTGTCGGTGGCGGGGCTGCCGTCTTGTGCAAGACGGCTCGCGAGGACCATGATGTGCGTGGTCTCGGCGTTGTTGGTGACCTCAAGAATGCGCCCGCCCCAGCGTACCGAGCGTCCGAGATAGGCCGCCGGTGTTTGTTGAACAGCCGTGAGCGCAATCTCGGGCTGCGCCGAGTCACGAATTGCAACCGGAACTGGGCTAGCGCAGCCGGTGAGGAGCGCGCAGCAGAGGGCAAGCCTGTGCAGTCCCAGCCTGTCGGTGAGCAGGTCGTGCCTGCGGGAGGGCTCGTGCGGGCTGGGAGAGAAGGGGCTGTTTGGGCGAAATGGCACGGACTTGATCACGGGTGATTGGCTCTTGCTTCAGTATAGGCATTTACCAGCTGTGGTGCAGGGCTCTAGGTGGGAGATGTGCCGGGGCTGCGTGGGTTTGCGCGTGAATGACTGATGGGTGCGCATGATAGACGCCTCGGTTGTTAGTGTTCGAAAACCCGATCCGCGCACCGCCATGCGCCGACTACTCGCGCAGGCGCGCGAACTGCTCGGTCGCGCCGACCTTGCCAGTATTGAATGTGACGGCGATTGCAGTCACTGCGCCATCAAGCAGGTTGAAGGATTTGAGCAGATGTTGGCCGACTGGGATTTGCGTCTTGCGCAAGGCGTTCAGCCGACGCTGGGGGATCTCGACGTGCTGGCGCGCTGGGGCGGCATGTTGGCCGGAGCCCTGGTGCGCGCCGGTGCGCTCAATCCGTCGGATTTGCCCGCCAGAGCGAGTGCGGTCGCTAGCGGCGGCGCGGTCCCCGGCTGATCGGACGGGGTTTTTGCACCTGTGGCTCTGCGGCAAAAAGAGGTTGTGTGATGATTGAGCTGAAAACACTGGTTGATTACTGTGCGGATTGTCTGTCAATCGCGGATTTTCAAGACTACTGCCCCAACGGACTCCAGGTGGAAGGGGCGAGTCGCGTCGCGCGCATCGTCACCGGGGTGACCGCCAGTCAGGCGCTGATTGACGCGGCAGCGGCGGATGGGGCAGACGCCCTGCTGGTGCATCACGGGTTTTTTTGGAAAGGCGAGGATCCTTGTCTGGTTGGCATCAAAGGCCGCCGCATCAAGGCGTTGCATGCGGCTGAGATGTCCCTGCTGGCCTACCACCTGCCGTTGGATGCGCACGCTGAGCTTGGCAACAATCGCTGCCTCGCCGGACTGCTTGGTATCGAGCAGCCGGCGCCGGCCTCGGCGAGCGAGCCGCTCCTATGGTGCGGGTACCTGCCAAGCGCGCAGCCCGCGCAGCGTTTGTGCGAGCGCATCGCCGAGGCGCTTGGGAGGAGTCCACTGCATATTGCGGCATCCGAACGCCCGATTCACAGGTTGGCCTGGTGCACCGGGGGCGGTCAGCGCTACATCGAACAGGCCGCGACCTTGGGAGTCGATGCCTTTTTAAGCGGCGAGATTTCTGAGTCGACCACGCATCAGGCGCGCGAGTTCGGGGTGGACTATTTTGCCATCGGCCATCATGCCTCCGAGCGCGGGGGTATTTGTGCCCTCGGCGAGCATTTGGGCAAGCGTTTTGGCCTTGAGCATCGGTTTATTGATATCAACAACCCGGCCTGAGAGGCGGGCTCTCTCGGCCGAGTCGCCTTCATCAGGCGTGGCGGAATACGGGTGGCTGTCCTCTTTCTGTGAGACAGCTGCTTGCATGCTCGAGGTGGCCGGGACCATGAGCCTTATCGTGCCGAATGCGCAAGGGATAAATCCGATTGGATTCCGCGGGTATTTGCGGAATGTCGTGGCCGGGTTCTTGCCTTGATGCATTTAATGCTTGGGCAATCGGACCTCGCGGAGCCGACCAAAGCCCCCGGCAGTTGCTTCTAGGCGCTGTTCGGGCTGCTGTAACAGGCCGTGGCATCGGGGTTTTAACCCAATGCATGCGTCTAAAGTCTTGTTTGTGTCTTGACCGCAGCGGGCAGGATCGGCCAGAATGCGCGATCTTTTGTGAAGTGCTTCGCGATATACTTATTTTCCATTTTCTTTTGAAACTGTGCGACCGCCTCCGGTCCGAGGCGTCGTCCGGACGAGCCTACGGGGGTCTTTTGAGCAAATGAGCGCACAAGGCGTTAATAAGACGCGGCGGCGGGTCCTCGTCGCCGCCACGAGCGTCGTCGGTGCCGTTGGCGCTGGCTTCGTCGCTGTACCCTTCATTGCGTCGATGAATCCGAGCGCCAAAGCGCGCGCGGCCGGCGCTCCAGTCAAGGCAGACATTACCAAGCTCGAGCCCGGCGCGCTGCTACGGGTCAAGTTCCGCGGCCAACCCATCTGGGTGGTGTCTCGCACGCCAGAGATGCTTGAGAATCTGCCTAAGAACGACTCTAAGTTGGTCGATCCGCAGTCGACCGTGCCCCAGCAGCCGGAGTACTGCCAGAATCCAACCCGGTCAATCAAGCCGCAGTATTTTGTCGCTATCGGCATTTGTACCCATCTCGGCTGCTCACCGACCTACCGGCCGGAGATGGCACCCGATGACCTGGGTGCGGAATGGAAGGGCGGATGGTTCTGTCCCTGCCATGGGTCGAAGTTCGACCTCGCCGGGCGCGTTTTCAAGGGTGTGCCGGCACCGACCAACTTGGTCATCCCAAAACATACCTATCTGACTGATACCACCATCCTGGTGGGTGAGGATGGAGGACAGGCTTAATGAGTGCTGAACACGCGCAACCCACAGGTCTTCTTGGGTGGTTCGACAAGCGCTTCCCGATTCTTAACGTCTGGAACGACCACATGGCGCGCTATTACGCGCCAAAGAACCTAAACTTCTGGTCTTTTTTCGGTGTGCTGGCCATCACAGTGCTGGTGCTGCAGATCGTCACCGGCATTTGGCTGGCGATGAACTACAAGCCATCGGCCGAAAACGCCTTTGCGTCGGTCGAGTACATCATGCGTGATGTCGACTGGGGCTGGCTGATCCGCTACATGCACTCCACCGGTGCATCGGCCTTCTTTATCGTCATCTACCTGCACATGTTCCGCGGGCTGATGTGGGGTTCCTACCGCAAACCGCGCGAACTGCTGTGGATCATCGGCGTGGTGATCTATCTGGCGATGATGGCAACCGCCTTCTTTGGCTATCTGCTGCCTTGGGGGCAGATGTCTTACTGGGGCGCGCAAGTCATCGTGAATCTGTTCGCGGCGGTGCCAGAGATCGGCCCCGATCTCTCCACTTGGGTGCGTGGTGACTTTGTTATCTCGGATGCCACGCTTAACCGTTTCTTTGCCTTCCATTTCCTGATTCCCTTCCTGCTGGTGGCGCTGGTGTTCATTCACGTTGTCGCGCTGCACCATGTCGGGTCAAACAACCCGGATGGAATCGAAATCAAGGAAAAGAAAGACGAAAACGGCATTCCCCTCGACGGGATTCCCTTCCACCCGTATTACACTGTGAAGGATCTGGTCGGCGTGGTGGTGTTCCTGGCGATCTTCTCCACGGTGGTCTTCTTTGCGCCAGACTTTGGCGGCCTGTTCCTTGAGGCGCCCAACTTCCAGCCTGCGGACCCCTTTAAGACGCCTGCGCACATCGCCCCGGTTTGGTACTTCACCCCCTTCTACGCCATGCTGCGCGCGATTCCGCCGATTGGGGGCTCGCAGTTCCCCGGCGTGTTGGTGATGTTCGGGGCAATCGCCATTCTGTTCCTGCTGCCCTGGCTCGATCGCAGTCCGGTTAAGTCGATCCGCTATAAGGGGCCGATCTCCCGCTTCATGCTCGGTGCCTTAGCGGTGTCTTTCGTGGTGCTGGCGTATCTAGGGCTGCAACCTGCCAGTGATATTCATACGCTGATGGCGCAGATATTTACCGCAGTCTATTTCGCGTTCTTTATTCTGATGCCAATTTACAGCAAACTCGATAAGGTCAAGCCTGTTCCGGAAAGGGTAACCTCATGAGAAACAGTCTATTTGCACTCTTCCTTTTGGTCGCTCCCTTTGCCGCCTGGGCTTCCGGCGGGGAAGGGCCAGAGCTCGAGCACGCCGACATTGATCTAACAGATCAGGCGTCTCTGCAGCGTGGCGCGAAATACTTCGTCAACTACTGCATGGGCTGTCATACGCTCAAGTATGCCCGTTATAACCGGGTGGCGGCGGATATCGGCATCACCGAGGCGCAACTTGAAGAGTTCCTGATATTCGGGGACGCGAGGTCTGGCGAATTAATGACTAACTCGCTACGTCCTGAAGACGGAGAAAAGTGGTTCGGTACAGCAATTCCAGACCTTACGCTGGTGACACGCTGGCGCAGCCCGGATTGGCTCTTCACCTACCTCAAGTCCTACTATGTTGACGATTCCCGCCCCTACGGCGTGAATAATCTGGTGTTTCCCGATGTCGGCATGCCCCACGCGCTTGCTGACTTGCAGGGTGTGCAGGAGGCTGTTCATGCCGATGGTGGGCACGATGGCGGTGGCCACATCACAGGGCTGAAGCTGGTTGAGCCGGGCACACTCACGCCTGAAGAGTACGACAACATGGCGCGGGATATCACCAATTTCCTGACCTATGTTGGCGAGCCGATCAAGCTTGAGCGCAGACGCCTTGGGGTTTATGTGCTCCTGTTCCTGGCCGTACTGGGCTACCTCAGCTACCTGCTGAAAAAAGAGTACTGGAAAGACGTGCATTGAGTGAGTGCCATGTCAGATCAAGGCTGGGGAGGATCTGCCTGAGTGCGGGTTGCAGGGTTTATTCGTGCAGACTGGTTCTCTAAACAGGTGGGATCACGCCAAATGTCTGGTCTGATCGATTAGCGTGAAACAGCCGCTCAATTTTCCGGGTGGCCGGGGCCATGAGCGTTAATCCAGTCTTGGTCGCAATTGTGGTTTCTGTCTCGGCCGATGGCCGGGACAGAACCAAAGCGCAGTAATCCAGGTCGGGTATTTTCGCCCGGCCTATCCGTCAGTTGTCCGCCGCAGTGGTCCCGCTAGACGGCGCGCGGCCTCGATGAGGAAATTCCGCGGTGGTCTCACCTCGACGTTCGGTAATGACGCTGTTTTCAGCGAATACCTGCCCGTATTGCCATCGCGTGCGGATGGTGCTGGCTGAAAAAAAAATGACTGTCGACATTGTTGATGTCGACCTTTCCGCCCTCCCCGAAGAAGTCATCGACGCAAACCCTTATGCGGCGGTGCCGACGCTGGTTGATCGTGAACTGCGGCTTTACGAGTCGCGGATCATCATGGAATACCTCGACGAGCGTTTTCCGCATCCGCCGCTCATGCCCATCGATCCGGTGGCGCGGGCCAATACCCGCGTCTATATGTACCGGGTGGATCGGGACTGGTCGGCGCTGATGGATCGCATTATCAAAGGCTCCGAGGCTGAAGCCAAGGTAGCCCGCAAGCAATTGCGCGAAAGCCTGGTGACTACTTCGCCGGTATTCGGCGCCCATCGATTCTTTATGAGCGACGAGCTTTCCCTGGTGGACTGCTGTATTGGGCCGCTGTTATGGCGGCTGCCGGTTGTGGGCGTTGAATTGCCTGCGGCTGCCTCTGCCGCCAAGGAATACGCGCGCCGTCTCTTTGACTGTCCTTCGTTTCAAGAGAGTCTGACCGAAGCCGAGCGCGACATGGTTTCAGATATGTGTTGACAATTTTGTCTGTTTGGGGTATCGCTGGCGCAAATGCGTTGTCTGTTTCGGGCTGCTTCCCGATCCGAAACAAGCCGAAAGTCGATATGCGCTGTGTATAGATGCGCTTAGAGGGTGACGAATCGTTCCAAAATGCGCCAGCCTTCACTTTTCGGCAGAAGGTTTGCGCCAGAACTTGTGCGCCAGAAGTCCATAGATGGCCACGATTGTTTAACGTCCGCCGTGCCGAATAAAAATATTGTTCTGGTGATTCCAAAAGGCCAATTTTGGTTGCCTTGCTTGAGTGTTAGGGCCAGGGAGGCATCGGAGAAATAACATGATATCCAATCGACCCTACCTGATTCGGGCGCTGTTCGAGTGGATACTCGATAATCATATGACGCCGCATCTTCTGGTGGATGCCTTGCACCCGGAGGCCGATGTTCCGCGCAAGTTTGTCGAAGAAGGGCGAATTGTGCTCAATATTGCCCCGACAGCGGTCAAAGATCTGGTGATTTCCAACGATATGATCACCTTTTCCGCCCGTTTTGGCGGTGTGCCTTCAGTGGTTGGATTGCCGCCGGTTGCCGTGCTTGGCATTTACGCCCGCGAGAATGGTCATGGCATGATCTTTCCGCAGGAGGAGGGACTCGATAGTCAGGGTTCCGGAGGGCAGGATCAAGCTGAGGGGAGCGACAAGGCCAAAGATGAACGCAAAGCCAAGCGCCCAGCGTTGCGCGTTGTGAAATAGCCGATTGGTCGCCGTCCCTGGCGGCCGACACCCTTCTCACTGAACTCAAACTGGGTGGTTGCGCTCAGCCGTGGCCCTGCGGCTTGTCTTGCCGGGGCGGCTAGTCGGTTTTGAACTCAGGCAAGCCCGAGCTGAGCCACCAGTTGGAGGTCTCCTCGTCATAAATCCACTGCTGACGGTCAGCGATGGACTTCAATGCCTGGCGATCACTCAGCACATATTCGATGCGGACAATCTGCTCCGCCCTGCCGTCCGCGATAATGACGGGTGGGCGCACCACCTCGTAGCCAGTCACACGAATATTATCAAAGAGTTCCGATGGTTCTTCCGGACGCTTATCCGGTTCGATGAATTGCAGCGCCGCATCATTGTAGCCCCAGCGGATGGCCTGTCGATAACCGTTGGTCGCGCTCTCGAGCAGCCGATGTTCGCGTTCTTCCTTGACCTGTTGGCAGCCATGCAGTGGCAACAGCAATGCTAGCCCGAGCAGTAGCAATGGGGATTGAGTCAAGCGCATAATAGGGGGTCCTTTTTCCGCAAAAGTCGCATGATGGAGCGCCGTGGCTGATGATTCCGGGTTGGTCTGTGGCGGCCGGGTATACCAATCGGAAACGAGCTGAAATCTCAAAGGGTTTTGGTATAAGACGTATGCATTATGGAACCGAAGCCCGAGCATCGGTCAAGTTGTCCGCATTATTCTACTTTTTTTTCGGTTTAGGGAGTTGCTTTGGAGTCGTCGCCTGAAATTGCTCGGACACAGGATAAGGCGTCAGCCCGTGATGCTCCCAGCGAGCCCCTGTTGAAGCTGTCGGTGGGGGATACGCGGGTGACCCTGCTTGGCACCGCGCATGTCTCGCGCGCCAGCGTCGAAAAGGTTAGGGAGCTCCTGCGCGAGCCTGGAGTTTACTCAGCCGTGGCGGTTGAGCTCTGTCAGAGCCGGTACCAGGCGCTAATGGAGCCAGATGCGCTTGCGAAGCTTGACCTTTTTGCCGTCATTCGTGAGAAACGTGCGCACATGGTTGCCGCCAACCTGGCGCTGTCGGCCTATCAGCAGCGGCTGGCGGAACAAATCGGCGTCGAGCCTGGGGCCGAGCAGCGCGAGGCAATCGATCAGGCACGGCGTCTGGGATTGCCGATCCTGCTGATTGATCGCGAGATTGGGGTGACGCTCAGGCGCGCGGCGCGCAATATGGGCTGGTTCAAGCGGCTGAATTTGTTTGTGGGGTTGTTGGCCGGTCTGCTGTCGCGTGATCAGGTCACCGAAGATGACATTGAGGCGCTGAAGCAGGGGGATGTGCTCGAAACGGCGTTTAGCGAATTCGCCGAGAACCGTCAGGACTTGTTCGAGCCTCTGATTAACGAGCGGGACCGCTTTATGGCGGCGCGACTGCGCGAGGAAATTGGCCAACATGACTATGGCCAGGTACTGGCGGTTATCGGTGCCGGACATACAAAAGGTGTGGCGCGGGAGTTGACCGGGCAGGTGCGCTCGCCGGCTGAGTTAATTGCCGAGCTGTCGTTGGTGCCGCCGGTCGGCGCGCTCTGGCGTGCGCTGCCGTGGTTGGTGGTTGCGGTGATTCTTGGGCTTTTCGTCCGTGGTTTCACCCAGGGGGCCGATGTAGGCTGGGACGTGATTGTCGACTGGGTGCTGATTAACGGTGGCCTGTCCGCACTGGGTGCCGCGCTGGCAGGCGCGCATCCGCTCACGGTGATTGGCGCCTTTTGCGCCGCCCCCCTGACGTCGCTAAATCCAACCATCGGTGCGGGAATGGTGGCTGCCGCTATCGAACTCTTTCTGCGCCGTCCGCGGGTTGCGGACTTCCGCCGTCTGCGCGATGAGGTTGCATGCTGGTCGGGCTGGTGGCGCAACCGCGTGGCCCGTATCCTGCTAGTGTTTGTTTTTAGCACCATCGGCTCGGCGTTGGGAACCTATATCGCCGGCTTCCACCTGGCGGCGCGGTTGTTTGGCTAGCTAGCCTCGCTGCAAGAGTCCATGAGTGCAACGCAAGTGATGAAAGGATTAACGTGAAACAGCAGTTTTCTTGTTCGGGGTCGCTGGGACTATGAGCGTCAGCATAGAAAGCTCCGAGCAAATTGCGGGTATTCATGATGTGGACTGCGCGAGCGTGAAGGCGCCAGAGGGGTTGCCAGATTACGCCGCAATCGCGCGGGAAGTCTTTCGCATCGAGGCCGAAGCCGTGGCTGGGCTTGCGGCCCATGTCGATGGTGCATTCAGCTCCGCCGTAGCGGCCATTCTTGCCAGCTCCGGGCGCACCATCGTCTGCGGCATTGGTAAGTCCGGAATTATTGGCAAGAAAATCTCCGCCACCCTGGCTAGTACGGGCACGCCGTCATTTTTCATGCACCCGGCCGAGGCATGTCATGGCGACCTCGGCATGGTCGATGGCAACGATACCTTAATTGCCATCTCTCACTCCGGAGAGACCGAGGAGCTTTTGCGCCTGCTCCCCTTTCTGCGAGACAATGGCAATTGCACCATTGCGCTGACCGGTAATACCCGCTCGACTCTTGCGCGTCAGGTCGATCATCATCTTTGGGTGCATGTGGCGCGCGAGGCCTGCCCCTTGCAGCTTGCCCCTACGGCTTCCACCACCGCAACCCTGGCGATGGGGGATGCGCTGGCCGTCGCCCTGATGCGGGCGCGTCGCTTTCAGGCGCATCACTTCGCGCGCTTTCATCCGGGCGGCAGTCTGGGGCGGCGCATGCTTGGCCTGGTGCGCGATGAAATGTGCGCTGACAATCTGCCCTTTATCAAGCCGGATGCCCTGGCCGCCGAACTGGTGGCCACCATGAGTAGCGGCCGGCTCGGCTTGGCGATAGTGAGTCAGGATGGCACCACGGCCGAGGGCGTGATCACCGATGGCGATCTGCGCCGCGCACTCGAGACCAATCAGGAAGGTTTTTTCCGCTCGCGGGCGCGTGACATGATGACCACTAATCCTGTGCTGATCGGCCCCGACAGCCGCATGAGCGCGGCGATGGAGCTGATGGCAGAGCGGCGCATCACCTCGCTGGTGGTCGTGGACGACACCGGCATTCTTGGCGTGGTTCAGAAGTAACCCGAGTAATGATGCTGACTGGTGCGCCGGTTAACGCGGGGCGTGCAGGGTCAGCACATCGTCGCGCTGTAGCAAATCTACCCGGCGCAGAAACGTCATGCCGAGCAGTACTTCGTGTCCAGGCATGTTGGGCATGACCACCGCATGGATGTTCTGCGCGCTCAGGCCGCCGATGGTGAGGCGGTCGATGCGTGTGGTCCATGTGTCGACAATGCCGTTGGCGGTCTTGCTACGCCCGCCCGCTTTCAGTGGCAGCGCGAGTTGGCGTGCAAGCTCAAGCGGCAGGGCGACAGCGCTCGCGCCGGTATCGACCAGAAAGGTGACAGGCGTTCCGTTGATGGTGCCGGGCGCGACATAATGGCCCAAACGGTTGGGTTTCAAGACCACTTGGGCGCGCCCATCGCTGCTGGTCGTGACTTGCAGATTCCGATTGGGGTTGTCCTCGCCGTCAAGATATTGCTGAAAAAACAATCCCAGCAGTGCCAGCCCGACAATCCAGGCGGCAAAGAACATGATCTGGCCCAGACGCGCGGGCAGATCCTTGGAGCTCGGCAGCGGCTCTTGCATCGGTCGGTTATGCTCCCAATTGCAAACTGAGCGACTGTTTCAGTCGCAGGCATTTTCAGACGGTTTCGACTGTCTCAGCTATACTTAAAGGTTGCCAGTATCAGGTATTTTGGCATCACTTCCCCGACCCATGCGCGGGGTGCCCATGCTCGGGGCGCTGGTGCTCTGAGCATGGGGCAAGTTGCACGGATCCAACCGGCTCGCTCTGATTCATGCTGATCTCCGGCCATCTTAACCAGCTTAGTCTTTACCGCCAGTGGGATCAGCCCTCGCTTGCGGCGCGTCAGGCCGAGCAGCCGGCGGCGGCCACCCCCGCAGAAGATAGAACCAGCCAGGCGCCTTTCACCCCGCGCCCGGTGCTGGAGCCCGAGCAAGCCGAGCGCTTCAGTCGGCGTCAGACCCGCCCCTCGGCAACGGATAGGCCGGTGGAGGTGGAGGAACAGAACGCCATGGCTCTGCAGGCACTCGATATTTATCATGATGTCAGCACCAATCAGGAACGCGAGTACGTGCGCGCTGTCTTTGGTGTGGATGTCTATGCCTGATTCCCTGTCCTTGCGTTGCATCCTGTCCGGCTCTTCCCCTGCCTGCGGATTTCGCAGCCATTCGGTATAGTGCGGCCATGAATCTGGCCAAAAAAATGGTATTGGTAGTCGATGATTTTCAGAACATGCGCAGCACGCTGCGGCAGATGCTGATGTCGATCGGCTTTGAACATATCACGCCGGTGGCCACCGGGGAGGATGCGCTAGCGGCGCTGCGCGCCAGGCGCTTCGACATTGTGTTGTGCGACTACAACCTGGGCGAGGGGATTGACGGACAGCAGTTGCTCGATCAGGCGCGCGCCGAGGGAGCGATCAATCTTGCCACCGTTTTTGTGATGGTCACGGCCGAAAACTCCAACGAGATGGTCATGGGTGCGCTCGAATTCACCCCAGACGCATATGTCTCCAAGCCCTTCACGAAAGATTTGCTGGGCGCGCGTCTTGGGCGCGCGCTGCGCCGGCGCGAACCCCTGATTCCGGTGGCGAGCGCGCTGAGCAAACAGGGCCCGGCCGTCGCCGTCGAGGCGCTTGATCTGCTCCTGAACCAAACCCAGCCCAACCGCCTGGAATTGCTGCGCATACGCGCCGAGCTGGCGTTTTCCATGGGCGATCTCGAGGGAGCCGAGGCCACTTGTGGCGAGGCCATGGCCGATAAGCCTCTGGCCTGGGCGCTGACCCGGCGCGGGCAGATTGCCGAGGCGCGAGGCGATGCCGCAGCTGCTGCGGCCTTGTATCGGGAGTCTATTGCGCTGACGGCGCACTACATGCCTGCGCATGATCAGCTGGCCGCGTTATGCGAGCGGCAGGGGCGCGCGCAAGAGGCGCTTGAGGTGTTGGTCGCCGCCTTGGAGCGCTCACCAAAGTCCCTGCGACGCCAGCGCAGCCTGGCGCGGCTGGCGACCCGCCTGAAGCGCGATGAGCTGGCCGGGCCGGCATGGGAGCGCGCGATTCACTTCGCGCGGCAGATGGGCCTGCCGGATGCCGCCGATTATCTGGGCCTGATCCGGGTGCTGGTCGCGCGCGGCGACATGCGTGAGGCGCGGTTGCGCATTAAGACCATGGCGCGGCGCTGCGCCGGGGACCTGCAACTCGGATACTGGGATCTGGCCGCCAGAATGCTCTGTCTGCCACTTAGCGACGGCGCTGGCCTGAATGCCCTGCTGGCAGAGCTTGACGCCTTGCTCGAGAAAGGGCCTGTGCCCAAGCGCGCTGGCGCTGCCTTGGCCGAGGCCGTGGCCAGCACCGGAGAGCTGGCGCGTTATCCTGCGCTAGCGACCCTGCGCGATCAGGAGATTGACCCATGAGCGGGCTCGACTTCAGTGCCGTGCTGGCCATTGGCATTCACGACATGAAAAACTCCCTGAACCGGGTGCTGAGCGCGGTGGACGAGCTGTCAGGCTGCCAAAGTAGTGGGTGCACGGGTGCAACAGAATCGCTGATGCAACTCCAGTACGAAGCGCGGCGGATGAAAGACAATCTAACCAAATTGCTGACCATCTATCGCCATGATCATGACCTGTACCAACCCAACTTTTCTGAGATCAATTTGTTTGAGCTGCTCGAGGACGCTTGGCTCAACAATAAATCACTGATTGATCAGCGCAAGCTGCACTGTGATATCGACTGTGATCCGGACCTGAACTGGACTCTCGACGCCTATCTCGTGAGCTCCTTGATTGAAAATGTGCTGACTAACACTATGCGCTATACTCAAGCAGTGGTTTGCCTGAGCGCGCGTCGGGATGGTGACTGGCTCTATCTGAGTGTGGATGACGATGGGCCCGGTTTTCCTGCCGCCATGCTTGGGCGGCGCAACCTGCAAGATAGTGCCGCGCCCGACGCCAGACTCGGCAACACCGGACTGGGCCTGCACTTCTGTGCCCTGGTCGCCGAGCGCCACTGCACGCCCGACGGCGCTCGCGGGCTCATAGAGCTCAGTAACGCCGGGCCGCTGGGTGGCGGGCATTTTGAGCTCAAGTTGCCCGCTATTGGGTAGGGCGTTTACTGGCCGGATTGGTACGCTAGGTGCTGGCAACAAGACGCCAGACAAGCTAGGATTGACAGCGGCGGATGGTCGATGGTGACTTTGTAATTTGCAGTGGAGCTGGCAGTAACAGCATTGTGAGCAGGCAGGATTACCGCATACTGATCGTCGATGATGAACCGGCGAATATTTATCTGCTCTCGCGCATGCTGGGCGACAGCTACCGCATTGTCGAGGCACGCGGTGGCGAGGAGGCGTTGGCCATCGCCCGGGGCCCCGACAAGCCGGCCTTGATTCTGCTCGACGTGATGATGCCAGAGGTCGACGGCTTCGAGGTGTGTCGGCGGCTTAAGGCCGATGATGAGACCAAAGATATTATCGTCATTTTCGTTACCGCCATTGGCGACAGCGCGGCGGAAGAAGTCGGGCTGAATCTGGGCGCAGCAGATTACATCACCAAACCTATCAGTCTGCCGATCGTGCGCGCGCGGGTGCGCAACCAGATTAACATGCGTCTGAAGGCGGACATGCTTGAGGCCATGTCCTACATCGACGGCCTGACACACGTCTACAACAGGCGCAAGTTCGACACTCTATTGCATAAGGAGTGGCAGCGCGCGCGTCACAGTGGCAAGCCGCTGGGCCTGATCATGATCGACTTCGATCATTTCAAAGCGCTGAACGACCACTACGGCCATGGTGCCGGGGATATCTGTCTTCAACAGGGGGCTGCGGCACTCGGCGGCGCGCTCAAGCGCCAGAGCGACCTGCTCGCGCGCTATGGCGGCGAGGAATTTGTCGCTCTGCTCCCGGAGACCGATCTGGAAGGTGCCAGGTTGACGGCCGAGGCCATGCGCGCGGCGGTCAAGGCGCTTGGCCTGGAGCACAAATACTCCTCGGCGGCGGGGCATGTCACCGTCAGTTTGGGGGTGGCGGCCGTCAACGCCGATGGTGAGCATGCGGCGACCTATCTGCTGGAACTGGCCGACCGTGCTCTGAATCGCGCCAAGGCGAGCGGTCGTGATCGGGCGGTGCTGATGGATGAGGCCATGGATGCCGAACTCAACGCCGGGGACATCGCCGCGCCCCGGCGCTCGGACGATGCCCTGGCCAGGGCAGAGGCAAGGGCAGAAAGCGTCGGCGAGGCCCAGGACCTGGTGTCAACGGATGTCGGTGCCAGCGATTATGTCTCGGAGCGTCGTCGCTATGGTGCGACCTCGGGCGACCGCAAATTCCTGCCGCAAGCCGAAGCGGTGCTGCATGCGCTGAACGCCCTTTATCTGTTGCCGTTGAGCGCCGAGCTGCATGCGGAACTCGACAGCCTTCATTATGCGGCGAGCGATCTACTCAGTCGACTCGATGTTGAAGGCGTGGGCATGCAGGAGGAGCCGGAGATTCCGGCTGCGTTCGTGCCAGAAACGGCCGTTCCTCAAACACTCGAAGCCATCTCCCAGGGGCAGTTTCCGGGGCAGGCGGGAACTTTTGGCGATCTTCTGCCCACGCAGGCGCAAGCAGATAGCGCAAATGCGGAGTGCTTTGATGTCGCGGAGATGATGCGTCGCCTTGGGCAAGACCAGGAAATTGCCGAACTGACCATCCAACAGTTTCTGGCCGATGCGCCGGTGCGCGTCGCCGAGATACGCGCGGCACGGGACGCGGAGCAACTTGATCAGCTGCATTTCAAGGCGCACAGCCTTAAAGGTCTGTCTGGTGCGGTGTCGGCGCTGCGCTTGCAGGCACTCGCTGGGAAGATCGAGAAGTCAGCCACAATCCTGACCGCAGCCGCGTTGATGGAAGATCTCGAGCAGGAATACGCCCAGCTCGAACCCCTGTTGCGCGCGCAACTTGATTCGTTTTCTGGGTCTGGGTGAGTTTGGGGATGAGTCCAGTAGTAAGCCCAGTAGTAAACCCAGTAGTAAACAGGTTGAGGCTGATGAAACCTGATCGAAACCGGCGGCAGCGGTACTCAGCCGGCGGAGTCCGCCCTGCAACTGTCGTCTGGCAGTTCCACCCAGAGCAGGGTGCCGGTATCTTCTGAGCTGTGAAAGCCGATGCTGCCGCCAACAGCATCGACAATAAGCCGGGCGGAGTAGGTGCCCAGGCCGTTGCCGGTACTTTTTCCCTGAGTGACGTATTTGTCGAAGAATTTTGGCTGAATCTCCGCCGGGATGCAGCCCTGGTTGTGGATTTCAACGCGCGCACCATTGCTCCGGCACATCACGCGCAGGCTGATCTGGCCATCGGTGGGAGTCGCCTCGAAGGCGTTTTTTGTCAGATTGGCGAACAGGTTGTAATACAACAGCGGCTCACCACGCAGACTGCAACGGTCGGTCGAAGTCACGGGCCGATCACCGAGCAGCAGCTGACCCTGCTGTCCTCTGCGGGCGGTGGCCCGTTCACAGTCCACTAATACCCGCGACAACAATTCGAGCAGGTCCAGAGGCTCGCCTTGCAGCGGGTAGCTGCCGGCCTCAAGCTTGTAGAGATTCAGCGACGCGTCGATCATCTCCACCATGGTGCGCGCCGAGCGCTCAACGATGTCGAGCAACTCGCGCTGTTCGTCGCTGACATTGGCATCCTCGCAGATGAGTGCTGGAATGTTGATGATGGCGTTTAAAGGTGTGCGAAGGTCATGGCGCATCAGCCGCTCGACATCCTCGCGCATGCGCTCGTGGCGGATGCGCTCGGTGATATCCATGATGAAGGTCACCTTGCGCGGCTGCCCGTCGTTGCCTCTGATGTGCGTCGCGTCGGCCATGATCTGCTTGGTGTTGCCGTCGCGGTCGAGTACCTCCCACTCTCCGCGCACTTCGTTATGCCCGGCGATGAAGCGATCGTGCAACTCCCTCATCAGGGACTTGTTCTCGGGTGGCACCACCATGGTGAAGTGTTGGCCGAGGAGTTCGTCGGGGCGATAGCCGTAAAACCGACAATAAGCCGGGTTGACGAATTCAAAAATCCCCTGTGAATTGGTAATGCACACTCCCACGGGCGTGGCGTTGACCACTTGCAGCATGCGCTGGCTCAGCGCGGTGGGAGACTCTGGGTCGGTGGTGTCGTTCATTATTTATGTGTGCGTCAGTGATTCAGGCAGCACGTGCGTTGCAGTTGCGAGGCCTCACCAGGCGTAGGTGACCACAACTTCGGCGCCATCGTGCCCGTAGTGGACCGATTCGCACAGATCACGCACAAGCTTTATGCCACGACCCCAGGGCTGGGACGCATCGGTTTGCTCGGGTTGCTGGTCATTAAAACCCGAGCCGCTGTCGCGCACCATTATCCGAATGCGCCCTCCGTGGCCGGAGCTTGGCTGGTAGCTCAGGCTGAGCTTGATCCAGCCCGGCGTGGGCATGGCCAGGCGGCGCTCGCGCTCGCGGTAGTAAAGCTCAAAGCCATCGGGCGTGGATTTCATCTTGGATTCAAGCTTCAGAACCCCGTGCTCGAGTGCGTTGGTGTAAAGCTCGGTGATAATGGTCTGAAGCGCGCCGGCATGGTTGTGCATGCCCTCGAGCAGCCCTAGGGGTCCGAGCATTTCTTCAAGCAACGGCAAGGCATCAAGGCGGGCGTCGGCCAGCTCAATGGACCATTCCCATCCAGATTGTTGCAGCGCCGCCTTGGGTAACTGGGGGCCGGTGTATTCCGAGCTGCCGAGCGGGATTTCCACAATGGTGATGTCATCGAGCGGGTCGCCGCTGCGCAGATCGTCGAGCGATTGGATCAGGGACTCCATGACTGGCTCGCCGTAGCTCCAGCAATCCAGCACCTTCTGAAAGCCGGTGTCCTCGAACATTTTCCCGTCGGGGTTGGTGCCGGTCTCGAGCAGGCCATCGCTCATTAGCAGCAGGCGATCTGTTGGTTCTGCCTGGAGGTAATTGGCATGCTCCTGTTCGGGCAGGGGATGCATGATGCCGAGTGGCAGGCTGTGGGAGCCAAGCTCGACGAGTCCATGACGGGTCTGCATCCAGCCGCTTGGCATGCCGCCGTTCCACCAGCGCAGGGTGGTTCCGGTGTGCGAAATGGAAATCAGCCAGGCGGCCATGAACCGATCCGCTGGTAATAACTGATAGAGCTTGCGGTTGATCTCGGACAGCACGCGCTCGTCGTCGGCGCCCTTGAGGGTCATGGTGTGGAAAATGTCCGAGACCGGCATGGCACCAATGGCGGCGGCAAGGCCGTGGCCGGTAAAGTCAGCGATCAGAATGCGCAGGCCGCCATCAGGCAGGTACTGGGACAGCACCAAGTCGCCGCTGAAGGTGGTGGCGGGCCGCTGGACATGATGGTAGCGCCCGGTGGCGGCGTTGCGGGTATTGACGGCGCGGCTCAGCAGGCGCTCGGCGAGCTTTTGTTCTTCCTGGTCTTTTTCGATCAGAGCGGACAGCGCCTCGTTTTTTCTCGCAACGGCGCGCTGGAGATTACGCACTCGCTCCATGGCGCGGATGCGTGCCTTGAGGATGCCAAAACTGAAGGGCTTGGACAGGAAGTCGTCGCCGCCGGCCTCGGTGCATTGAATCAGGGATTTCTCGTCGCGCAGCGCGGTGAGAAAAATCACCGGCACGAATTGGCTGCCTGTGCGCGCTTTGATGATGCGTGTAGCCTCAAACCCGTCCATGCCAGGCATCATCACGTCCATAAATACGATATCGACGTGCTCGGTGTCGAACTTGGCGATGGCCTCCTCGCCGTTGTGCGCCTCGACCGTGTCGAAGCCCTCGCGCAGCAGCATCTGGGTTAGCAGGCGGCAGTTGGTTGGCTCGTCGTCAACCACCAGTGCCTTGCCGCGCGAGGTAGCGGCCGCCACCTTGTCCGGTTGCGCCTGGGTGTCGGGTGTATTCATGCCGCTGGGGTTATCTCGATGCGCTTGCACGGCCTTGCCGACCGGGGCGGGTTAATCCCGGAGCTGTTTAACGGGATGGGGTTGGAGGTAGGGCAGGGACAGCCGTCATCCGATGTGGAAGAGCTTTTCGAAATTGGCAATTTTCAGCACCCGCTGAACGTCCTCGCCGCAGCCTTGAATTTTTACCGGCGAAGAATCGCCGCCGGCATGCTCACGCAGCAGCAACAGCATGCCGAGGGCGGAGCTGTCGAGGTAGGAGGTGGCAGACAGGTCGACCACATAGGTCTTGCTACCAGCGGGAATGTCGCGGTAAGCATCGCGGAAAGCCTTGTGCTGCGCAAAGTCAAAGCGGCCATCAATTTTGATGACAACTTGCTGTTTGGATTCATCGATATGGCGGGTGATACTCATGGGGTTCTCCGGGTGTCGGCTGGAGCCTGGGCGTTTTGTTCGCGCGCGCTAGGAATGCAAGCCGCGGCACCAGTCCCAGATGGGGCATCTGATGCTCGCGATGCAGGCCGGCGCAGGTTTATTTCTGTTTGGGTGCCCTTCGGCAAGGTAATGAGTCTACGCTGATACGTGCCTTTTGTGGCGGTCTGGCAGTGACACAGCTGTTGCATCCTTCGGGGTGGCCGGCTCAATGAGCGTCAGAATAGTTCAAGCTCCCCGGCGCCCATGTCCTGCTGGCTGACGGCGCGGTGCGCTGCTTCTGCCACCTCGGCGCGCAGAGCTTCGAGGCGCGACTTGGCGGTGTCGACCTGGTCGCCGGTCTCGTCGCTTTGGGCCAGCGGCAGTTGATGGAGTTCGTCGGCGAATCGATCAAGAAAGTTGATCCGCTTCTCGGCGCGTTCAAGCACCTGGCGGGTGATGTCCTCAAATTGCAGCAGCCGCAGAGCGGAATTGACGTATTCGCGCAGGCGCTCGACGACGGTGCCCATCTCGTCGATACCCGAGGCGACCACCGCGTTGAATGCCTGCACCTTCTCGGTCATTTCGTCCATCTTGCCCTTGGCGTTGATGGAAGTGCTCATGTCCTGCGAGGCCATGCGCCCGACGATGTCGCGGGTGTGGGTGAAAATCCGCTGTGATTCCTGCACTTGCGCGCGAATTTCTTCGTTGAACTGGCTGGAGTCCTGGGAGAGCTTGCGAATTTCCTGCGCCACCACCGCGAACCCTCGGCCGGATTCGCCGGCGCGCGCGGCTTCAATCGCGGCATTGAGGGCGAGCAGGTTGGTCTGGCGGGCAATGCTGTTGGCGCTGTCAAGCAGAGTGAAAATGCCGTCCATTTGGGTGGAGAGATCATCGACCTGATGGGCCACCTCGACGCTGTTTTTGCCCATGTTGATCAGTCGCTCGACGTTCTCCGATAGCAGGATGCTGTTTTCGGAAAGAAAATCGTTCACGTCGATGTGCTGGTCCTGCGGCGAGCCTGAGTCGTCTCCCTGCATCAACTCATTAACGAGGCGTTGTTGGGATTCCGACTCCGTCAGCATGCCCGAGAAGCTGTTTTGCAGGTCGCTGACCGCGTTGGAAATCAACCCGAGCGTCTGATTGACCATCTCGCGCAGCTCGGTGATTTCGCCCTTGATGAGATCATCGACATCGACCACCAAACTCCAGAGTTCGTGGTCCCAGCGGCGGGATTCCGCCAGGTTTCTGGCGTTGGCGACCTCAGCATTTGAGGAGACGGACGCGTTCTGATCGCTAGGTTGATGCCGCCAGGCCTGGTAGGCCCAGACAGCGACCACCGCAAGCAAGCTCACCCAGGCGGGCGCGAGGTTGGGGAGCAGCAAGCTTTGCAGGAGCAGGACGCCGCTGACGCCCAGCGCCGGCAGGTAATGACCCAGCTGGCCCCAGTTGAATTCCGATATCTGCAATGGTGTCTCCGCTTTGGGCTGTTTTTTTGGATTTTACTGAGTTTCCAATCACAACACGAGTATAGCCGAGTGTTGCTTTCAATGGGCTGAGTGCATTGGGATGATTCGGGTCACCATGGCATGCTGATCGTCAATCTGCCAGTGGATGTTGCATCCATGCAAACGCACGGCGAAGGTATCGCGCTGCGGGTAGCGGTCCATGTAGCCCGGACGCGGATCAAGGCCGATGACTTGTTCGATCAGTGCGCGCAAATCCAATTGTCCACCCGGATCAGCGCTGGCAAGCTCCTGGCTGGCTTGGTCGCTAAAGACAACCGGCCAGCGCCTGTCGTCCAGGGCGGCGGTAAAGCCGGCGCTGGCATCGGGCAGGGCATCGGCATAGGGCACATAGGGCTTGATGTCGAGCACCGGGGTGCCGTTGAGCAGATCGACGCCGCCCAGATGTAGCGCCAGCCCCTGCTGATTGCGCTCAAGGCCATGGTATCTCACCGCCGACAGGCCGATAGGATTGGGGCGGTAAGGCGAGCGGCTGGCAAAAACACCCACCTTGGCGCGTCCACCCAGGCGTGGCGGTCGCACCATGGGCTGCCAGCCGGCCGTGAGGCAGTCCTGATGAAAGACAAAGACGAGCCACAGGTGCGAGAAGCCCTCAAGACCGCTAAACGCCTCTTCGCGATCATAAGGCGGCAACAGCTCCAGTCTGGCGCGCGCAGCCGGCGCCAGACGCGCCTGGCGCGGAATGCCAAATTTTTCATCGAAAGGCGAGCAAATTCGCCCGATGGGGCGAAAATGGACCTCTTTGGGCCAGTCTGGATCCTTGGGTTCGGTCGAGGCCATCGGTGAGTGGAGCGAAAGCAAGCGTTGAGTGCGTGGGGTTGGCTGGGCTGGATTGGGTTGGATTGGTCTGGCGCTGATTTCCGATTTCGCCCTGTCCCGGCAATCGGCTTAAGATGGGCCGGCATGATGCTCGGAGCGGTTGTCAGCGCACTGCCGTTCAGGGTCCGAATTTGTTCTTTTTTCTGTGTTCTCTGTTTTGTGTTCTGCAAGGAATCTTGCCATGCTTTGCCTGCGAGGCGCTCCGGCGCTGTCCGAATTCCGCCTGACGAAATTGCGCGAGCGTCTCGTCCAGGCTGGTCTCGAGTCGGTGCGACTCCAGGCCGAGTATCTGCATTTTGTGCAACTCACCGAGTCACACCAAACCGAGTCATACCAAGAGGCCCGGGAGGGCGACGACCGCCGTCTGCAGCGACTACTCGACCCCCATGGCCAGGCTGATCCGGTCGCGCCCGAGGGACTGTTGCTGCTGGTGCTGCCGCGCCCTGGCACGCAAACCCCCTGGTCGACCAAGGCCACAGAGATTGCGCGCAACTGCGGTCTTGCACATATCGGGCGCATTGAGCGGGGCACGGCTTTTTATCTGAGCGCCGATTATGCCATTGATCAGGACGCGCTGGGGATTGCGGCGCGGTTGCTGCATGATCGGATGACGGAAATCGCGGTCTTCACCCAGAGCGCGGCCGCAGCCTTGTTTGAGCAGCCGCAGCCGCGCCCGCTGCGGCGCATCGAACTCCTCAGCGGCGGTCACGAGGCGCTGCGGACAGCCGATGCCGAGCTGGGATTGGCGCTGTCGAGCGACGAAATCGACTATCTGGTTGAGAGCTTTGGCGCGCTCGGGCGCGATCCGAGCGATGTCGAACTGATGATGTTTGCCCAGGCAAACTCCGAGCATTGTCGCCATAAGGTCTTTAATGCCGACTGGATCATTGACGGCGAGGCGCAGGAGCAGACGCTCTTTGCCATGATTCGCAACACCACCCAGTCGGCGCCGCGCGATGTGCTCTCCGCTTACAAGGACAATGCCGCCGTCATCGCCGGCTGGCCGGCGCGCGCTCTGGTGGTTTCGGCCACTGATGGCCGTTATCGCGAGCATGCCGGGCGCCTGGAGATTCTGCTCAAGGTCGAGACCCACAATCACCCCACCGCCATCGCCCCCCATCCGGGCGCGGCCACCGGCTCGGGCGGGGAGATCCGCGATGAGGGCGCCACCGGGCGCGGCGCCAAGCCCAAGGCGGGCTTAAGTGGTTTCGCGGTGTCCAATCTGCGCCTGCCCGGTTTTGAACAACCCTGGGAGCGGGACTGGGGGCGACCGGTGCGCATCGTCTCGGCGCTCGACATCATGCTGGAGGGGCCCATCGGCGCGGCCGCCTTCAACAACGAATTCGGCCGCCCCAATCTGGCCGGCTTCTTCCGCACCTATGAGCAGCAAATTCCTTTGGCCGACGGCGGGTGGGAACTGCGCGGTTACCACAAGCCCATCATGCTCGCCGGTGGTGTTGGCGCAATACGCCCCGGACAGGTGGCCAAGCAGGAATTTGCGCCCGGCACGCCGCTGGTGGTGCTTGGCGGTCCGGCCATGTTAATTGGTCTGGGCGGCGGTGCGGCCTCCAGCATGGCCAGCGGCGCCTCGGCCGAGGAACTGGATTTCGCCTCGGTACAGCGCGCCAATCCGGAGATGCAGCGGCGCTGTCAGGAAGTGATCGACCGCTGCTGGGAGCGCGGCGATTTCAATCCCGTCCTGTTTATTCACGATGTCGGCGCTGGCGGCCTGTCCAATGCCCTGCCGGAACTGGTCAAAGATGGCGGACGCGGCGGCCATTTCGCGCTGCGCACCATCCCCAGCGCCGACCCTGGCCTGTCGCCGATGGAACTCTGGTGCAACGAGGCCCAGGAGCGCTATGTGCTGGCTGTGGCTGCTTCGCTGCTCGATGAATTCGCCGCCATCTGCGCGCGCGAGCGCTGCCCCTATGCCGTGGTCGGCCATGCCAGTGCCGAGCCCGAGCTGCGTCTGAGCGATGTCCACTTCGACGACAGCCCCATCGATATGCCGCTCGGGCTCTTGTTCGGCAAGCCACCCAAGATGACGCGCAATGTCAGCCGCCTGCCAACGCCCGGTCAGCCGTTGGCGCTCGCCGGCATTGGACTGCGCGATGCGCTGGAGCGGGTGCTGCGCCTGCCGACGGTGGCATCCAAGAGCTTTTTGATCACCATCGGTGATCGCAGCGTCACCGGCTTGGTGGCGCGTGATCAGATGGTCGGCCCCTGGCAGGTCCCGGTGGCCGACTGCGCGGTGACCCTCACCGATTACCGGGGCTACACCGGCGAGGCCATGGCCATGGGTGAGCGCCCGCCACTGGCATTGCTCGACGCCGCAGCGGCCGCGCGCATGGCGGTGGGCGAGGCGCTCACCAATCTGGCCTCAGCGGCGGTGGCGGACCTGGGCGATGTCAAGCTTTCCGCCAACTGGATGGCCGCAGTGGGGCACCCGGGCGAGGATGCGCGCCTCTTTGATGCAGTGCGCGCCATCGGGCTGGAGCTTTGCCCGCAGCTTGGCATCGCCATTCCGGTCGGCAAAGACTCCATGAGCATGAAGACCCTGTGGCAGCTGGACGGCTCGGACGGCCCCGAGCAGCGCGCCATGGCCGCGCCCCTGTCGCCCATTATTTCCGCCGTGGCACCGGTAATGGATGCTCGGCGTAGCCTGACTCCCATGCCGCGCGGCGATCAGGGGCCAAGCGAACTGCTGCTAATCGACCTCGGTCGTGGTCAGCATCGCCTCGGCGCCTCGGCACTGGCGCAGGTCTATGAGCAACTGGGCGAGAGGGGGCCGGATGTCGATGATCCGGCGCTGCTGCGCGGCTTTTTCGCCGCTATTCAGCAGCTCAATCAGGAGGGGCTGCTGCTGGCCTATCATGACCGCTCCGACGGTGGCCTGCTGGTGACCCTGTGCGAAATGGCCTTTGCCGGGCGCTGCGGGCTGGACATTGATCTGAGTGATTGGCTGGGGCCGGGAGCGCACGACTCCGAACTCCTGGCCGCGCTCTTTGCCGAGGAACTGGGCGCCGTGGTGCAGGTGCGCGCTGCGGATGTTGGACAGGTGACCGCGCACCTTGTAGCCGCGGGCCTGGCAGCTTGCGTGCAGCGCCTGGGCCGCCCGCGGACCGAGCAAACCCATACCGACCAAAAGGCTTCCGACCAAATCCCTGCTGACCAGTGTGCTGTCGAGCAAGTCATTACCCTGCGCTGTGGCGAGCGCCTGCTCCTGCAAGCCGAGCGTGCCGAGTTGCAGCGCCTGTGGACTGAGACCAGCCACCAGATGCAGCGGCTGCGCGACCATCCCGCCTGCGCTGATGAAGAATTCGCGCGCATCGGCACCGAGGATGCTGGCCTGGGCGCGATCCAGCTGAGTTTCGACCCGGTCGAGGACATTGCCGCGCCCCTGATCAATACCGGCGCCCGCCCGCGCCTGGCCATCCTGCGCGAGCAGGGCGTGAATGGTCAGCTCGAAATGGCCGCGGCTTTTGATCGCGTCGGCTTTGCCTGCGTTGATGTGCACATGTCGGATATTTTAAACGGCCATGTCAGCCTGGCCGATGTTCATGGCCTGGCCGCCTGCGGCGGTTTCTCCTATGGCGATGTGCTCGGCGCCGGTCAGGGTTGGGCACAGACCATTTTGCACAACGCCCGCGCGCGCGATGAATTCGCCGCCTACTTCGCGCGCCCCGAAACCTTTGCCCTTGGAGTGTGCAATGGCTGTCAGATGCTCGCCAGTCTGCACGACCTCATCCCTGGCGCCGCACACTGGCCGCGTTTTGCGCGCAATCGCTCGGAGCAATTTGAAGCGCGTTTGACTCTGGTGGAGGTGATCGAGTCGCCTTCCGTGCTGCTGCGTGGCATGGTCGGCTCGCGCCTGCCCATTGCGGTCGCTCACGGCGAGGGCCGCGCGGTCTTTGCCAGCGCTGAGGAGCAGGGGCAGGCGCGCAAACTGGTCGCGTTGCGCTACGTCGAGCCCGATGGCAATTCATCGGCAACCCAAGGGGCCAGTCGCTACCCCGCCAATCCCAACGGCTCACCAGAAGGGATCACCGCACTAACCAGCGCCGATGGCCGGGTCACTATCATGATGCCGCATCCCGAGCGCCTGTTTCGTGGCGTTCAGCACTCCTGGCATCCGCCCGGCTGGGGCGAAGACGGCCCCTGGCTGCGGCTGTTCCGCAATGCGCGGGTTTGGGTGGGATAGAAGTCAAGCTTGCCGCGCGAAGTCAAGCATGCGCTGAATTGGCGTGACGGCGCGCAGGCGGATGTCTTCCGGGATATGGATTTCCTGATCGCCTCGTTCTAGCACTTGTGCCAGGTTTTGCAGCGCGTTCATCGCCATCCAGGGGCAGTGGGCGCAGCTCTCGCAAGTGGCGCCCTCGCCGGCGGTGGGGGCGGGAATGAGCTTTTTGCCCGGCGCAAGCTGCTGCATTTTCCAGAAAATGCCGGCGTCGGTGGCGACGATGAATTCTTGTTCAGGCCGGTCCACCACGGCGCGGATGAGCTGGGTGGTGGAGCCGATGACATCGGCCTGGTCGACCACCTCATCCGGGGATTCCGGATGCACTAGCACGGCGGCCTTCGGGTGCAGACGGCGCACCCGCTCGAGCGCGAAGCCTTTGAATTCCTCGTGTACCACGCAGGCGCCGTCCCACAAGAGCACATCGGCACCGGTCACGCGCTGCACATAACGGCCAAGGTGTTTATCCGGCGCCCAGAGGATTTTCTCACCCTGGGTATGCAGGTGTTCGACCACCGGCAGGGCGATGCTTGATGTCACCACCCAGTCGGAGCGTGCCTTGACTGCCGCGCTGGTGTTGGCATAGACCACCACCTTGCGGTCTGGATGCGCATCGCAAAAGGCGCTGAAGGCGTCCGCCGGGCAACCCTCGTCGAGCGAACAGGTGGCGGCCAGGTCTGGCATGAGCACACGCTTTTCCGGGTTGAGGATCTTCGCCGTCTCGCCCATGAAGCGCACGCCGCAGACGATGAGCGTCTCGGCGGTGGTCTCGGTGCCGAAGCGGGCCATCTCCAGTGAATCGGCGACCCTGCCACCGCTGTCCTCAGCCAGCGCCTGCAAGTCGCCATCGGTGTAGTAATGGGCAACCAGTACGGCGTTTTGCTGCGCCATCAGGGTGCGGATGTGCGCGATCAGCTCGGCTTTTTCGCCCGCAGCCAGCACCGGCCATTGGGGATGCTCGGGCACTGTGACGGCGGGGTTGCGCGGCGCTTGCGGGCTTAAGTGCGCCAAGCTTTCAGATGGGGCGTTGCTCTGAGTCATCGAAAAACAGGCTCGCTAATGGATCAATGCCATGGGGCCGGGATTCAACTCACGGCGAGGCAGGGCAATTTAAGTGTGCCAGCGGCGAATAAGTCAGAGTGTGGCGGTACAGAGCGGGTTTCGCAATGAATTTGTCCGATCTTGGGGTCGGAGATGAAAGCCGGCGCAGATCGCGAGAGCTACCCAGAATGAATGTGGTGGAAAAATCGACACAACCGCTGTAACCTGCAAGAACACACAATAAGAAAAGGGTTGCTACCACCAGCCACCCAACTTGGAGGAGGTGATGATGAAGGCTTCTGTCTCTCGGCGTCTCCCCGCTGGGCGCAGCGGACGCTCGCAAACTCGCGACCCTCAACCTGATGTCTGCCCCGACCCGCGCTCGCCTTGCCCCATGTTGGCGACGGGCTTCGTGATTATTTCCTTGCTTCTCTTTGTCGAAGTCGCGCTGAGCCTTTCGCAAATGCGGAAATTGCAGGGACGATTGGCGCAGGTTGTGGAGGAATACAACGTCCGCGGGGAACTTGCGCAAGAAATGCACAAAACCTCCCGTGAGCGCGCGATTTTGCTCCACGCCATGATCTCCACCGATGATTCATTCGAGCGCGACGATCTCTATGTTGAATTGCGTGCCCTTGGGTCCCGGTTCCTGACAGCGCGCGAGCAGATTGCGTCCATGGCGCTGGGTGACGATGAACGAGAATTGCTAGATCGGCAAGGTGAGCTTTCCCGCGCTGCCGGCTCTCTGCAGTACCGGGTGATCGACCTGCTTACCGAAGAACGCATTGAGGAAGCCAAGCGCGTGTTGCTGCAGGAGGCTATTCCCGCACAGGATCGCGCCCTGTCTCTGGTGCAGGAATTTGCGAATCTACAGCAGTCCCATAATCAGCAAGCCTTGGCGGCAACATCTGAGGAGTTTCGCCAAGCCGACCGCCTGCTGTTGATCATTGGCGGCGTGACCTTGTTGCTGAGTGCATTGGTTGCCGCATTTGTGCTGCAACGGACCAAGGGCATGATGTCGGCGCTCAGCAGCTCCAATGCCGAACTGCGCGACGCCCGGGAGCGGTTGGAAGAACGGGTGGCCGAGCGTACCGCAGAGCTTCGCCGGCTCAACGAGAAATTGTTGAGCGAAATCAACGAGCGCAGGAGTGCCGAGCGCAAATTGGCCTTCATGGCAACACATGATGACCTCACCAAACTCCCGAACCGCGCGCTCTTTAACGAGCATCTGCAACACGCCATGGCACGCGCGCAACGGGCAAAAACCCGCTTGGCGCTCTTTTTTGTTGACCTCGACGGATTCAAGGGCATCAACGATACCCTGGGTCACGAGGCCGGCGATCAGGTGCTGCGCGAGGTCGCCTCTCGGCTCAAATCCGGGGTGCGCGCGCAAGACCTGGTTGCACGTCTCGGGGGCGACGAGTTCACCCTGCTTCTTGAGGACATCGATCACCCGGCCAATGCGGCAACCCTGGCAGCCAAGGTGATTGAGCTAGTCTCTCGGCCCATCGCATTGGCAGACCAGATGCATGAGGTTGGCGCCAGTATCGGTATCGCCTTTTACCCCGATGATGCAGAAGATCTGGATGCGCTGATCCGCTCTGCAGATGATGCCATGTACGTCGTCAAGCGCGCGGGCAAAGGAGATTATGGTTTCCATCAGACACCGAAACCAGCGCCCGCAATCAGCAACATCCCGTTTCAGTGGTGATCCTGCGTGGCACGGATGACCTCTGCGCCGAGACGTTCTTTGGTGTAGGCCAGCGCGTTACCTGCTAGATCGAGCACGCTGATATCCTGCCAGCCGCGACTCAGGAGCCGGTCGACCAATACCGAGGCACCGCCGCCGACATCCAGAATCCCGCCCTCTGGGTTGTCCTGGAGAGCAAGATCGATCAGCTCCAGCGATGTCTGGGGTTCGATCTGATACCAACTGACCTCAAGCGGCGACTTGTCACGATAAACGCCTTCCCAATGCACCTTGCGGCGCGTTCGGCTCGATGAAACAGGATTTAAATGGTCGTTTTTCGACACCTTGCTGTTCCTCCGTTGCTAACCCGACAGTCGTGATGAACGAGTAAACATATTAGCGATACTTTATATTGGAATATACTAAATAATTGTTTTCACAGTTTTTTTTACTTTCAATTGATCTGGCGCAGTCATTTTCCCGCCAGCGAAACGACAATTATCAATCCCCCTACATATAATAGGGCTACTCGGCACACTCTTCTATCCGCAGGAGCGCTTGACCCTAGCGATACCGCCTATGCCAACTCCAGATACCTTTTACGACCACTTCCGCCGCCATGGCATCAGCCGGCGGACCTTTCTTAACTTCTGCGGTGTGTCAGCAGCCACCCTTGGCCTGGCCCCGAGCATGGCCGGGCGCATCGCCCATGCGATGGAGACCAAGCCGCGCACGCCGGTGATCTGGCTGCATGGGCTGGAGTGCACTTGCTGCTCGGAGTCTTTCATCCGCTCGGCGCATCCGCTGGCGACGGATGTGATCTTGTCGATGATCTCGTTGGACTACGACGACCTGATCATGGCCTCGGCGGGGCATCAGGCCGAAGCCATTCTGGATGACATCCGCACCCGCTATCGCGGTCAGTACATTCTGGCGGTGGAGGGCAATGCGCCCTTTGGGCAGGATGGCATGAGCTGCTTCATCGGTGGGCGGCCTTTCCATGAGCAACTCAAGGAGATGGCGGCGGACTGCTCTGCGGTGGTGGCCTGGGGGTCTTGTGCTTCCTGGGGCTGCGTGCAGGCGGCGCGGCCCAATCCGACTCAGGCGACGCCGGTCGATGAAATTATCCGCGACAAGCCGGTGATCAAGGTACCGGGTTGCCCGCCGATTGCCGAGGTGATGACCGGCATTCTGACTTACATGCTCACCTTTGAGCGGATACCGGAACTTGACCGCCAGGGCCGCCCGAAGATGTTCTACGGCCAGCGCATTCACGATAAATGCTATCGCCGTCCGCATTTCGATGCCGGCCAGTTTGTCGAGTCCTTCGACGACGAGGGCGCACGCAAGGGCTACTGCCTGTACAAAATGGGCTGCAAGGGGCCGACCACCTACAACGCCTGCTCCACGGTGCGCTGGAACAACGGCGTTTCTTTCCCGATCCAGTCCGGGCACGGCTGCATCGGCTGTTCGGAGAAGGACTTTTGGGACAAGGAAGGCTTCTATCAGCATGTGACCGACACCCATGTGTTCGGCGTCGAGGCCAATGCCGACAAGGTCGGGCTGGCGGCGGTCGGCGGCGTGGGCGCAGCCATTGGCGCCCATGCGGCTTACAGCGCCTATCGGCGCGGCAAGCAGAGCGTCGATCAATCGGCGGGTGCGCAGAGCACCGCCACGGCCACTGAAACCGAGTCACAGGACTGAGCAACAGGGAGGTAAACCAAAATGACTGTCACCACACCCAATGGTTTTTCGCTCGACAACAGCGGCCAACGCATCGTTGTCGACCCAGTCACCCGCATCGAGGGCCACCTGCGCGTCGAAGTCAATCTCGATGAGAGCAATGTCATCCGCAATGCGGTCTCCACCGGCACCATGTGGCGCGGGCTGGAGGTCATTCTGCGCGGGCGCGATCCGCGCGACGCCTGGGCCTTTACCGAGCGCATCTGCGGTGTCTGCACCGGCACCCATGCGCTGACTTCGGTGCGCGCGGTCGAGGACGCCCTTGGCATCCCGATCCCCGAAAACGCCAATTCCATCCGCAACCTGATGCAACTGACCCTGCAAGCGCAGGATCATCTGGTGCATTTCTACCATCTGCATGCACTGGACTGGGTGGATGTGGTCTCGGCGCTCAAGGCCGACCCCAAGGCGACCTCCACGCTGGCGCAGTCGATCAGCCCCTGGCCGCTGTCCTCGCCCGGCTATTTCCGCGACATCAAGGCCCGGCTGACCCGCTTTGTCGAATCCGGCCAGCTCGGCCCCTTTATGAACGGCTACTGGGGCAGTCCGGCTTACAAGCTGCCGCCCGAGGCCAATCTGATGGCGGTGGCACATTATCTGGAGGCGCTCGACTTCCAGAAAGAGATCGTCAAGATCCACACCGTCTATGGCGGCAAGAACCCGCACCCGAACTGGCTGGTTGGCGGCATGCCCTGCGCCATCAATGTCGATGGCACCGGTGCCGTCGGCGCGGTGAACATGGAGCGGCTGAATCTGGTCTCATCCATCATCGACCAAACCATCACCTTCATCGATCAGGTCTATCTGCCCGATCTCCAGGCCATCGCCTCCTTCTATAAAGATTGGACCTATGGCGGGGGACTGAGCAGCCAGTCGGTGATGTCCTATGGCGACATCCCGGATCACGCCAACGACGACTCCGACGCCAATCTGTTGCTGCCGCGCGGGGCCATCATCGGCGGTGATCTGAACACCGTCCACCCGGTCGATCTGCGCGACCCGGAGCAGATTCAGGAATTTGTCGATCACTCCTGGTTCCGCTACGCCGACGAGTCCAAGGGACTGCATCCCTGGGATGGCGTGACCGAGCCCAACTTCCAGCTCGGTCCCAACGCCAAGGGCACCAAGACCAACATCCAGGCGGTCGACGAAAACGCCAAGTATTCCTGGATCAAGGCGCCGCGCTGGCGCGGACACGCCATGGAAGTCGGCCCGCTGTCGCGCTGGGTGATCGGCTATGTCCAGGGCCGCCCGGACTTCAAGGAGCCAGTCGACAAACTGCTGACCGATCTGGGCCTGCCGCTGACGGCGCTATTCTCCACACTCGGGCGCACCGCCGCGCGCGGACTCGAAGCCTCCTGGGCCGCGCACAAGATGCGCTACTTCCAGGACAAGCTGGTCGCCAACATCAAGGCCGGCGACACCGCCACCGCCAATACCGACAAATGGGAGCCGCGCTCCTGGCCCAAGCAGGCCAGGGGCGTGGGCACCACCGAGGCCCCACGCGGCGCGCTTGGCCACTGGGTGACCATCGAGAAAGGCAAGATCGACAACTATCAGGCCGTGGTGCCGACCACCTGGAACGGCTCGCCGCGCGACCCCCAAGGCAACATCGGCGCCTATGAAGCGGCGCTTCTCAACACGCCGCTGGCCAAGGCCGAGGAGCCACTGGAGATTCTGCGCACCCTGCACAGTTTCGATCCCTGCCTGGCCTGCTCGACCCATGTGATGAGTCCCGACGGCTCCCCGCTTACCGAAATCCGCGTGCGCTGACCATGAGGGAGGAACCTGTCATGCATCCATCCCTGCCCACCACGCGCCAGACGGCCGTGTATGTCTACCAAGCGCCACTGCGCGCCTGGCACTGGATCAACGCGGCCTCCATCACCGTGCTGGCCATCACCGGCTGGTTCATCGCCAATCCGCCGCCAAGCTTAAGCGGCGAGGCCAGCGCTCACTTCCAGATGGGCTATATCCGCTTCTTTCATTTCGCGGCGGCCTATGTCTTTGCAGTTGGCTTTCTATTCCGCCTCTACTGGGCCTTTGTCGGCAACAGCTACGCCCGCCAGCTCTTTACCTTGCCCTTCTGGCGCCGCGCATTTTGGGCCGAGCTGGTGCACGAGGTGCGCTGGTACGCCTTCCAGGAGTCGGAACCGCGCAAATATGTCGGCCACAATCCGCTCGCACATCTGTTCATGGTCGTCATCATCACCGTCGGCGGCCTAGTAATGATTTTCACCGGCTTCGCGCTCTACTCGGAACAAACTGGCCTCGGCAGCTGGCAGGACAAGCTCTTCGGCTGGGTCATTCCGCTGGTCGGTCAAAGCCAGGACGTGCGCATGTGGCACCACTGGGGCATGTGGGTATTGGTCGTCTTCGTCATGCTGCATGTCTACACCGCCGTGCGCGAGGATGTGATGTCGCGCCAAAGCCTGATCAGCACCATGATCAGCGGCTGGCGGATGTTCAAGGATGATCGGCCATGACGCCTGACGCACCCCACAACGACCGCGTGCTAATCCTCGGCATCGGCAATATTTTATGGGCCGATGAAGGCTTCGGCGTGCGCTGTGTCGAGACCCTGGGCGCCCGCCACAGCTTCGATGATCGGGTGCGGCTGCTCGACGGCGGCACCCAGGGCATCTATCTGGTCAACCAGCTTGAGGATGTCGATCATCTGATCATCTTCGACGCCATCGACTACGGCCTGCCGCCGGGGTCGCTCAAAATCGTCCGTGATCGGGAAGTGCCCCAGTTTCTCGGTGCCAAGAAAATGAGCCTGCATCAGGTCGGCTTTCAGGAGGTGCTGGCCATGGCTGATCTGCTCGGCCAGCTCCCGGCCAATCTGCTGCTGATCGGCGTGCAGCCCGAACAACTCGATGACTATGGCGGCAGCCTCAGCCCCGCCGTCAAGTCCATGATCGAACCCGCGCTGAGCGAGGCACTTGGCTATCTGGCAGACTCTGGCATTCATCCGCTTGAGAACCATTTGGCCAGTGCCGAGATCATGGACGCACATCCGCACGCGGCGCTGCGTCTCGGCGACTACGAACATGGACGCCCGTCGCAGGCAGCCGCCTGGCGTCATGGCGATGCGCGTTTCTTGACTCCTTCTGTGTGAATCCTTGCCACGGCGACCGCGATGACCCGCAATCCGCAAACACCCCTAAACCTGGATATTGCCGACTGCCCGCAAGCCATTGAGATGCTCGAACGGGTGCGCACCGGGCTTGAGCAAGGCATCGCCGGGCAGAGCACCGAGCCCTTATCGCTGCAATCGCTGAGCGATGACGCCCGGGCACTGGTGTTGGAAGCGCTCGGCGAGGGGGAGATTCGCGCCGAGTTGGATGCCCACAAGGGACACCCTCAGGCCATCCTTTACGAAACTCAGCTTACCGGCGTTTGGCGCTGGCAGTTGCTGGATCAGGCAGCGCAAGTGCTGGAGGATTCGCTGGAAGCCGGCGACTGCCCGCAACTCATGCGCCACCGCCCCTTTCATGCGGCCAGAGCCCGCATTGGCCGGCCGCAGGATTCTGCCGATAATCTGATGGATGGGGTTGCGGTGCTCGCCGAGCTTGAGGCTCATCTCGAGCAGCATTTTGACGCCGAGCCAGAGGGCCAGCGCGAAACGACAGTGCGGAACACCAGCGCCACCAGCCCGGCTGCACCATACCGGCTTAACCTGAGCATGATGCCGCAAAGCCCCGCCGCGCTGGAGCTGATCGATCAGCGTCTAGGTCGCGGGCCAGCCCGGATGACCAACAGCGGCTATGGTTCCTGCCAGATCGAAGCCACCTCGGTGCGCTGCATCTGGCGCCTCAAGCATTTCGACGACTCCGGCCGCCTGCTGCTCGACAGCCTGGAAATTTGCCTGGTGCCAACCGCCGTGCTTGCCACGGCCGAGGATCTCGCCGACAGCCACGCACGACTCGGCGAGTTGCTCGCGACCATCGATAGCGGCGCCTGCTAAATCGCAGGCGGTGATGGCGCTTACCTCGCGAAAACCACGTCCGTTGGATCGCAGCGTCAAGCATTTGCGCGACACTCGCCTTATCATTAACACCCAGGGCATCGTGAATGGCGCGCATCCTAGCGAGCTTGCAGATGCTCAAGCACCCGCTCTGCCAGTGTCTTGGCATTGGTCAGCTGGTCGGCCTCGGCGGTGGCGCTGGCAGAGAGGATGAAATGGTATGGTCCCTGGAAGACCGCCAACTGGCCGATAGAGGTGCCGAAATCCTGCCATCCGGCGCGCTCCCCAATACCTTCGACTGGCGCCAAGGCGCCTTTGCTCCCCAGCTCGGCAATCAGCCCTGCCTCATAGTCGGCATAGGCCTGCGGAGCCCCCTCTGAACCATGGTGGGGCCTGAGCAAAAGACCCGCCGAACGGGTTTGGCTCCCAGCCTCTCCGCTGTAGTTGCACGTGGCGACCCAGAAATCGTCTTTCCCACTGCTGCGTGTCTGTGGCTCGCCTACCGCGGTCCCGAGAACTGTCTCCACGTCCGCTGCGGTCAGCAGGGTGCAGGCGTCGATTGCGCCAGCGGAGGCCACTGCGGCTGTCTTGTCGCCGCAACCGGCAGCGAGCAGGCAGGTTGCGACGATCAAGGTCGCCAGCGACAGTCCGCCGAAAGATGGGTGGGGGCATGAATGCTGGCGTGTCGCCATGGTTGCGCTCCTTGGGGCATTGTCGTCCTGGGAAAGGTATATCTTACAGCGATCCGGGGAGCTAGAGACAACGCACGGAAAATCAGGGCTGGGGATCATTCTCGCGCTCACGCTGGGGCTGATGGTCCCGCTCGGCATGGTCAGCCAACTCATTCATGAACGCGCCGCGCGCCAAGATGCCGTGGTCAATGAAATCGCCGCCAGTTCCGCCGGGGCGCAGCGGCTGATCGGCCCCATTCTGGTTTTGCCCTACCAGGAGGAGTACGCAGAGGACTACTGGGAGAAGGAAACCATCGACGGCGAGCTCAAGCGCGTGTGCCGCACCCGCCAGGTTCGCCTCGACGGCCGCGCCCTGATCATGCCAGCCACTGACCAGATGCAGTTCGACGGCACCACCTCGGTTGTCGGCTTGACTGGTATGCGCTGGAGAAAGGCGTCGCTTGAGCCAGGGTAGGGCGATGTGACAGGGATGTCGGTTCCAGGTCACGCGGCCTTGGGGCTGCATGACGGAAAAACAGCTGAAAGTGCTAAGTCGTCTATACTATGGTGACGTGAATGTGAACACCAAAGCATTAGACGCCGCGCTAGACGTTTGCGAGCCGCACCTCCAGCTCAAAGGTTGCCGCAGGCCACTCGGCGCCGTGCACCGGAGCGAGAACGACGCCAGGGCGGTAAGTTGTCGGTCTAGTTCCCGTGACTGGTTAAAGATTTGTCTACTGGATGCTGTTTTGGGCACTTCGGTGCGCGAAAACCATTTGATCGACGTGGCGGCGGATCGGCGTGCTAGGCAGATTCTATGCTATCGGGGCTAGGCAGAATCTGTCTAGCACACCTGACCCACATTCTGTCTAGTTAACTGTTGAACTAATCCGCTCCGCGGAGCTTCCGGACCTACCGGCCCCGACCCAGACCTGCCGCTGACAGCGCAATTGCACATTGTCGCCCACACTGAAGACGACCCAATCAGGGTCGTTGACAGAGGGTCTGACGATGACCGCATTACGCCAACGTATGATTTCCGCCATGCAGATGCATGGTTTTTCCCCGCGCACCCACCAGAGCTACCTCGCTGCGGTGCGCGATCTCGCCAAATTTACTCGCCGCGCGCCTGACACCTTGATGCCGGATGATGTGCAGTGCTACTTCGAGCACTTGGTGCGCGAGCGTGGGCTCGCCCCGGCAAGCGTGCGCCTGTTCTACCATGGCATCCGCTTTTTCTACCTCCAGGTGCTCAACTGGCCGGCGGTGGATCTGGCCGTCACCCTGCCCAAGCGCCCGCAACGCATACCCGAGCTGCTCACGCGCGAAGAGGTGGCGGCCATCCTGCGCGCTTGTGCGGATGTGCGCCATCACATGATGCTCAGCCTGTGCTATGGCTGCGGGCTGCGCCTGAACGAAGTGCTGGCGGTTCGCGTTGGCGATATCGATGGGGAGCGCCGACTGTTGCGCATTGAACAGGGCAAGGGCGCCAAGGACCGCATGGTCCCGCTCTCGCCGACCTTGTTGGCGCAACTGCGTGCCTATTGGCGCGCCTATCGCCCGGGCGCGTGGCTGTTTGCCGGACGCGCCGGGACGCGGCTCGCGCCCACCACGCTGCAGAAAGCCTTCACTCAGGCCAAGCAGCGCGCCGGTGTGCACAAGGTCGGCGGCATCCATGGGCTGCGCCACGCCTATGCCACCCATCAGCTGGCCGCCGGGCTGCCAGTGCAGCGTCTGCAACGCTTGCTGGGGCATCAGAGCATTCACACCACCCTGCGCTACGTGCATTGGCTGCCGAGCGCGCGCGAGGGTGAAGGCATGCTTGATGTCATTGCCCAGTTGGAGGCGGCGCATGGCTAAGTCCGCCTCCCTGCAGGTCCTGGTCAACGCGTGTCTTGACGGCCTGGTCGCGACCCAGACCTTGAGCCCGCGTCAGTGGCAGGTGTGTCACCACGTCCGCGACTGCCGCACCGCGGTCCTCGGCGGATTCGCCTTGCACTGTGATCAGTGCGACGCCGAGGCGCTGTGTTACCACGCCTGCCGCGACCGTCACTGCCCGCGCTGCCAGCGCCAAGCCTCCGAGGCATGGTGCGCGCGCCAGCGCGCGGCCTTGCTGCCGGTGACCTATCACCATCTGGTCTTCACGCTGCCGTCCGCCCTCAATGGCTGGATCGAGGTCCATCCCAAACAGCTCTATGATCTGCTGTTCGAGACGGTCTGGACCACATTGTCCGCCTTCGGTGCCAACCCCAAGCGATTGAATGGTCAACTGGGAATGACGGCGGTGCTCCATACCTGGGGACAGACGCTCACCCGGCATGTGCATTTGCATTGTCTGGTGCCGGGCGGGGCATTCTCCGCCACCGGTCAGTGGCATCCCGCGAAAAGCACCTACCTATTCCCGGTGCGGGCGCTCTCGCGTCACCTGCGTGGCGGCTTTGTCAGCCGTCTGCGCCAGGCCGTCGCGGCTGGAGAATTGTGCCGGTTAACCGAGCCGCGCGAGATCGACCGCCTGCTCGATACCCTGATGGGCACCGAGTGGGTGGTCTTTTCCAAGCCCTGCCTGGCGCGCAGCGAAACCGTCGTCGACTACCTCGGACGCTACAGCCACCGCACCGCGCTGAGCGACAGCCGCCTACTCAGCTTTGATGGCGAGTCCGTTGAACTCAGCTACAAGGACTACCGCGATGGCGACCAGCGCAAAGTTATGATGCTCTCCGGTGAGGAACTGTTGCGCCGCTTCCTGCTCCATGTGTTGCCAAAAGGCTTCATGCGCGTTCGCCATTTCGGCTTCCTGGCCAATCGTTGTCGTGCTCAGCGCTTGCCGGCCATCCGCGCGGCGATCGGCGCGGTGCAAGCGCGTCCCCTTGCCGTCATGACAACTGAGCCGGGCACCACCGGGCACCCGCAACCGTCCAAGCCGTTTGATGGTTATCCCTGCCCGAGCTGTCGCGGCGGACAATTGCGGGTGCGCACCGCCTTGGCTCCCAAACGCCGTGATGGAGGATAGTGCGCGCCGATCACTCGCCCCCTTCCTTCACCTGCCATGAGAAATGTTTCGGCCCGATCTCGGGTCAGTGCACGCGCTCGCCTCGCGCTCGGAAATCGACTAAACTGAGCGCTAATACACAGCCCATCTTCCCCCAGGGATGCCACCAAATGCCGTATTTCCCCTCCCGCTGCCGCCCGTGCCGCTGCTTCAGCGCCAACACCACCCCCGCACTTCCGGGGTCTGACCAATACAATCCCCTAAGAAGCCAGCTCTTGAGCCTCTGCGCCGGAGAGCCCGTGCCAGGATCGGATTAGTCCAACAGGCATTTATCCATCGGGCGCTCTCGAGTTCAGCGCAAGATCGGACTCACGGCTTAGCGCCCGATGGATAAATGCTTAATAGTTAGGAAATTAATTCAACCCTGGCCCCATTTAATCGAATCGCCATTTAATCGATAAGGAGGAAATGCAGCATGGATATCATCACTGGACTTATTAACAACTCCATCCAAAGCGCATTGCAATCGGATACCTCCGTTGCTAATTCCAAGGATAGAACGAATTCAGAGAAGACAAGCAGCTCCGGCTCTCGGATCAGCAATACTACTAATTCAGCCCTGCAGATTAGCGCCCGTGGTCATTCTATAAGCCTATTGATGCAAGGCGCGAACGAGTTTTTACGCCAAGAACTTGGGCCCAGTTACCTTCCCTTAGCAAGAGGCCAAGCGTTGCTTGACCAAGCCGTTAGCATGGTAACAGCCAATACCGAAATTGATATAGATGGGCAAGCGTTGAGAAATACCTTGCAGCAAGAACACAACATTCGTGAAACGATACCAAGACCTAACCCTTCATCTGATAGTGGAAATGTCTTTGATTTTTTATCGGGAAGCGACAGAGAAGCGTTGGAAGCCGCGTATGATTATGCTGTAGAGAACAACCTCGATGCTGATGATGTTGAACTGGCAGCCGGGTTACTTGCCAGTGACCGACGACGCCAAGCCGCTATTGCTTCAGGTACAATCTATTTAGTGCATGAGCCAAGTGAGAATGCAGGCAAGTTTATTCCCCAATCATCAGCTAACTTACCCAATACAGATACTAGCAATCCGCGCCAGTCACTGATTGATCGAGTGACATCCGGCGACCTATTCAGTAAAAATCCGTTTCTCAACCAGGCGTTATTCATCGAAGCGGCGTTTCGCACCCTGCAATTAAAGAATTAAAGAATTAAAGGAGAATTAAAGGGGGCTGGTTGAAATTATTTTTCCAGGCAAAGAATCAACACACGATCAATCGCCTAACGATGGCATTCAGCCGAGCGCGCAAATAGCGCGCCGGCTGATGCTGGCGTTAGGCTACAAGCAACCTTTTTCACATATTCAACAGGATCCTATGATCGAAACCAAGACAGTTCACGTTCGCGGCATTGAATACGCAATTACAGATTCGGCAGGTCAAGGCGTTCCAGTAATGCTTGTCCACGGCTGGCCTGATGATAGAACGATATGGAGGCATCAGCAAAAATACCTCAGCGAACTGGGATATAGAGTTATATCAGTAGATTGGGCTGGTCATGGTGATAGCTCAAAACCGAAAGATATAAGCCGTTATCACATAACTGAGCTTGGCTTAGACACAGTATTTTTACTCGACGCTCTAAAAATTGATAAAGTTCATTTAATCGCGCACGACTATGGGGCAACGGTTTCTTGGGAGACAGTAGCCAACTATCCAAAAAGATTTCAAAGCTTTTGTGCAATTTCTGTAGGGCACGCCGTTGAGATATTACGCGACATTGCTAAAGGCTATTTGTTTGATTATTTATGGCTAATTCTTCATGGCATGGATAAAGCGAGTAAGCACTGGTATTTATCTAATGGCGCAAAAAGATTCAAGGAAAAATTTGCCTCTCATCCAGATGCCAACTATATATTGTCAAAGCTATTAGCTAACAAAGAAACGCTGTTTTGGACGCTCTGGGAACGTGCGAATCCATCATACAACGTCATATATCGGCACTACCTGAAGGGGCAAAAAGATAAAAGAATAACGGTTCCGACATTCGCTATTTACAGTAAAGACGACGAATGGATGACAGAAGGTCAGTTAGCGCGTTCCTCTAAATATGTTTCATCCACCTGGCGGTACGAATGCGTTGAGGGTGGTCACTGGGTGCAGCTCCAAAATCCACGGGAAATTAACGAGCTACTGGAGTCTTGGCTATCTAGCCAATCGGTGAATAATGCAAAATTAAAAAACTGAGACGATCAAAAGAGCCTAAGTTGATTTGGTCTTCTCAAATCGAAGTAAACCGATTAAATCGCCTAACACGGTGCTCCAGCCGAAGCCGGTTTCGCTCTCGCTCAACCGGCTCGGCTGAGCTTAGCGTTGGGCAATAAAATAAGGAGAAAAGTGCATGGGTGTAGATAATCAAAGGAACCAGGGTGGAGTTATTTTCCAGGCAAGTCATTAACGCAGAATCAATCGCCTAACGATGGCCTCCAGTCCGACCACTCACTACGCTCGCGCCAGCTGATGCTGGCGTTAGGCCACAAAGGTACTATTATGAGAACATTTGAAGAAATTAAGATAGAAATCGAAGCCCTTCCGCATCGTGAATATATGAAACTGATGCACTGGTTATCTGAGCATGATTGGGAAATGTGGGATGAGGAAATTGAAAAAGATTCTGCTGCCGGAAAATTAGATTTTCTAATAAATGAAGCATTGGAAGAAAAAGCGAAAGGAATGCTTAGTCAAATTTAATGCACAAAACCACCACGCGATTTTGGGCTTGCTTATATGCCTTGCCAGAACAAGTGCAGAAACTCGCGCGAAAGAATTATAAATTACTGAAAGAGAACCCACGCCATCCATCTTTGCGTTTCAAGAAAGTCGGCAAGTTGTGGTCGGCGCGAGTTGGCGGTAATCACCGTGCGCTTGCGATGGAAGATGATGACGGGTATGTGTGGATCTGGATAGGCACTCACGATGAATATGATTGTTTAATCAACGACTAACTGGCCTAACACGGTGCTCCAGCCGAAGCCGGTTTCGCTCTCGCTCAACCGGCTCGGCTGAGCATGGCGTTCGGTCTAAAAGGACTCGAATAGAGGCGGTCGTATACATGTTTCGAGATAAGGCAATACAAATATGAAAAAATCCGTCTATATCGAGACTTCTATCCCAAGCTACCTCACGGCGAGGCCAAGTCGAGACGTAAGAGCAGCTGCATGGCAGCAAATTACAACTGAATGGTGGGATAGCGCAAGGGATGACTTCGATATCTTCACTTCTGAATTGACCATCGTCGAAGCTTCCGCAGGCAATCATGAGGCCGCAGAAAGAAGGCTCAAGGTTCTTCAAGGAATCTCAGAGCTGGAAATTGATGAAGAAGTGCAAGAACTCGCGGAACTGCTAATCTCAAAGGGAGGGATACCAAATTCCGCAGAAGCCGATGCTTTGCATGTGGCGGTGGCAGCAGTACACAGAATTGATTACCTTCTTACGTGGAATTGCCGTCATATCGATAACGCTACAAAGAAACCAATTATTCGAGCAATCTGCATTGGTGCTGGCTATCCGTATCCAGAAATTTGCACGCCAATGGAGCTGCTCCCGGAGAGAAATGAAGATGTATAGAGACGAAATCATAGATGAAGTTTGGAAAAATCGAGATTCCTATACTTCAAAACATCACCATAATCTGGCGGAAATGGTGGCAGAACTGAAAGACAGGCAACAAATGCCTGGATGTAAGCTCATAGATAGAAGAGACCGAACAAGGCGCTCAACTCGGACTGCCTCAGTCGCTGGCGCACCTTCGGAAACCGGTTAGCGCAAACGTTATGCATCAAAGGAGGACTCCGAATGAAGCCAAGGATCAGCATGATTACGCTGGGCGTCAGTGATCTACAAGAGTCGGTCCGCTTCTATGAGCAGGGTCTTGGCCTGCCGAAGATGGATTCACCCCCAGAGGTCGCGTTCTTTACACTCAAGGGCAGTTGGCTGGGACTATACGGGCGGAGATCATTGGCGGAAGATGCGGGGTTACCTGCCGATGGAAGTGGGTTCACCGGCTTCACGATTGCCCATAACGTGGATTCGGAGGCGGCAGTTGACGAACTCATGGAACAGGCTGTCGCAGCAGGGGCCAAGCTAGTGAAACCTGCACAGAAAGTATTCTGGGGCGGTTACTCCGGCTACTTTGCCGATCCAGACGGCTATCTGTGGGAGGTAGCGCATAACCCGCTCTTTTGGGTTGGTCCGAAGGATGAAGATGCATAACACGGTGCTCCAGCGGAAGCCGTTTCCGCTATCGTTCAACCGGCTTAGCTGAGCCTGGTGTTATGCATGAAAAATGAATTCAGTGTAAATCAATTCAGTGGTTTTTATGAGTATTAAAAAAGGATCATGTCTTTGCGGAGAAGTACATTTTGAAGTGGAAGGTGACTTTGAAAGCTTTTTCCTTTGTCATTGTGGCCGGTGTCGCAAAGATACTGGTTCATCACATGCGGCCAATTTATTTTCCTCATCAGCAACACTGAGATGGCTAACAGGGCAAGATAAAGTAAAAGTCTTCACTCTTCCATCAACCTTGCACACAAAGTCATTTTGTTCTGTTTGTGGTTCAGCGCTCCCGAATATTCAAATGGAAGGTGATCTATTGGTTGTGCCTGCTGGAAGTCTTGATAGTGAATTATTCTTTAAACCAAATGCCCATATAAATATTTCAGGCAAAGCGGAATGGGATCAAGATTTTGAGACATTGCCAAAAATTGATAACGATCCGGTAAACGCATAACGAACATTTGAACAAAACGTTTGTCGTGGCTTCTGCGTTGCTCTCAGAAACGCAAGGCAAATGGGCGTTATACACGCCGCAAAAAAGTTTCTGGTTTTGGGCCGGGTGCCCGGCTCAGAACTTGGCCGAACTCACATGTGGTTTACTGTCACAACAGGCTTCATCCGCCAGGCAACCTGACCCAGACCAGCAGACCACCCAACTCGGCGCGACCAAAGCCGAGCGTGCCACCATAGGCCTCCACTACGTCACGCACGATGGCCAGCCCGAGCCCCGTGCCCGCCTGGCGTTCGTCGAGTCGCAGGCCGCGCTCGCCGAGTCGCGACCAGTGCGCGGGTGCAACACCGGGACCGTCGTCTGCGATCTGAATCTCGACCTGTCCATCCGCTGAGGTCGACACCTGGATATCGACCCGTTCATCGGCCCATTTCGCGGCGTTCTCAAGGAGATTGCCGAGCAGTTCGAGCAGATCCCCTGCCATCAGCGCCACCTCGACCCGATCCGGGGCCTGGACCCACCAGTCGATCCGCTCGCCGGCAGGCGTGCGTCCCAGGGTGCGGAGCAGGCGCTCAAGATTCTCGACCACGTCGGTACGCGCGGCATGCGAGGGATGACCGGACCGCACGCGCGCGCGGATCAACTCGCGCTCGACGCGCCGACGGATGGTCAGGGCGAGTTGGTCCAGGTCCTCGGCCAGGGCCGGATGGCCGGCCTGACGCAAGCGCTCGGCATCGGCCGCCAGGACACTCAGTGGCGTCTTGAGTCCGTGGGCAAGATCGGCGGTCCAAGCCCGCGCCCGCTCGACCGAGCCTTCGCGCGCTTCGAGCAGGGCGTTGAGCTCGGCGATCAGCGGTCGGACCTCATCGGGAGCCTTTGCGGCAAGCCGTGCGGCGCGCCCGTCACGAATGGCGCCGATCTCGCGGCGCAGGGCTTCCAGGGGCGCAAGCCCGGTCTGGATCTGGATCAGCGTGGCCAGGGTGAGCAAGAGCGCGATCAGCCCCAGATAGGGACGCATGTCGGCGGCGAAGTTGGCGCGGGCACGGATCAATTCGGCACGATCCTGGGCCAGGATGAGCCGCAGCTCGACTGGCGCGGGGTCACCCTCGACCCGGATGCGCCGCTCGCGCACCAGGAGCGACTGTCCGTCCGGTCCCGGCAGACGATGGGCATGCACCTCGCCCGGGGTGAGTTCGTCCTCCGGCAGGGTGAGCACCTCATCCCACAGCGAGCGCGAACGCAGCACACCGGCCTGACCAGCGCGGTCGATCTGCCAATAGCGCCCACTCAAGGGCTGCGCAAAGGCTAGGCCGCGCAGTTGCTGGATCAGCCGGAGCGAACCATCGGGTGCGATCTCGACGGCGGCGGCGAGCTGATTGAGCTGCGTCTCCAATTCAGCGGCGAGATGACGCTCAACATGGCGCTCGAACAGATTCGCCAACCCGAGCCAGGCGATCAACAGCGCCACAGTGATCGAGATCAGCGCGCTGATCCAGAGTCTGGCGCGCAGCGAGCGGTGTTTCATGCGCGGGTGGACCCGGAGTTCAGCATCATGGAGCGGGCGAGGCGTCATCTGTCTCGATCAGATAGCCGAAACCGCGTCGGGTCTGGATCAGCTCGGCACCCAGCTTGCGCCTGACCCGCCCGACCAGGACCTCCACCGAGTTGGAGTCGCGCTCAAAATCCTGCGCATAGAGCTGCTCGGTCAACTCCTGTTGCGAGACGACGCGCCCGGCCTGCTGCATCAGATAGCTGACCAGACGGTATTCCTGCGGCGAGAGATGGATGGCTAGCCCATCGCGGGTCAAGGTCTGGCGTCGGGTATCCAGCCGAAAGGGACCATGGACAAGGACGGGCGCCGGCTGTCCGGCGGCGCGGCGGATCAGGGCCTGCACGCGCGCGAGCAGTTCTTCGAGCCGAAAGGGTTTGGGCAAATAGTCATCGGCGCCGGCCTCGATGCCCTCAACGCGCTCGGTCCAGTCACCACGCGCGCTCAGAATCAACACCGGCAGCCGCTGACCGGCAGCGCGCCACTGACGCAGCACCGACAAGCCATCGAGCCCGGGCAGTCCGAGATCGAGGATGGCGGCGGCATAGGGTTCGGTGTCCCCCATGAACCAGGCATCGCGCCCGTCGCACGCGCGCTCGACCAGGAAGCCGGCGGCCGTCAGACCGGCCGTCACCGTCTCGGCGACCTGATCGTCGTCTTCCACCAGGAGCAAGCGCATCAGTCGTCGTCCTCCAATTCCAGGATTTGACCATCGCGGGCGTCGATCTCGACCTCCAAGCGGCGCCCGTCTGGGGTCAGGATCTTGAGTTCGTAGAGCCAGACCCGCTGGCCGTCAAGCGTCTCGTCTTCGAGTTCAATGTCGATCACGTCGCCCGGGACTTGTTCGCTGATGTGATGCAGGATCTCGGCGATCGGCAGGATCTCGCCGCGCAGACGGGCTGCGCGCGCGCGTTGGTGATCCTGCAGCTGCTCATACCTGGTGGTCCCAGCGTCATCCGCCGGATCGTCGTGATCGTCGGCGCCAGCCTGAAGCGGCAGCAGGCTCAGCAGACCAATGAGAATGAAGGGATGCATGATTGAGATTTGCGTCATGGTGTCCTGCGTTGCGCATGGGCTCAATCCCTCCAGGGACCATGGCCCGGAATGTCGATCCAGCGTTCGTCATAGTTGCCTTCAGCAGCTTTTTGATGGCAGGCGTTGCACTGGCTGAAGCTGTTGACCTCCGGGTTGCCTGTCACCAGGCGGGCCGGTATCTCGTCGTGCTCATCCTTGAACTCGAAGCTTGCGGTGATGCGCGGCAGACCACCCGATGCCATGCTCGGATTGCTGGCATTGCCTGGGATCATCTGCTGCGACACATTCGTGGCATTGGCCGCCAGGAAGGCGCTGATCTCGGCGCGCAGTTCCTCGGACAGGCTGGCATCATCACCGTAGTGATCGATCAGCGCATCCGGTGTCATGATCCTGGCCCAGGCCTGCGGCGGGAGCAGACCGGGCTGATAGGCCATGTGGCAGGAACCGCATTCCTCACTGTAGATGGCGTTGACGACCGGCGCCTGTCGCGACTCGAACCAGTCGTCTTTGCCGCGTTCATGGTCATCGTCATCATCATCGGCGAAAGCCAAGTGGGCGCTGCTCATGGCCAGTGTGGCGGTGACCAGGAGTGTCAGAACAGATTTGAATGTATAGGGGCTCATGGGTCGATCCTCCCGCTTATTGGGTCTTGATGTAGGCAATGAAATCGGCTTTTTCGTCGGCGGTGCACTCGCGCCCGATGGTCCAGCGACAGTTGCGCCGCAACCATTTCTCGATCTTGGCGGCATCGGTGAGGCGCTGCGGATTTACCGAGGGGGCCAGGGGTTCGATGACCTTTCCAGTCTTGGCATGTTGTCCCGGTTGGGTCAGATCGCGACCATGACAGCTTGTGCAACTGCGCGGCTTGGAACCATCGGCCTGCGGGTATTCCTTGATCCAACCCGCTGCTCCAGCGGCTGGGTCGGCCGCCCAGGGTGTGGCTGGCAGGATCAGGGTGCTGGCACTGAGCAGGGCTGTGGTGAGGTGTCGTTTCATTGGTCGGTTCTCCGTTGGCTTGACCGTCTGCCTGGCCCCGTTCGGGGCTTTCCGGTGGTCCTTGCAGACTGTGCCGATAGCCTACCGAGGGCACCCTGACAAAAGGCTGACAGCCGCGGTTAGCCTTCGGTCAGGCGCGCTTGGTTACTCTCGCTCTTCGTGAATCCCCCCGGCCAAGGCGCCGACACGCCTGAGCCGACGAACTCATCATCAAACCTGTTTGGAAGAACCGATAACATGTCGAACGAAGAGCCGAATAACACCGCCACCCCTGCCAGTAGCCCCGGCCTCGAGACCCCTAAGCGGGTTCGCGTCTGGGATCCGCTGGTCAGGATCTTTCATTGGTCATTAGTGGCCGGGTTTGCCACCGCCTTTATCGTCGAGGACGATCTTCTCCGCGTCCATGTCTGGGCCGGCTATCTGGTGCTCGTCCTGATTAGTGTGCGTCTGGTTTGGGGGCTGATCGGCACGCGCCATGCGCGTTTCAGCGACTTTGTGCGCAGCCCTGGCGCCGTGCTTGCGTATCTGCGTGATGTCATGCGTCTCCGGGCCCCGCGTTATTTGGGCCACAACCCGGCGGGTGGAGCCATGATTGTGCTGCTCCTGACCTGTGTCGCCGCCACCGGAATCAGCGGTCTGGCGCTCTATGGCGCTGAGGAATTCGCCGGTCCACTGGCCAATGTGATGCGTGGTTTGCCACCCTTCTTGGGCGATGTTCTGGAAGAGACCCATGAAGTCTTTGCGAATGTCACGCTCGCTCTGATCCTGATCCATGTGGTTGGGGTGCTCGCCTCCAGTCTGCTGCATCGCGAGAATCTGATTGGCGGCATGATCAGCGGTTACAAGCGCGCAGAGAGTGAATAAATGCCTCTTGCAATAAGCTGGAGCTGGAGAGTCAATACCATGCCGAAACGCCCTTCCATCCCCTTGCTTGCGCTGGCGGGTCTGTTGCTCGGCGCGGCCGGAACTGCCGTGATGGCCGCAGACGGCGAGACTCGCGATTGGCGCAGTTGGTTGCGAATGTTCCCGAACATCGCGCCCGCCACCCAGCCGGCCTATCTTGAGGAATGCGGTTCCTGTCATTTGGCTTATCCGCCTGGAGTCCTGCCGGCGGACTCCTGGAAGCACATTATGACGCCGGAGTCACTCGCCAATCACTATGGCGATGACGCCTCGCTGGCGGATGACCTGGTCGCCGAGTTGCGGGCTTATTTGATGGCTAATGGGGCCGACACATCAGCGCGAATCCGCGAGCGAGCCTTCGCCGTGCCGGGTGCGGCGCGATCTGACGCCAGTCTGCCGCGCATCACCGAGACGCCCTATTTCATCCGCAAGCACGATCAGATCCCGGCGCGTCTGGTGACGGACAATCCGGAGGTCGGTAGCTTCAGTCAGTGCAATCGCTGTCACATCGGCGCCGAGAAGGGCGTTTTCGACGAGAGTCAGATTGATATTCCTGGTTTTGGGCCTTGGAAGGATTGAACATGTCTATCGAACCACGCGAACCGACGACATCCCAAGAAACCGCCCGATTGCTGCGACTGGCGACCGGGGCGTCGGTGATCACGGCCTGCCTGCTGATCCTGGTCAAGATCGTTGCCTGGGGAATGACGGGCTCCATCACGGTTCTGGCGTCCCTGATGGACTCGACGATGGATGCCATGGCATCGCTGCTGACGCTCTTCGCCGTGCGCTGGTCGTTGAAACCAGCCGATGCTGAGCATCGTTTCGGGCATGGCAAGGCGCAGGCTCTGGCCGCGCTCGGGCAATCGGCGTTCATTGCTGGCTCCGCGCTGTTTCTCGGTCTGCACGCCATCGATCGCTTCCTGCATCCACGCCCGCTGACTGAGATCGGTATCGGCGTGGGTGTGATCGCGTTTGCTATTCTCGTCACCCTGGCATTGCTCGCGCTCCAGCGCCATGTCATCCGGCGTACCGGATCACCCGCAATCCGCGCCGATGCCTTGCACTACGCCACGGATCTGGCCACGAACTCTGCTACGCTGGTCGCGCTCGGGCTGGCCAGTCTCGGTTGGTCGGGAGTCGATCCGATCCTTGGTTTGGCTATCGGTCTCTATATCCTGTGGAGCGCGGTGCGGATCGGGCGTGACGCCATCGAGATGCTGATGGATCGCGAGCTTCCCGATGACGCGCGCCGGCAGATCCTGGAATTGGTGCGCGCCATACCGGAGGTGCGCGGTGCGCATGGATTGCGCACGCGCCAATCCGGCCAGTCGCTTATCATCCAATTGCATCTCGAACTCGACGACGCGCTTGAGTTGCGCCAGGCGCATCAGATCGCGCTCGCGGTCGAAGCTCGGATCCGCGAGCGCTATCCGGACTCAGACATTCTCATCCATCAGGATCCGGTGAGTCTCGGTTGCGAGTGAACAAGAACCACAGACATGGTGGCGGGAGTAACCACATGACGCAAAGCACGCTCATCCTTGGTCTTGGCAACACCCTCTTATCGGATGAGGGCGTCGGTCCGCTGGTCGTTCAACACCTGAAGGAAGAGGCAGACCCCGCCGCGCCGCTGCAATTCCTTGACGGTGGAACCCTCAGTTTCAGCCTCGCGGGGCCGATTGAGGATTGCCATTGTTTGATTGTCGTGGATGCCGCTGCGATGGGCGATCCCCCAGGAAGCGTTCGCGTTTTTGAGGGAGAGACCATGGATCGGCGGTTGCGCCAGCACGCCAAAAGCGTGCATGAGGTAAGTCTTGCGGACCTGCTGGACATGGTACGGCTGACGGATCGGTTGCCTGAGCGACGCGCCTTGGTGGGGATTGAGCCTGCGGTAGTCGACTGGGGCGACAGTTTGACCCCAGCGGTCGAGGCGGCGGTGCCAATGGCGATGGCCCGCGTGAAGGAGATGCTACGCCGATGGAATGAAACGGAAACCGGCGGTTCGATCCGGTGAGGCGGTTTGCGGCCCATTAGGGCACTAGCCTCCATCTGACGCATCACAAAGGCTTGGTGAATGCCCGTCATTGCGGGTTGCGTCCCTGGCGTCTGACACCATTGACACTCTGGCGGCATGATGGACATCCACCTCAACCAGGGGTTGACCATCCGGCCCGGTTTTCCCGCTTCAATGAGTCGTTTGAGTGATGCCTTAATCTCGCTCAGCATGCTGTCGATCATGGATGGATCGCCTGCTTGCCAAACGGAGCAGCCAACACGAACTGGAACATCGCTGAAACTGGTCACCATCAATTCACCCCGCACCCTATCAATCAATCTGATTCAATGAATTCAGCGCATCTCGAAGGCTTCCTGATGGAACTGCAAGTGGCCGCGCCAGGCGCGATTCAGTCCGGTACGCAGCTGTTTGGCGAATCGGCGCGGGCCGCAGAACCAGACTTCGGTCTTGCGCAAACCCTCGTACATGGATGCAAGATGCTCGGCGCTCAGGGTGCTTCCGGACTGACTGTCATGGATGTGAAGCGAGACGCCCGGCAGGTCCGCGCACAAGCTCTTGAGGCGCTCAACGAAGGGGTCGCTTTCCTGGTTCCGCGTGCTGTAATGCAAATCCGTGACGAGAGAAGCGTCCGGGTTGGCGCGTAAGGCCTCCAGCCAGGCGATGAAGGGCGTGATACCGATTCCACCAGCCACCCAGATCTGTCGTGCCTCGGGATTGCGGCGTGGCAGCTCAAAAAAGCCATAAGGCCCCTCGACCGTCACCGCCTGCCCAACGGCAATTCGCTGTGGCAGCGCGCGGGTAAAATCGCCCAGCGCCTTGATCAGAAAGGTCACGCGGCGCCCCCCATGATCGGCGCTGGCGATGGTGAAGGGGTGATGGCCCTCCCAGCGATCAAAGTTCACGAAGGCGAACTGCCCAGCGCAATGTCCCCGCCAACGGCTGTCCAACTGACAGACCACCTCGGTGACATCGCGCGAAGGTGTCGAGATCGACAGGATCGTCCCTCGTGCGCGTCGTGTGTGACCGACGAGACCCAAGAGTGTCATAACGGCCGCAAAAGATCCCACAACCAGCAGCACCCCGAGAAGCAGGCCGAGCGGCTGGCTCCAGTAATGGCTTGGTGCCAGCATGGCGGCATGAAAAGCGAGCGCCAGATACAGAAGTGGCATCGCACGATGGATATGGCGCCAGATGTTGTAGGGGAAACGCTTCAGTAGACTCAATATGACCATGGCTAGCAGCAGGTAAATGCCGATCTCGCCAAGTTCCTCGCCGACATCACGCAAGTCGTGAAGTAGGCCGCTGAACTCCTCTTCCTGCGGCTGTCCCAGACAACCGAACATGGATTTGATCAGGTCGTCGCCTTCCTCAAGCAGCCAGTGCATCGCGGCGAAGGTCACAGCGAGAATGGCGGTCCATTTGTGCAGACGGTAGACGCGATCCATGCCACCGAGCGGGCGTTCCAACCAGGTCGGACGTGTCGCCAGCACCATCACCAGCGACATCAGGCCGATCGCGAGCAGACCACTGAGGTAGAACGCCTGGCTTTGAATGGCCCAGGGCAGGGAGTTGGTCCCCGGACCGCTCACAGCGAGCGCGCCCGCCCAGGCAAGGACAAGAAGTGCTATGAAGCCGGTTAGATAGATGTTCATGATCGTCTGAATCCCATTGATGAGTGGAATGATTGACGTGTTAAATCAACACGGCGACGGCCATTGCCCATCACCGACCGGCAGTCTGATCTCGGCGCACAGGCCAGCGAGCGTCGAGGCGGGATGAAAGCGGATCCGGCCCTGATAACTCTCGACGATCTCTCGGGCGATCGCCAGCCCGAGTCCGTGACCGCTGATCTGCTCGTCAAGCCGCACGCCGCGCTCGGTGATAGCCGCTATATCGTGTTCTGAACAACCCGGACCATCGTCCTCGACACGGATGACGATCTCATCTCCCAGCACTGTCACGCTGCATCTCACATGGGCTATGGCCCATTTGCAGGCGTTGTCGAGCAGGTTGCCGAGCAGTTCCAGCATGTCCTCGCGATCGACGCTGAGCAGACCCGAAGTGCGCAGATCGAGTTGAATATCGAGGATTTTCGGGGCATGGATACGCCCGAGCAGCCGCGCCAGCGTCGGCAGCTCGGCATTCGGATTAAAACGCACTCCGGCGCCGCCGGCACCGGCAAGACGTGCGCGCTTGAGCTGGCGCTCGGCGAGCTGGCGCAGACGCTCGACCTGGTCGATCAGGGTCTGGCGTGGTGCCTGAGCGATGTTCAGGTCAGGATCCTTTAATTGCTGACGCAGTAGGCTCAGGGGGCCCTTGATGCTATGGGCCAGGTTGCCGGCGACGGTGCGCGAGCGTTCCAGGCGCTGCGCGAAGTGCAACAGCAGGCGGTTGAGCTTGCGCACCAAGGGTAGAATCTCGCTCGGCACCCGCTCGGTCAGGGCGAGCGTCTGGCCGGACTCCAGGCGCTCAATGTCCTGGTAGACGGGCGCCAAGGCGGCAAAAGCCCGGCGCACGACGAACCGCTGCACCAGCAGCATGATGACCAACCCACCGATCGCCAGCCCGGCAAACAGCTGCTCGATAAAGGCCAACGCCCGGTCAAGTGCGGTGACGTCCTCGGCGATGGCGAGCGCGAATTCGATGCCATCCAGGTGATAGCCGCCTTCCCAGACCAGCAATCGTTGCTGATCCGGGCCGATCGCGCGCCAATGTGCGGAGGTGCCCGGCGAAAGGGGGCGGTCGGCCAGGTCCTGATCCCAGAGCGAACGCGAGCGGATGCGTTGCCCATCAACGGTTTCGATGACGAAATAGTGCCCGGAAAAGGGCTGGTGATAGACCGGGGTCAAGCGTTGATTCCCTACCTCGAGGTGCCCATCCGCACGCCGGGTCAAGGCCCCGACCAGTCCTTCGGCATCGTGCTCGAGCCGCGAGAGCACAAAGGCATCCGCCGTGCGGTGCATGGCCTCGTGGCCACTCCACCAGACCGCGCCGATCAGGACAAACAGGCTGATGCCGAGTCCGATATGTAGACGACTTTCTAAGGATTTCATTGGCGTGGAAAGAGATAGCCCTGGCCACGCAGGGTTCGGATCCGGCCCCTGCCAATTTTCTCGCGCAGGCGCCGCACATAGACCTCAATCAGGTTGCTGCCCCGGTCGGCCTCCAGCTCGTACACGTGATCCATGATCTGAGGCTTGGACAGGATCTGGTTGGGGTGGAGCATCAGGTAACGGAGAAGGCGAAACTCGGTGCCGGTCAGCTCATGGGCGATGCCGTCGGCCAGGATCGCCTGCTGCTGATCCTCGTCAAGACAGAGCCCGCCGACCTCCAGAGTGCGACGCAGATTGCCCGTCGCCCGTCGGGTCAAGGCATGGATGCGGGCGATCAGCTCCTCCAGGTGGAAGGGCTTGCCGAGATAGTCGTCAGCCCCGGCCTTGAGCCCATCAACACGCTCGTGCCAAGTATCGCGCGCGGTCAGCACCAGCACGGGTGTCGTCACTCCACGGCTGCGCCAATGGCACAGCACCTCGAGTCCAGGTCGCCCGGGCAACCCCAGGTCGAGGACGATGGCGTCATAGGACTCGTCGGCACCGAGCGCCTCTCCCGTGATCCCGTCGCTGGCATGGTCGAGGACGAAGCCGGACGACTTGAGCGTCTTCTGCAGCTCAGCCGCCAGCCCGGCATCGTCTTCGACCAGCAAGAGTCGCATCTATTTCTCCTTGCGCTTGACCACTTCGGCTGTGGCAGCATCGAGATAGAGCTTATGGACAGTTCCGTCGGCAGCCAGGATCTTGATTTCATAAAGGTAGGTGCCGACGTCGCGTTCAAGCTCGGCCTCCACGAGTTCACCCGGCTGCACGCTTTGCGCGCTGGCCATCACCTGCTCCATCGGCAGGATTGCGCCGGTCTCGCGCAGTTGCTTGATCGCGTTGTGGTCGAGTCGTTCACTGGCCAGGGAGCTGCCCATGGCCAACAGCAGCCCCAGACCTGTGGTCGCGATCAAATAATGTCGTTTCATCAGTTTGCTCCGTTTCAGAGAGTTAGTCGGCACCGATCAAGCCAGGTCGATCGCGGATGGTTCCTCTCGACGGCTCGAACGACGGTTGCTAGTCTGATTGCGCAAACTGAACTGCTGCTGAAAAATCGGCCCTCAGGAGGCCAGTATTCGGATTCAGCACATCAATGGTTTAGGTGATGACTCAGTCACTTCTCAAAAACGCTTGGCATCGGCGAAGCGGTCTACGAGCACTGCAAAGAAGCTGTTCGCCAGCCCACATGGCACGCGACTGCGGGCTATAGCGGCCAGATGCAGGTGGCGCTATGATCGTGACGATCTAAAACCACGCTTGAGGTACAGCTTTGCGCAACAGGTGGCTATTCATGACTGAGTGTAGCCCAGCTCGCACACCGCGCCGGCGACGTCCTCTTTACCGCGTCGATCGCCTTCTCTGAAGCCATGGCCAAGGTCTTCAAATCGGACAGCATGTGAACGAGTGGTGCTCCGGTTGGCGACTCTGGCGCCCCAAGCGAATGAGCAGGACCAAACCAAAGCTTAGCCATCCGGCCAGAGCCAGGCGGCGCCGCGCACGCCACTGGAGTCACCAAAGCGTGGCGGAAGGATGCGCGTGGCCAGTGCCTCGGTGAAGGCATGGCGGTTGATCAGAGGCGGGAGTTCGGTATAGAGCGCGCTCAGGTTGGACAGACCACCGCCGAGCACGATGACCTCAGGATCGAGCAGGTTGATCACGCTGGCAAGGGCACGGGCGAGCCGGTCGCGGTGGCGCTCGAGCGCTGCGCTGGCGGCTGGATCGCCGTCTGCCGCAGCGGTGGCGATGGCCTGCGCGGACATTGCGTCAGCCGGACTTCGGGGGCAGGCGCGGTGATAATCAGCCGCCAGCCCGGGGCCGGAGACGAAGGTCTCGATGCAGCCGCGCTTGCCGCAGTAGCAGGGCGGGCCGGGGAGTTCGTCTGGGCGTGGCCAGGGCAGGGGATTGTGACCCCATTCGCCGACGATGGCATTGGGACCCTTGAGTAGTTGGCCGTTGATGACGATTCCGCCGCCAGTGCCAGTACCAAGAATGACGCCAAAGACCGAGTGCGCGCCGACCCCGGCGCCGTCGCTGGCCTCGGACAGGGCGAAGCAGTCGGCATCGTTGGCCAGGCGCACCGGGCGCTCTAGTGCCTGCTGAAGATCGACATCCAACAAGCGGTCATTTAGACAGGTTGAGTTGGCGTTGCGCAGTCGGCCGCTGAAGGGCGACAAGGCGCCGGGGACGCCGACGCCAACAGGCAACCCGCGCGCGGCTGGACCCATGGCGGCGCTTGCCTCGGCGACCAAGCGCGCGACTGTGGCGAGGGTGCCGGCATAGTCGCCCTGGGGGGTGCGCTGGCGACCACGCCATAGCATCTCGCCGCTGGCCTCAAGCACCACGGCTTCAATCTTGGTGCCGCCGAGGTCGACCCCAATGCGCATAGACGCGGATGCCGTTTGAGCAAATGCCGGCTTGGCTTGGGCAGGATGTCAGGCTTTGCTTGCGCCCTCGGCCTGCTCGCCCGCCTGCGCCTTGAGCACGGTGGCTGGGTCCTTGATGCCCTTGGGGTTGGTGAAGCGCTCGTTCAGGCTTTGCACATAGGCCTCGCAGTCGTGCAGCACCTTGGCGATGCGGCCCTCGCTCCATTGGTTGCAGCCCAGGGGCTTGCCGGTGAGCAGCGGGCGCCAACTGCGGGTGTTGCGCACGAAGGCCGCCGCCGGATCGCCGGGCATTTTCGCTGCTTGCGCTTTCTTTTTGATGCCAGGCAGCATGGCGACCACCATGAGCTTGCGCACGCCAAAATGGGCGGCGATCAGCAGCAGGATCATGCCCGCCTCGAGCCCCTCAAGCCCCCAGTTAATGCCAACCTCTTCAAAATACTTGAGCCAGCCGGGCTGGTAGTGCAGCCCCTGCCAGTGCCCGGCGGTAATGCTCCAGAACAAAAACAGAAAGGCTAGGCCCGCGAAAATGGCGCCATCGGCCAGCAGAGTGCGGGTGCGCCAGCGCGATACCGATTGGCTGAGCAGTGGGATGGTCTCGTCGTTGAGCGCCGTGGCGGTCTTGCGCAGGGTGGCGATGATGCGATACGCGCGTTCGATTTCGACCTGATCCATGCGCTGGTCAATGTCGGCCAGATCGCGATCGCGCTTCTCCTCGAAGCGCTTGCGCCGTGCCGGGTCGGTGATGGGCGTGCTCACATCGCGGTTGTAGATGGTGTAAAAGCGGCCGGTGGTCAGGCCCACTTCGCCCAGGGAGCGCAGCCAGGCGGCGACTACGTCCTCCGGGTTGTCCTCGCGCGCGGCGCTGTCCATCTGGTTGAGAATGTAAAGAAACTTGCTCGAATCACTGCGCACCATGGTGTCCCCCACTAGGTGCTTGAGGGTGTCGCGCATGGCGCCCGGCTCGGGGTGGCGGGCGTCGAAGAACACCAGCACCAGATCAGACAGGTCGATCATGTGGTTGGTGAGGCTCAAGATAGCCGTGCGCTGGGCATCGGCGTCAAAGCCGGGGGAGTCGATTAAAATCTTGCCGCGCAGGCGCTCGCTGCGGCAAGTCTTGAGCTGTAGATAGGCGTCGATACGCTTGCCCTCACCGCCGGCGACGCGCTCGATCTCGCGCGACATCTGGTAGAAGGGAAAACGTGGGTCGGAGTCGAGCGACACCCCTGGCAGGGCATGGCTCTTTTCTTCCGGGCTGTAAACCACCACAGTGAAACGATCATCGACCGCCTGGTTGCCGGTGCGCTGGATCTCTTGGCCAAGATAGCTGTTGATGAAGGTGGATTTGCCCGCTGAGAAGGTGCCAAGAATGGAAATCAGCGGCCACCAGGGAATCTGGCTGGCGAAGGATTTGTTGGTTTCCAGCAGGTTCATCTCGTAGGCGACGCTGTCGAGTCGCCGGAAGCCTTGCACCGCGTTGAGCAGAATGGGGTTTTCTTGCTCAAGATGAGACTCAAGATCGCTGATGCGCTGTTGTACGCTTTCTGATCCGACCGCCGGGGGCATCTGGCTTCTCCTTACAGGTTTTTGAATCTTGGATTCTGGCGCGGGTTTACCCTGAAACAGCAGCCGTATTGTCCGGGGTGGCCGGGACCAGCAATCTTAGGGCCAGGCGTGGCTGGGAGCCGGCAGGCAGCTCAACCCGGGCCGCTGAATCATCAATATGGCTGGGCGGATACTATACGCTTTGCCGCAGCGAAGGTAGTCTCTGGGTTTTTCGCGCTCTGGCCGCGGGGTATCCACCGGTTAAGTCGTCAAATTGTTGACCTGGCTTGAATTGTCGCCGGGATTTCAGGATACTGCCGAGCCGCGCGACGGTTTGAGCGGCGCTCAGGGTGCGGGGGTGGCAGTTGCCGGCGTGATGCGATTGGCATGATGCGATGCCTGTTTGGCGCTTGCCGTGCCGCCAAATGACCGCATTGGCGATTGGAACCACCGCGCCCCTGGCTGCCTGCTGTTTGATAGGCCGCGCATTCAAATTCTGCTCATCTTCAGGTGCCCGACTGATGGGATTCAAAGCGAAACCTGTGCTAACAGCCGCTAGCAGCCTGCTGGCGGTGACCGTTCTTGCCCTGCCGGGGCTGGTGCGCGAGGCAATCGCCTCCGACGAGGCGATTGTGGTGCGTCAAGCCGAGGGGTTCCCGACCATGTCGGTCGGTGGAACCGTGATGCCCTACAAGGAGGTGACCTTCGCCGCGCAAATGCCAGGGCGGGTTAAATTCATCGCCGGTATCGAAGGGGATTCTTTCGATCAGGACGCTGTGCTGGTGTCGATTGACGCAAGCGAACTTGAGGCGAAACGCGAGGCGCTGTTCGCGCAAATGGCCTCGGCGGATTCCCAGATTCGCAATGCCGATGTGCAATACAACCGCGAGCTTTACTCGCCGCGGTCAAAGTCGGCACCCGGCGGCATGGGTGTGCCGAATCTGTTTGACCAGATGTTGACCCGCCCGATGGAAGACTTTATCGGCGAGCGTGATCAGGGCGCTGAAGAGGCCGCCGATCTTTACGCCTCTCGCACCCAGGTGCGCGAGGCCCATCATCAGATGATGCGTTTGCAGGCCGAGTTGCGCGCGCTCGACTCCAAACTGCGTGACGCGCGCTCGATCGCACCCTTCGACGGGGTGATTGTCAGCAAGCTTGTCGAGGTGGGCGATACGGTGCAGCCGGGTCAACCGCTGCTGAAATTTGCCGACATGGAATTTCTGCAGGTGGAGGTCGATGTGCCGGCGCGACTGCGCTCGGGTTTGCGTGAGGGCATGATGCTGCGCGCCGAACTCGACATCCCGGCGAGCGGTCCTGGTGCGCGTGCCGGTGCCTCGCCCAATGTGCCGGTGCGCATCGCGCAAATCTTCCCGATGGCCGACCCGCAGCGCCACACTATCAAGGTGAAATTCGACCTGCCGCAGGGCACCTCGGAGCCTGGCATGTATGCCACCGTGCTGGTGCCGGATTTTAACGTCCCGGCGCGCACCAGTCCGGTCGTGCCGCGCTCGGCTATCCGCTATAACGGCAGCCTGCCTGGCGTCTATGTGCTCGACGAGAACGGCCTGCCGCAGTTGCGACTGGTGCGTGTGGGTGACACCACGCCCGAGGGCGGTGTGAGTATTCTCAGTGGCCTGCGCGCTGGCGAGCGCATTCTGGCCAATCCCGGCCCTGGTATCGCCAGCGGCTGGTCCAGTCGCCCGACTGGGGACGAGAAGCACTGATGATTCCGCGCGGGATGGGTACCCAACGCGCTCTCCCTGTTGCCGACTGGACTTGCGTCAAGGGTGCCGGGCGGATTCAGCTATCGGCTTATCAGGCGGCTCATCAGGCGACTCATCAGGCGGCCAGTTCAGACGGTCAATCAGGTCGGGGTGCCCCGGCGCCATCGCAACGCTAACAGTTAGATCATGCCCATGAGCCAGGATGACATGCACCCGGAAGGGGACGTCCCGTCAAACGACCTGAATTCCAATGGCCTTGCAGAGAAAGGCCCCCAGAAAAACGACGCTCGGGCTAGCGAGAACCTTGGCCTCGCCGGCAAAACTGCCCGAGCCTTCATTCATTCCCCCCTGTCCCCGCTGCTCTATGTTGCCATGCTGGCCATGGGCCTGCTGGGGCTGATTGCCACCCCGCGCCAGGAAGACCCGCAGATCTCGGTGCCCATGATTGACATCATGGTGCAGTATCCGGGCGCTTCGGCGCAGCAGGTGTCAAACCTCGCCATGCAGCCGCTCGAGCGCATCATGAGCGAGATTCCAGGCGTTAAGCATGTCTACTCCGCCGCTCAGCGCGGCCAGGGCATGGTGACGGTGGAATTCAAAGTCGGCGAGGAGATGGGTCCGTCGCTGGTGAAGGTGAACGACAAGATCGCCTCCAACATGGACAAGATTCCGCCCGGGGTCATGCCGCCCATGGTCAAGACCAAGGGCATCGACGACGTGCCCATTGTCACCCTCACGATCTGGTCGAAGGATGTTGACGGCAATGGCCAGCCGGATGTCGATGACGGCCAGTTGCGGCTATTGGCGCAGGATGTGCTGCAGGTGCTCAAAGAGGTCAAGAACACCGGCAACAGTTTCATTGTTGGCGGGCGACGCGAGCAGGTCACAGTCGATGTCTGGCCGGAGCGGCTGGCGAGCTATCAGATCAGCCTTGGCCAGGTCGCCAACACCATCACCACCGCCAATGCCGAGACCACCGCTGGCGGGGTGGAGTCGAGTGGCTCGCATTTCTCGGTCACCACCGGGGCTTTCTTAAAGAATGCCGATGAGATCAATCGCCTGGTGGTGGGCACCTTCAACCAGGTGCCCGTCTATGTGCATGATCTCGGTCGCGTGCGCCAGGGACCGGAAGACGCCGAGCAGATGGTGCAGTATTACACCGGTCCGGCGGCGCCCGAGGGACTGGTGGCCAATGGCGAGCCGGCAGTGACCATTGCTATTGCCAAAAAGCCGCTGACCAATGGCGTGACAGTGGCCGATGCCATTATCGAGAAGGTCGAGGAACTGCGCGGTACGCGCATTCCGCACAATGTTGAGGTTAGCGTCACCCGCAATTATGGCGAGACGGCCGATGAGAAAGTCTCCGAGCTGATCTTTAAGCTCTTTGTGGCGACCTTCTTTGTCTTTGTCCTAGTGTTGCTCGCCTTCCGCGCCGTCAAGCCCGCCATTGTGGTCATGCTGGTCATCCCGGTGGTTCTCTTGATGACCATCTTCGTCGCCTGGATCACCGACTACACCATCGACCGGGTGAGCCTGTTCGCGCTCATTTTCTCCATCGGTATTCTGGTCGACGATGCCATTGTGGTGGTCGAGAATATCTACCGACGCTGGCTCGAAGAAGGCAAGACCGACGAATTCACTGCCATTGATGCGGTGCGCGAGGTTGGCAACCCCACCATTCTGGCTACCTTCACCGTCATTGCCGCGCTGCTGCCGATGGGCTTCGTCAGCGGCATGATGGGCCCCTACATGGAACCCATCCCGGCGCTCGGGTCGGTCGCCATGCTGATCTCGCTCTTTGCGGCCTTTGTCTTCACACCCTATCTGGCCATTTCCAACTGGCTGCGCCCGTCGATGCAGTTCTTGCGGGTGGCCGAGAAGCGCGAGCACCGCGAAGCCGAGCATCTGCAAAAACTCTACCGGCGCATTCTGATCCCGCTTATCGAGAACAAGCGCAAGCGCGCCACTTTCAAGTTGGCGCTCTGGGGCACCTTCCTGTTCACCTGTAGCTTTTTCTACTTCAGCTGGGTGCCGGTGAAGATGCTGCCGTTGGACAACAAGCCAGAGTTCTCGGTGGTGATCGATATGCCTGAGGGCACGGCATTGCCGGTGACCGCCAATCTGGCCAACCAGATGGCCGACCGCCTGCGCGAGTTACCGGAGGTCACGGCGATCCAGCTGTATGCCGGCACCGCGCGCCCGTTCGATTTCAACGGCATGGTGCGCCACTATTATCTTCGCTCCGAGCCCTGGCAGGGTGAACTGCAAGTGCAGCTGACCAATAAGCATGATCGCGACCGTTCCAGTCACGAGCTTGCCGTGGCCGCGCGCGAGATGCTCAAACCCATGGCCGAACAGCGCGGCGCGCGCATTTCAGTGGTCGAGATGCCGCCCGGCCCACCGGTGCTGCAAGCTGTGGTGGCCGAGATTCATGGCCCCTCGGACGAGGTGCGGCGGCAGTTCGCGCACGAGATGACCGAGTTTTTCGAGCAGGCTGAGAGCACGCGCGACGTCGACAACTACATGCGCGACAGCTTCGACTACTGGCGCTTCCACGTCGATACCGAAAAAGCCGTGCGCCGTGGTATTTCAGTCGACCGCATCAACCAGAATCTCGGCATGGCCTTAGGCGGCGCGGAACTTGGCGATGTGAAGCAGATTTCCGGCCATGAGCCCATTCGAATTCTCATACAGGTGCCTCTGGCCGAGCGTTCCCAAATCCAGACCCTGGGTGATCTGCCAATTCAGTCCGACGCTGGCTTTACCGTGCCGCTGCGCGAACTTGGCCGTTTCGAGCGGGTGCCCGAGGAAGCTATCATCTACCGCAAGGACCTGCGCGGGGTCGAATTTGTGGTCGCGGATGTCGGCGGCGATTTGGCCGCGCCCGTCTATGCCATGCTCCAGATTGGCGATGAGATGGCGGCGGCCGATTATCACGCACCCGATGGCACCAAGCCCGAGGGCTTCTGGCTGGGGCCCCCACCGAGCGACCAAGTCTCCGGCTGGGAATGGGGCGGTGAGTGGACAGTCACGTACGAGACCTTCCGTGACATGGGCGCAGCCTTTGGTGTCGCGCTGGTGCTGATCTACATTCTGGTGGTGTGGGAGTTCGGCAACTTCCGCATTCCGCTGATCATCATGGCGCCTATTCCGCTGACTCTGCTCGGCATTATTCCGGCGCATTTTCTCGCCTTCCAATTCGGCCTCGGTGGCGAGTTTACCGCCACCTCCATGATCGGTTGGATTGCCCTGGCCGGCATTATTGTGCGCAATTCCATTTTGTTGGTGGACTTCTCCATCAGCGAGGTGCAAAAAGGCGTGCCTGTCACCGATGCCGTGGTGCGCGCCTGTACCACCAGAACCCGGCCAATTGTGATTACCGCGCTGGCGCTGGTGGCTGGCTCAAGCGTCATCTTCAGCGATCCCATCTTTCAGGGCATGGCGATCTCGCTTGCTTCGGGCGTTTTGGTCTCAACAGTCCTCACCCTGATTGTCATCCCGCTGGGCTGCGTGGCGGCCAGCAAAGAGTTGTGCGAGGTGGCTGTGGCCTCGGCACCGCCCGGGGTTGATGTGCCCTGCGCCCGGATGCTTGGCAAAGGCGAGCCGACAACCAGCGCGCGCCCGTCGCCCGCGACTAAGAGCGCCCCCTCGAAGCTGAAATACCTGGGCGAAGGTCTGCTGATGATTGGCTATGCCCTGCGCGGGCTGGGGCTGCTGATTTATAGCGCCGTTAAGGATGCCTGGCGCAAACACCGCGCCAAGGGTCGCGAAAAACCGGTGCAGGCTGCAGAATCCGTCTCCCGGCGCAATGCGCTCAGGGTGCGCGCCGAGCGGGCATCCCAGGAAGCAGCTAGCGCGAGTAAGCCGCCCGAGCCAGATGTGCCTGCCGCGAGCAAACCCGAGCCTGCTGGCGAGTTGGCTGCGCCGGTTGACGAGGCTATGCCGGCGAGCCCGGCGCCAGCCAAAACCGCTCCAGCGAAAAAAGCACCAGTTAAAAATGCGCCAGCCAAGCCGCCAACCAAAAAGGCGCCGGTGAAAAAGTCCAGCAGCACCAGTGCCACCACCAGAAAGACCACGGCCAAGGCATCTGGCGCCGGAACAGGCACTGGCAGCAGCACTGCGGCATCAAGCAAGGCGCCAGCCAAGAAACCGGCCAGCACGAGCGCGCGCAAGAAACCGGCCCGACGGGGTATTCGGCTGAAAACCGACGAGGATCAAGGCGGAACCACCGAATGATGTGTATCCAAGTCTGTTGCGTGCAATCAGTTCGGTTTGGACTCGTCCTGGCCGGGGCGCTGGCCATTAGCCTGCCCGCAATGGCCTGGGAGCCAACGGATGCCAGCAAGACTTCTAACCCCGGCTGGTATCGCGCGGGCGAGACTGTGCCGTATTCCGCACCCGATTCCAGACCTGCGCCTGGCTATTCGGGGGCCAGTCCTTATCAGGGCTACCAAAGTTCCGACTGGAATCGCGGCAGCGCTGGCACCGGGTACGGAGCCGGCAATGGCGTTGGATACTCTGGTGGGTATCAATGGGCGCAACCTGGCACGGGAGTCGGGCAAGACCAACCGCCAGATGTCTGGGATGGCGCTAACAGGTCTGGTAGTGCGGGTGATCAACTCACCCCGAACGATCAGGCCGGGTTTGCTACCGGCGGTGAAAATCCGGCTTACTGGCGCGGATCCCCTGGGTATCCAGGCTACGGGGCTTCGGCGGACGCGGCCTTGGGTGGATATCGTTTTCGCGAAGACACCCAGTTTGACTCTGATTCGCAAGCGCCCGCCGGCTCCTGGGGTGCGGACTATGGTGGCTACAGATTCCGCGACGACACGCGTTTTGAGACGGGCATGCCCGCTGGGGCAGTCGATCCGCGCTATCGTTTTCGTCCGCTGGAGCCTGAAGGTAGCACCTCGGATTCATCAGCGAATTCCAGCCGACGCTGGCAGGGCGATGACTCTTTCTCCCAACCCTGGTCCCGGTAGGTGCCCTGGTTTTGTGAAAAGACACTGCGCTGAGCGGCAGATTCATCCGCAGGAGTGGGGCTGCCCCACGAGCGTTAAGCTCCGTTTTTTTTTGATGCGATGTTGGCCATGCAAGCGCGGGCTTGAAGGAGTAAGGTCGTGATCACTGTTGTCGGGTCTCTGAAAGGCGGTTCGGGCAAAAGCACGCTCACCTTCAACCTGGGAGTCTGGCTGGCGATGGCCGAGGTCGACGTGCAGTTGATCGACGCCGACCCCCAGGCCACCCTGACCGACGTGAACCAGGTGCGGATCGAGGAAGGCTTCGCGCCCGCGCTCAAGGTGCGCGATCAAAGTGCGCTGACGGCTGAGAACCTGGCCGAGGCCGCCGAGACCCTGATCGATATCGGTACCTCGGACATGGATTCGCTGCGCCTCGCGCTATCCCTGTGCGACCGGGTGCTGGTGCCGGTGCCACCGTCGCAGGCTGATATCTGGTCCACCCAGCGCTTTGTGGGTTTGGTCGAATCCGTGGAGCGTGACCGTCCAGGACCCGAGATTCTCGGCTTTATTAATCGCGGCGACACCCATCACGCGGTGCGGGAAACAGACGAGGCGGCAGCTGCGCTGGTATCGCTGAACGGAGTGCGTTTCGTGCGTAGCCGCTTGTCGCTGCGGACTGTGTTTCGGCGTTCCTTCAGCGAGGGGTTGGCGGCATTTGAGCTCGATCCGCGCGGCAAGGCCTCGAGGGAATTCAACGCGCTGGCGGCGGCGCTATATCCGCATTTGCTGCGTTAGAACTAGCCACGAGCGCGCCGGTCCGTTAGGCGGCCCAGGAGTATGGTAATGATGACAGATCAGCACAAAGACACTGGGGAGCAGTCGGAATCGACGCCCCATGAATCTACCGATGCGGAGGCAGGGAATGGCCCGCGCGGGGACCGCAGGCGGGCAGCCGATGAACAAAGCCAGGATGTCCGGGCGAACGCCTTTGCGGTCGACCGTCTATCACAGGCTTTCGAGACCAGTGCTCGACGCTGGGAGTTAATTGTCTACCCGTCCCTGTTTGCCTTCATTATTTTGGCGGCCTATGGCTTCTATTTGGTGTTTAGTCTGGCTAAGGACGTGCATTATCTTGCCATTAGCGTCGACTCCAACATGACGGTGCTGGCAAGCAATATGCAGTCCATCTCAGATAACATGGTGCAGATGAGCAACGACATGCGCGGCATCACCGGTTCTGTCAATGCGATGGAAATTCACGCCCGCAGCCTCGAGCCCATGCTGTCGAACATGCAGAGTATGAACGAGTCCATCCGATCCATGACAGTGACCACCGCAGTCATGCGCGATGACCTTGGGGGAATGAATCGCAGCATCGGCCGGCCGATGAACTTTATGAACGGCATGATGCCTTGGTGACCCAAATCGGAACTGACTGCCTCGGCCCGAAGGTGACTTGAAGGGGGAGTAGCGGGTGTCGCTTCGGTGTATAACGGAACCTTTTGAGGTTTCGGCCTAAACCAGAAAATTCGGCCGATTGGTATGGTAATGGCCAAGAGGGCGAGATGTGCCGTGCAAGTTCGTCCGATAATTTGTGACCATGTCTGAGCCTTTGTCCGATATCCGCCTGGTGGTGGCCATCTCCTCGCGGGCGCTGTTCGATCTGGCCGAATCCCATCGAGTGTTCGAGAATCAGGGCATCGAGGCTTATCACGCCTATCAGGTGGCGCATGAAGGCGACGTCCTTGAACCCGGCGTTGCCTTTGTGCTGGTCAAAAAGCTGTTGGCCCTGAATGAACGGCTCGGCGAACGTGGTCAAGTCGATGTGATTCTGCTCTCGCGCAATAGCTCAGACACCGGGCTGCGAGTGTTCAATTCCATTCATCACTACGGACTCGACATTGCCCGTGCCGCTTTTACCAGCGGTGAAAGCCCATATCGCTATGTGTCCGCCTTTGGCGCGCACCTCTTCCTCTCGGTCGATCCTAGCGACGTGCGCCAGGCGCTGATGGCCGGCTGCGCGGCAGCCACCATCTGGGCCAGCCCGCCTTTTGCCAACACGCGCAATGACGAGCAGTTGCGCATTGCCTTCGACGGCGACGCCGTGCTTTTCTCAGATGAGTCAGAGCGGATTTTTCGCCGCGATGGGCTCGCGGCCTTTAACGCCAATGAAGTGGCTGCCGCGCGCGAGCCCCTCTCCGATGGCCCGTTTAAAGGCTTTCTGCTCGCGCTGCAACGCATTCAAAGCATCTTTCCAGCAGAGGAATCGCCGCTGCGCACGGCCTTGATCACGGCTCGTGGGGCGCCCTCGCACGAACGGGTGATTCGCACCCTGCGCGCCTGGGATATCCGCATCGACGAGGCGCTGTTTCTCAGTGGGCTCGGCAAGGGACGCTTCCTGAAGGCGTTTGACGCCGATATTTTCTTCGACGATCAGGAAACCCATTGTCAGGATGCCAGCACTCTGGTAGCGACTGGGCATGTGCCTTTGGGTGTGGCTAATCCGTCACCCGGCCCAGAACGAGCCGAAATGGCAAAGTGTTTCAGGGTATGAGCGGTAGTTAGTTGTTCAGGTCAAAGACAGACGAGGGGCGCCCGAGGACTTTGCCTTGCACATAGTCGGCACCGGCTCGCCAGATGGCTGCCAGGGTGCGCTCGTCTTCGATGCAACCGGCAATGCTCCTGATGCCGCGCGACTGGGCGGCGGATAGCAGGTGCGTGACGTGGCCACTCTTGAGCTGATCTGCGCTGAGATTATCGGTCAGGGCCGGGGCCAGGCGCACAAAATCTAAGGGGAAGTCGTTGAGCAGCAATTCGGAGTCAGGATTGCGGCCGAAACTTGAGACAACCACCTTGCTTTTGACCTGCCCGAGCCCTGAGGCCAGGGCATGGGCGCTGTCACCAAGAGTTCGCACGTCCTGCTCGTGGATCTGAAAGCTGACCCAGTTACCACGAATGCTGTTCTGGCGCAGCTGATCGCAAATCCACAGCAGTAGATCAGGGTCCTGTAGCAGCGCGGCGGACAGGCTGAGCAGGAAATGCGCGCGATGCCCGGCCTGGCGCCGGGCGCTGAGTTCGCGCAGGGCATGCGCGATGACCCAGCGGTCGACATCGGGCATGCGCCCGGAACGCGCGGCGGGTTCGAGCAGATCATCGGCGGCGCGGAAGCTGCGATTGTCATCGAGCAGGCGCAGCAGCACGCTGTATCGTTCCTGGCTGTCGCCGCGCAGGCTGATAATGGGTTGATAGGCGAGCTTGAAGGCGTCCTTCTCAAGCGCGCGATCAATCTGCTCAATCAGTTCGTCATCGCTGAGCGGGCGTCCGGACAGCGCCTGGGGCTGATCGCTTAGGTCCGGCAGGGGCTCCTCGCTGGTGGCGAGTGTGAGTGGCGGAAGATCGGCGGCGGGGCGAATGGCATCTGGTTCCGATGACGCTTGCAGCGCCAGGGGTTCCTCTTGTGCCTGTTTGTTGGTGGGCGGGGGTTCTGGTGGCGGTTGCTCTCCGCTGGGTTTCAGGGTGAGGTCAAGGGCGGGTTCAGTTGACTTTTCAGCAGTGGGCTCGGCTGAGGGCTTCTCTTGGTCTGCGGGCTGCTCGTCTGACTGACCCGCAAGCAGCGGGCCAAGGGCCTCGCGATACTCGGGAGAGAGCAAATCCATCAGGCTGCCCTGGGGCGTTCCGTCGCCATCCGCGTCTCCGGTCAGGGAGCGCATGACCGCTTGGGGATCGAGGCGCTGGCTGGACTGGAGACCCTCGCTACCGGCTTTCAGTAGTGCCTGCAGGTGACGTTCGCTGCGTTTGAGCCGCGCATAAAGAGCTTTGGCTTGCTGGGAGGCGGTCCAGAGTTTCCATTCGCGCCGCACGCTGCGGGTCAGTGCAGTCTCGTCTCCGGGTGTCAGCAGTCCATTGGCACCCGCGCGCAGCAGATGCAGGGCGTTGCCGTCCTGTTCTCCGGGAGGGGCGATGACGATGAGCGGAATGCGCTGGTCGATTTCGGCGTAGGCTGTGGCGATCTCTTGAGCAGAGACCGTCTCGCCAATGCAGGCGAGAATCAGATCGGCGTGGCTTGCGCGAACCAGGCTCTTGGGGTTCATCGAGAAAGCCCCGCGCACCGGCAACTGACCGCGTTTCAGGGTCGCCAGCACTGCTTCCGCGTCAGCCGCCTTGGCGGCCAGAATCAGCAGCTGAAAGTGATTTGCCGGATTGGCCATCTTCCAACCTGTGCCATGGATAAAGAGGTTGCCGGGCGGCGCATTCGTCTGGTCTGAGCGGAAGTTGCGCGATCAGTTACCGGGAGTGTCCTGGTATCTGCGTTGCGTCTCAGACTGGGTGCGCCGCGCGACCTTGGTTGGGTCAAGCCCAGTGGTCATGTTATACCCGCGCCCGACGGTTCGCGAGTCTGTTTCGCGCACGCGAGCGACTGCCTTGGTCGGGTCGCTCCTGTTGTTGCCGCTGGACATGTTCAAGCGGGGTTTTGCTGCTGGCGCCCGGCTGCTCAGCAACGACCCTGGGCATCAGGTAGCCGGGCAATCGGGCGCGCAGTTGTTCCACCACTTTGACACAGGTCGCTAAGGGAACAGCGAAATGCGCGCTGCCAGTCACGCGGTCGAGCAGATGGAGATAGTAGGGCAGAACGCCCAGTGCAAAGAGTCGCTCGCTCAGAGTCTGGAGTATCTCGGGCGAGGCGTTGACCCCATGCAGCAGGACGCTCTGGTTCAGCAGGGTGATGCCGTCCGCGCGCAGGCGCGTCAGTGCAGCGCTTGCAGCCTCACCAAGCTCGTGTGGGTGATTGGTTTGGACGACCAGCACGCGCGGCAAGCGGCCGCCCGTCAGCAAGGCGCGGAGGTTGTCATCGACGCGGCTTGGCAGCGCGATTGGGATGCGGCTGTGCAGGCGAATGCGCTTGAGGTGCCCGATACCATCGAGCGCCCGCAGCAGCCAATCCAGGCTGTGATCGTTTAGCAGCAGGGGGTCGCCACCGCTCAAAATGACCTCGTTGATGTCTGGGCGCGCGGCGATGGCGCGGATGGCACTGAGCGCGCGGTCGCGATGATTCAGGCTGGTGGCGAAGGGAAAGCAGCGGCGAAAGCAGTAGCGACAATGCAGCGCACAGGCGCCGGTGACCAGCAGCAGCGCGCGGCCCGGGTACTTGCAGAGCAGGCCGGGCGTCTGCTCGGCGTGCCGGTCGCCAACCGGATCGGGGCCGAAAGTTGCCTGAATGCGGGTCTCCTCGGTTGTTGGCAGAATCTGGCGCAGCAGAGGGTCGTCCGGGTTGCCAGGCTCGATCAGCTCCATCCAGGCGTGCGGCGCGCACAGGGCAAAAGAGGCGGCCGCGCGCTTGCCAGCGGCGATCTGTGTCGGGTCCAGATCGAGCCGGCGGCACAGAGTGGGCAGGTCGCGAATGCTGGCACGCAAATCTGCTCGCCAGTCGCCGCGCTCAGCTTCCTTAGGCATCTTTGTCGGCCAAGACATCTTTGTTGACGCTTGCAGCTGCCATTGACGCCGGCTTCGCGCTACCATTGGCGGCTGATCTCAAGCATCGCGATGTCCGTGCGTTCGCGCGTCCGCCGAAAGCCTCCCGACAGTGGCGGCTTTGTGCACGCCGTGGCGTGGCTGGCGGCAGTCTCCAGGGACGCGATGTCTTGGGCCTGTAAGCAGAAGCCAGAGCCGAGGAGTTTGCATGGCAAGTTATAAAACCAATGAGTTCAAGGGCGGGTTGAAGATCATGCTCGACGGCGACCCTTACAATATCGTCGAGAATGAGTTCGTCAAACCCGGCAAGGGGCAGGCATTTAATCGCGTTCGGATCAAAAATCTCAAGACCGGGCGCGTGGTGGAGCGGACCTTCAAGTCTGGTGAGTCGGTCGAAGCGGCCGACGTGCATGATACCGAGTTGCAGTATCTCTACAACGATGGCGAGGTCTGGCATTTCATGCACCCTGAGACCTTCGAGCAGCTCACCGCAGATGAGACGGCCGTGGGCGAGGCTGCAAAGTGGATCAAGGAGCAGGACATGTGCTCGGTGACCCTCTACAACGGTGCGCCGCTGAGCGTCGAAGCGCCCAATTTCGTGGTGCTTGAGATTACCGAAACCGATCCGGGCCTGAAGGGCGACACCTCCGGCGGTGGCGGCAAGCCGGCCACGCTTGAGACAGGCGCTGTCGTCAATGTGCCATTGTTCGTGCAGATCGGTGAGATGATCAAGGTCGACACCCGCACCGGCGCCTATGTGTCCCGCGCTCGGGACGAATAGCTCGACATTGGCTTCGCAGCCGGCTGTCGCCAGTTTGCAGGCGGGGGGTGACAGCTGGCGTCCGGTTGCCACCCCCGAGGTGCTGCGAGCGCGGGCGCGGATGCTCGCCGACATCCGCGCTTTTTTTGCCGCCCGCGAAGTGCTGGAGGTTGAAACGCCTATGCTCTCGCCCGCGGCAGCCACCGATCCGGCGCTCGCCTCCATGCGGGTGGAGGACAGCGGCCACTGGCTGCATACCTCGCCCGAGTTCCCGATGAAGCGCCTGCTGGCCGCCGGGCTTGGTCCCATCTATCAGTTGTGCCGGGTGTTTCGCGCTGGTGAGCGCGGGCGGCGGCATCATCCGGAGTTCACGCTGCTCGAATGGTACCGCCCAGGCTGGACGTTGATGCAGCTGATGGGGGAGGTGGCCGATCTGGTCCGCCAACTGCTGTCTGATCCCGAACAAGGGGTCGAGTTCGTAGGTTATCGGGAGTTGTTTCTGCGCGAACTCGCAGTGGACCCCTGGCACTGCACCCCGGAGACCTTAAGAGCGGTCGCGCGCTCCAAAGGCCTGGGCGACAGGCTGGAACTGGACACCGACGGCTGGCTGGATCTGCTGCTCACCCATTGCCTGGAACCCAAGCTCGGGCAGGCTGGCCTCACTTTTGTGCACGACTACCCGCCGAGCCAGGCCGCTTTGGCGCGCCTGAGCGAAAATGATCCGCCGCATGCCGAGCGCTTTGAGCTTTACCTAAAAGGCATGGAACTGGCCAATGGCTTTCAGGAACTGACTGACGCCGACGAGCAAGGGCAACGCTTTGAGGCCGATCAGCAGGCGCGCCAGGCCTTGGGTTTGGCGCCCGTGGCCCGAGACGCGCATCTGCTCGCGGCACTTGCCGCTGGTCTGCCCGAGAGTGCCGGTGTCGCCCTGGGACTCGACCGACTGCTGATGCTGGCCTGTGGTGCCGATCATATCGACCAAGTGCTTGCTTTTCCAAGCGACCGCGCCTGATGGGCCTGGTCTGGCGCAGTGCCCCGGTTTCAGTTCCCGGTCACCCAGCAAGATAAAACGGCTCCTTCACCTCAACGATCAATGCCGCCCCTGCGTGCAGCATCAGGTGATTAGAGCGGCACATGCTGGAGCAGATCGCCAAGCGACCCGCGAATCAGCATGGCAGCGATTAAGACCGCCAGCAAAATGGCCCAGAGCGCGATATACAAGGTCATGGATGTCTGAGCCTTGCGCGTCTGGAGCCAGCCGCGCGGCTTCACGCCCTTGATTAAAAACACCACCTTTGCTGACAGCAGAACACAGACCACGTTCACCGCCAGCAGCAGCGCCGCTCCCAAGGCCAGCTCCCAGCGTTGATGGCCCAGCAGCAACCCGATCACTGCCGTGGGCGGCAACAAGGCTACCGCCACCATCACCCCAACCAGTGCCGAGGATAATCCGGTCGTTAACGACAGCACCGCCGCCGCGCCCGATGCCAGCGCCAGCGCCACACTATCAAGCCCCACCTCGGTACGCGCCATGATCTCCTGGCTGTTGATATCGATTGGCGAGACCAGACCGATCAGCAAGGCCAGCAGCAACGCCAGCCCAAGCCCGACGCTGCTCGCCGTGAGTGCCTGCGCCGAGAGTTGGCGGTCGCCCAATGAAGTCGCGAACGCAAACGCAATAATCGGTCCCAGCAGCGGTGCGATCACCATGGCGCCCACCACCACGGCGACGTTATCCTCCGTCATGCCGATAGCCGCCACCACGGTTGACAGAGCCACCAGCAGCAAAAAATTCCCGTCGAGCTGTGCGCCTTTGGCGATCTCGGTGTAAAGTTCCTCTCGTGTGTTGGCGACCGAACTGCGCTTGTTCTCCGCCGATTCCTCATCGCCGGCAGCCACCCGCGGCAAGGTCGCGTTCACGGTTTGAATCACAATGCGCCCGGTGCTCTCCTTCTCCAGCAGGCTCTGCAACCCATCAAGCAACTTCTGCCGCGCCTGATCCGGCACCAACATGCGCAGTGCCTGCCGGCCATCGGGTCCCTCCGCGCCCCACCAGCAGTCCGCCGCGCCATAAAAACGCGCCATCGCCATCAACTCTTTGGCATGGCGGGCGGGAGCAACCACCTCAACAATACGCATGACGGGATTCCCTTAGCGCAGGGTATTTGGTAATCAATAGACCAGACACTGGGTTTAGGTTCAGCCCGGGGTCCGCCCGGACGCTCCACCAAGACCGCGGGCGATGGAATACACGCGCTCCATGAAATGCTCCATACCAGCCTGGCGATTCGCGCTCAAATGCTCTTTCAGGCCCAACCCGTCGATGTAGTCTGTCGGATCGGTTGCAAGCACAGTTGCAGGAGGCTGGCGCTGAAAGGGCACCAGCAGCAAGGCCACCAGCCCACGCACCAAAGGTGTCTCCGCAACCGCGCGAAACTCAATCACCGCCGGATCATTGCCCACCAGGCTCCCGGTCAGCCAGGTCTGGGTGTTACAGCCCTGGACCAGATTCGCCTCGGTGCGCTCACTGTCTGCCAATTGCAGCAACTCCCGGCTCAGCTCCCCGATAAACTCATAACGCGCCTCCCAGTTCCCCAGTAACTCAAAGGCTTCCAGCACCTCGGCGGTATCCATAATGCTTCTCCCAATCAGCACAGACATTTCAAAACCATCGTTCGCGTGATTGTACTCACAATCGCACTAATCAGAGCCCAACGCAAAAATCCCCGCAACCCGCCAACTTGTTGAGCCTCCCTGACCACCTCCCCCTAGTTCAACCAGCCTACCGGGCCTGCGGAGCAGTCCGTTCCAAGCCGTTACACCCCACCAAGGCGGACAACAAAAAACGCGGGTTTTGCGCCCAAGCCGCGAAACCCTTATACTTATCCGTCTTCCATACAAGCGCCCTTAGCTCAGTTGGTAGAGCATCTGACTTTTAATCAGGTGGTCGTGCGTTCGAGTCGCACAGGGCGCACCATATAAAACAACGGCTTAGCCTCAATCAGGGCTAAGCCGCTTTCGTTACAGTCACCATATAGTCACCACGCGGATGAATTTCGCGGGGTTTCAGTCACCAGCGCCGGGAGTCACCAGGCTTCCGGTTCGGGCTCGGTCAGCTCGGTTCGCTTGGGCATTCCGCCGCGCTTGCCTTCCGCGATTTCGCGGTCCACGCGCGCCTTCTCGCGCTCCGCGTGCTCTTGGGCGGCAGCATACATTGCGTCCAGCTTCTCAATGTTGGGGAACGATAGGTCTTGGGCTTGCTCGGGGGTTGCCGCAACCAGTTGCGCGAGAGCAAGCGCCGTGTCTACCGGAATTTGACCTTTGCCGGCCGCCGCGAGAATCCGCTGGTAGCTGTCGGCGGGGTCGCCGGATAACGGTATCGACACTGCCGGTGCGGTCGGCTTGAGTGGTGGCAGGGCGCGGTCGAGCAGCAGTTTCGCCGCCGCCACGTCGCCGCCTTTTGCCGCCGCAACCATTGCTTCGAGGATCTCGGGAACATCATCGGCAATCGCTTTGCGCAGCTTGGCGAAGTTGACGATGCCGCGCGGGCGTCCGCCGGGGTTTCCAGATTTGCCTTTCTCGAATCGTGCCATCGGTCTTGCTCCTTTCTGTTCCAATCAGGCCATTAGACCAGCGCCGCGCGCCATTGCCGCATCAGTCGCGCCAGGTTCGAGATGTCCGGGGCCTTGCCGCAGGCTTCGAGAATGGCCGCGCGAATCTCTTTCGTTTCCTTGCCTTCGTCCGCCATGCGAACCGCCAGGGCTTTAACCTCGGTCGGATAGCCGCGCGGTTTATCGTCAGTGACGGTGTTTTGTGCTGGCGATGGCCGCGCCGGTAGCGCCTTGATGGCCGCCAGCTCCGCGCGCGCTTCGTCGCGTTCGCGGGTCAAGCGGTTCGCTTCAATCTTGCTGGCGCGTTCGCTCGTTCTCAGATTGGCCACCAGGGTTTCAAGCTCGGCAATGCGCGCGCGCGCCGCTGGCAATTCGTCACTGACAGCCGGGGCGGAAACTCTGTCAGTGACGGCTTTCCCTTTCAGCCTTTGCATGTATCGCCGCTGGCGTTCCGCGCCGCTCAGGGCTTGTCCGGTGGGCTTGGGTCCGCGTCGCTTGGATGTCTCGGGCATGGTGGGGAATCTCTGTCAGTGACGGTGTTTTAATGATAGTCCGTTACTGACAGGGTTTCAACCGACAACCAGCGTCATTCGGTTGAAGCGCTTGCCGGTGCGACTAGTCTCTTGTCCGTGAAAGGTCAGGGCCAGCAGCGAACCGATTTCCGCGTCTTCCGCGCGCAGCCGCTCCAATAGCCATGCCGTCAACCAGACCGCGACCACGCCGCCGTCAGGGCGCTGAATCAGGGCTTGATGCTGGGGGCCGAACGGGCCGCTTTCCTTCCGGCTTCCGACTATCGCGCCGGTTAAGGTGTCGCCAGGTTCCGGCTTCCAAGGCTCAATGACAGCAGACAGACGGGCCTTTTCTTCCAGTCGCGCCAGGCGGTCCGGGTCAATCGTGACGGGCGCGGGTAGGGTGTTGTCGAGAGTGGTTAGGGATTGGGTCATGCTGGCGTTCCTCAGTGGCAGGTCATGGCGGGCGCGTCGGTAAACATCGCTTCGGCTTGGGCCATCGCGCCGCGCGTCAGACAGGTCGGGCAACCATGCAGGCGAATGGCCGCTTGGGTAACGATGGCCGCGATAATCCAAGGGTGATCGTCGCTTTCGTATAGGTTCAGCAGGGTCGCGAGCGACTTCGAGAATGTCGCAACCGCGCGGGCCTCGGGGTCGTTGGTGTTGTCGATTTCGGGCAGTGGTTGCAGTGGAATTTGGTTCTCGGTTTCTTTCAGCATTGGGAGTCACCTTCGGGAGTAGGCCGAAAATCTCGGCAAGGATGGACAGCCGCAGGCCACGGCCATAGCGCCGGGTTCCGGTGGCTTGCGGGGGAATTGACGGCACAGCGACCAAGGCCGCCGCGCGGGTTGATGGCGTCGCGTTGGAAGTGCCAGCAGTAGCAACAGGCCACCTCGGGCGCGCGCGAGTCGCTGCCTTTTGCGGCATAAGGAAATGCGGCATAAGAAAAAGTAGGATAACCGCCGGGCTCGGGCTCGGGCGCGATGCGGGCGCCGGGATAGTCGGCTTGCACCTTGGCCAGCGTGACGGGCGGGCGATAGCGCACAGTGAGGGCGTCGCCGCTGGCGGTTGTCACCAGCCAGCGGCGAGATTCGGCGGGCGATGTCCGCGCTTCTTTGTTGTTTTCCGGGGAACCTGGGGAACCGGGGGAAAAGTCAGCAGTGGCGCGGGTTTGTCCGGTTCCCTGGGGGTTCCCTGGGGTCGGGGAACGGGGAACCGGGGCGCGTTTCAGGCGTTGCGCCAGCGCCGCCATGCTCATTCCTCCACCTCCTGGGGGGCGATGGCATAGAGCGACCAGAGCTTGCCGTGCACCTTCATGCGCTTGCGCCGCTTGCCTTCGTCATGCTCGGCAATCCAGCCGGCCATCTCTAGCGCCAGCAGCACGCGCTTGAAGTCAAAGCCGGTTGTCGCCTCTTTCAGTCCGGCCGATGTGAACAGGTAAACGCGCTTTTTGCGTTTGGCGCCTTCGTCGTCAGTGCCGTCATCATCATCCCGAAACCAGCCAGCGCGGTCGCGAATCATTAGGCTGCTCGCGCCGGCCAGAAAATGCGAGAATCGGGAATCGCCGTGCTTGGCAATGAAGTCTTCAACCGCTTCGAGGATTTGCCGGGTCTCGGTGTGTCCCTTGCCGCGCTGTTCCTTCCATGCTGCAAAGGCGGTGGCCGCCGCCTTTGTGGCTTCTTCTTCCGGCCAGCCGGTGATTCCATAGAGCGTCGCCAGCTCGCCAGCCAAAGCCGCCAGGGCGAACGCGCCGGCCGCGCGTCCTTCAAGGCTTGATTCAGCGGCGAATTCTTTTTGGCTCTGAATCGCCGCCAGCAGTTCGCCAGGGTCGCCGGAATCATCAGCCACCAGTGCTTGAACAAAGGCGGGTCCAGCATGGCCAAAGTGAACCGCCGCCGCTGTTCTCAAGGCGTCCGAGAGCGCGCGACCATTGGCCATGCCGTGCAAGTCATCAAACAGACCGAAGCGCCGCGAGCATGGAATATCCAACAAGCGGGCTTCTTGTCCGGCCTTGGCGCGCTTGCCGCCTTCGAGCATGGTCGCGCCAATGGTGCGTTCGCCGCTTGACAGCAGCATGACGCGCCAGCGTCGAACCGGTTTGGCGCCGCCGGTGCGTTGCGCGCGGCTCTTGCCGGTGCCGTTGCCGATGGCATAGATAACCGCGCCAAGCTCGCGCGGGTCCGCTTCGCTGATTTCGTCGAGAATTAGCGCGGTGTCATTCAGTGCCGCCGCGATGCCTTCGAGTCCGTTCGATGTCGCGCGCCAGGTGCGAACAAAGCCAGGGCCTCCCCAGACTGACGCGCCGCAGGAAAGGGCCGTGCTCTTGCCGGTGCTGCTATCTCCGACAAGGTGAAATCCGCCGCTTGTCCGGTGCACCTTGGCCAGCAGTGGGCCGGCAAGCGCCGCCGAAACCGCCAGGGTCAGAATCGGATTCCCAATGCAGCGCGCCGCAATCTCAGAGCGCCAGGCGTCCAGGGTGCCGCCGGTGGTGAATTCCTCATGCTGGGCATGTTCGGATTGAAACCGCACGTCACCAGCGCCGATGATGCGCCGGGGCAACACGAACACCTTGCCGGCCATGTGCCAGCCGGTTTCGGTCGCCGCCAGCACGCGCCGCTTGGGATAGCGGCTCATCAGGTAGCCGTTCAACAAGCGGTGGCTCATTGGGTCGATTCGCACGCCAAGCGCCAGCAGCTCGCCGCGCAATTCTTCACCGCTTCCTTTGAGTAGCGCCATCGGCATAGCCCAATCGCGCCAGCGTCCGGCCGCATTGCGGAACCGCAGCAAAAGGCCGTGCTCGGTGTCGGTGTCGCTGGCGCTCATGGCGTCGGCATGCAGGGGCGTGCATATCCATTGGTCAACCTCGGCTTCGTCCTTGATGCCATGCCACCACAGGCCAGCGGGGCCAAAGCCGGTGCGCTTGTCATGCACCGCATAACCGGGGCGCTCCACCTCGGGTTTCGGCTTTTCGGTTCCCTCGTTTCCCTCGGGTTTTTCCGATGGGGAACCGCTTGAAGCCGCACCGTTGCTGGCGTTTCCCTCGGTTCCCTTGGTTCCCTCGTTTTTTTCAAAGGGGGAGGGAGAATCGCGCCAGCGGGCCGCCTCGGTGAACCGCTCAGGCGTCCAGCCATCGGCCAGCGCGTCCGCCGCGTCCCATTTGTCCGGCAGCTCGGGCGTCAGCTCGGCAAGGTCGAGAATGGCCACCTCCGCCGCGCCATCGGCATAGGCCAGCACGCCAGCCGTGCGGGCATATTGGGCGCCGGCCTTGTCATGGTCAGGCCAGACCAACACGCGCCGGCCGCGAAGCGGTGTCCAGTCCGATTTCTTGGGTGATTGCGCGCCGTTCATGGTGGCGATAGCAACAGCCTCGGGAACCAGCGCCGCCGCCGCGTCCGCCGCTTTCTCGCCTTCGCACAGCAGCGCCGGGGCCTCGGGCCGGGCCGCTAGTCGGTCGAGTCCATAGAGCGGGCGCGGCTCGGGCGGTGCCTTCCAGCGCCAGGCCGAACCATCCCAAGTCAAGGGGGCGAATTGCTTTCGAGACTCTGGCGGGTCGAATCGCAACACGAACGCGAGCGGTTGACCATCAGGCGAGCGGTAACACCATTCGGCAGTCGGCTTGCCGTGCCTGGGGTGTTCCTGGGGCCGCTTGGCTAGCGCGTCAGCCGGTATCGGCTCGGGTGCTGGCGTTGCCTTGGGCTCGGGCGCGGGCGTCACCTCGGGCTTGTGGTGGCAATTCGCGGGCGCCTTTTCCGTCACAGTTGCGGAATTGTCCGAGCGATTTAGCGCAACCGTTGCGGTTATTCCGAGAGCATTGGCCAACCGGTGGGCCGCTTCGCCTTGGCTGTCGGTGCCTTCGAGATAGGCCACCAGGGAAACAAGGTCGCCGCCAGCGTCGCCGGTGGCAAAGTCAGCCCATGCGCCGGTTTGGGTGTTGACGGAAAAAGAACCGGGCCGGTTGTCCGTCCGCCTTGGATTGCGCGCCAGATATTCCGGGCCTTGGCGCTTGCCGCCGGGCAACCAGCGCGACAAAACAGCGTCCGCGCTGGTCAGTGCCGCGCGGGCGGTGGCTTTGATGTCCACCAGTGGCGGGCCTTCGGTGGTGTCGGTCATTCGTCCACCTCCCACGCGCTCATTGGTTCATCCACCAGAGTCGCATTAAGGCTTCCATCGGTGCCGATTTCCAGGGCGATTCGGCTATCACGCGAGCGGATAATCAGGCCGCTGATTTCATCGAACAGGGTTCCGCCGCCGGGAAGGTGACAAGCCAGGGCTTCAACAGCCTCAAAGATCGCGTCCGCTGCTTTGCTGCTCGGGTCGCGTTGGAATGTAGCCACCAGGGAGGGGTTAATGTGGGGGGCTTTCATTGCTTCGCCTCCCAGACCGTGCCATTAGCGCGAATGGTCAAGGTCGCTTCGCGGTCATCATCGAGAATCATCAAGTCGCCGCTGGTATCGTCCGCCGCGACTAGACTGGCGTCATGGTCGATTGGATAACCAGCAGCCGCCAGGGCCGAATAAACCGCGCTGGCGGTCGCGTCCGATGGGTCGGCATTGAATGCCGCGATCAATGCCGGGGCGATGCGCGCGCAAGGTGGGCGAATCACGCGCGCCGCCTTTTCCCGAATCATCCTTAGCCGCACGCTGGCGTTATCGCCGGGGCCGTGAATCTTGCCTTGCTCAATGAATCGCAGTGCCGCCGTTGCATTGCCTTCAATGCTGGCGAGTTCATTACCTTGAGCGCGCGCGGTTTCGGAATGCGACCAGGCCAGCTCGCGCAATTCGCCGGCCAGTTGTTCCGCCGCCGCCAGCAGGCCGAACCGCTGTTCCGGTTCGCCGGTTTCGCGCGACGCGGTAATACAGGAATGAACGCTGGCCGCCAGTTCGCGAAGGCGTTGGGCTTGGTGTTGGGCTTGAAGGCGGTTCATGCCGCACCTCCGACCGTGTTGGCTTGGGTGCGCTCGGCAATGAAGCGGTCAATTTCCGCGCGGTCATACCGCACAGACCGACCAAGTTTCACGAATGCAGGGCCTTCGCCGCGAATCCGCCACGCTTGCAGGGTGCGGGGGGATAGGTCGAGAGAAAGCGCCGCCTCGGTTTCATTCAGCAGCGCGCGAGAGGGGGAAAGATTGTCGTTCATGGTCGCTTGGCTCCGTTGTTCGCACTCGGTAGTAGTGCGGGAGTCAAGCTAACGGGGAGTGCTGGCGGGCTGGCGCTATCGTTGCTTAGCGCGCCTTGTCGATGCTTAGCGAACCTTTGCGCGCTTTAACGGCTTCGCTTCGCTTGAAACAGCCGCCGGAACCGTTGCTCAAAGGTGGCTTGGTCAAGCGGCAGTTTTTCGCCAGCCATTAGGCAGTCGTTGCGGTCTTGCCGGTAGACATAATTCCAACCGTCAGGGCGGGTGTTGGCCAGGCGGGCCCATGCTTCGCGCGCCGTTGGGGAAAATCCATGCTCGGCTTCAAAAGCGTCAATGGTCGCCAGAATAACCTCGGTCCAAGCGTGATTGCGCTTGGTAGGCTTGCGGGGGAGGATTTGGCGCGCCGGTGGTTGCTTGCCATTGGTGGCTTCGCGCTGTGCCTCGGGGGCTGGCGTCGCCGCAATCCACCCGTGCAAGGGGGAATCTTCTGGCAGGTCGGGGCGCGCTGGCCAGTCGCGATAGGCGTCGCGCGATACCATCGGGATGTCGCGCGAGCGGATAGCGGGGCCTTGGCTTGTCGCGCCGAACCGGGCTATCAGTTGACGGTAATCTTCGTCGCCGGGCACATGTTCAAAGCCGCACGCGGGCAGGCTTCCGGCTTCAATGTCTGCGGCCATCAGCGACAACAGGGCTTCGGCCATGCTGGCGTCGCTTGGATAGTGGAGGGTCGAGAGTTGCTCGATATTCAGGGCGTCCGGCCAACCAGCCGCGCGCTTGGATTGACCGATTTTGAGAATCGAGCAGGCGCGATGCCAAAGAATCGCGGTTGTCGCCATGTTCGCGCACCTTCACGCGGGCACCTTCGAGGGGGGGCGCTGGCCAGGGCGGGAAGGTGAAACCGCCTTTTCGGGGGCCATCCTAGGCCAGCGCGAACAGTGTAGCGGGTTAGCCGCCAGTCAGCTAAACACCTTCCAGAGCATCACCAGGGTGAAGGCGAGATTGAATCCGACCATCCATTTGAGCAAGGCGAGATTCGCTTTCACCTCGGCAATGTCTCGGCTGTAATCCGCTATCGCCTTCGCCGCGTCGCGGGCCTTGGTGTCATCAGCGCCAGCGCTCACCAGGGCGTCATAGACTTCGGCAATCATGGTTGTCATGGTGGGGCCTCTTGGGTTTGGGGAATTGCGTCAGTGACAGGGTTAATCAGCCAGCCTTGCGGTGCTTGGTCGGCAGGTCAACCACGGGCGCCTTGGGCTTCAATCCAGCCGCGCCTAGCAAGCGTTCGCCATGCTGTTCGAGGGCCGCGCGCACGTTGTCTTGTCCGAACCGGGCATAGACTTGTGTGGTGCTGGCGTTGGAGTGATTCAGCACGCGACCAATCAGGTGCAAGGAATTGCCAGCCTGGGCTAACCAGCTTCCGACCGTCCGCCGCAGGTCGTGAAGGCGAACATCGTCAATCGCTGGCGGAAGGGTCAAGCCAGCCGTGTCGCAAGCCGCGCGAATCTCTGTCAGTGACGGGGTAGCATCCCAATCGCAGGCCGTGTGCTTGCTCTTGTTCGCCGCGCGGGCCTCGGTCAAGCGGTCAATCAGTTCGGCAACCTGGGGGAGTTCGCGCCAGCGTGCGAGCGTCGCGGCTTTCTTAACGCGGGTCCAAGGCTTGGAGATATTCACCAGCGGGGCCGCCGTCTTTTCGCCAGCCTTGGCCGCGCGCGGGCCTTTGCCGGGCAGGATGTAAGGGTTTCCGGGCTGGCGCGGAATCTCGCGCAACAGCGCCAGGGCGGGCGCGCTCAAGGGCAGATAGTGAGTCCGTCCGGCCTTGGTGTCGGCAAGCCGCAGTTCGCCACGGTCTAGGTCGAGATCATCCCAGCGCGCCTTGAGTAGTTCGCTTTTGCGGGCGCCAGTCAGCAGGTAGAGCCACAGACCATTGCGGGCTGATTCGTTCGGCTCGCTATTAATGGCCGCCGCCAGGTGGGGCAATTCGTCGGGCTTGATGTAGCGGTCGCGCTTGGTTTCCTTGAAGCGGTCAATGTCGCGCGCCGGGTTGATGTGGGCCTCGGGCACGAATCCCCAGCGCCGGGCAAGCTCGAACATCTTGGCCACCAGGGCAAGGGTGCGGTTCGCTTCATAGGGCGCGCGCTTGCCGATCTTGGAATGCAGCGCCGCCACGTCCGCGCGCTTGATGCTGGCCGCTTTCAGATTGCGCCATGTGGGCAGGATGTGGCTATTGATGCGCCGTTGGTCATCATGGCCGCTCTTTTTTTGGCTGGCGTGCCGTTCGAGATAGGCCGCGCACAAGTCCTTGATGGTCTCGCCTCGGGTGTCGCGCTGGCGTTCTTCAAGGGGATCTGTTCCGGCCTCCGCTTTCACCAGCTCCGCGCGCGCCATCTTGCGGGCTTGTTCAACCGTCAAGGTGCCATAGCGACCGATGGTCAACAGCCGCTTGCGTCCGTTGGTGCGGTAGGACAACACAAAGGTTTTCGCGCCGCTCGGAAAGACGCGACAGCCGAAACCGAGCAGCTCGGAATCCCACAGGACAACGCGGGCGTTCGGGTCGCCGGCTTCGTGCCGGGCCGCGTCAATGTCGCGCTTGATCAGCTTGCGCCGTTCGGTCTTGTTTGAGTCTTTCGCCATCGGTAGCACCTTCCCGGTAGTCAGTGGGTCCGGCAGTCACCAGCGCCGCCGGTTACAGTCACCACACAGTCACCAGGCGGGAGCGTTTGCGGTGGTGACTGAGCGTAAATGGTAGCAGACTGAAAGCGGGCAAGCTACTGTTTTTTCGCAGTCTAGCGCAACCGATAGTAGACAAGGGAAGGGGCGAAACAGTGACTTTTAATCAGGTGGTCGTGCGTTCGAGTCGCACAGGGCGCACCATTTTTCAATAAGTTAGGGCGATTCTGGGTGTTTTCCAGAATCGACCGTGACTTAAACGTGACTTACTTGTCCAGCACCTCGACAGCCTGACGAACATTTTCCGGGGCAAGATGTGCGTATTTTTCGGTCATGTTGATCGAGCTATGCCCCAGTAGGTCCCTGATCTCCGCTGTTGCCACTCTGGCTGTTGTCAGCCATGTGGCGCATGTATGGCGAAGATCATGGATGCGAAAATTCGTGATCCCCGCCCTCCGGCAAGCGCTCGCAAAGCTTTTCTTGACCGAGCAGATCCGCTCGCCTTGGCTATTGCAGAAGACCCAAGGACTTTCCGGACAATGTTCCAGGCAAAAGGCTTGACGATTCAGAATCGCTTGAAAAGCCACCTTATTTAGCGGCACCGAGCGGCGTTTTGCTGTCTTTGTATGACTTCCCTCGAGCAAAATCTGCCGTTTTTCAAGGTCAACCCGGCTCCATTCAAGCCCTAACATCTCCTGGGCACGGCATCCGGTATGCGCAGCCAGCCGAATAAAATCTGGCAAATGTGGTGCTCGAAACGCCACTTCCGCCTGAGCAATCAACATCTCCGCTTCCTCACGGGTCAAGTAGCGAATCCTTGCCTCTGGTTCCTTCAGCTTTCGACCTCTTGTCGGATTCGGCAAGTTCTCCATGAAGTCCCGGTTGTAGCGGTTAATTGCCGCTGATAACAAAGCCAGCCCTCGGTTGACCGTCGCATTAGAAACGCCCTCAGATTTTCTCTTAGCAACATACTGCCCCACTTTAACGGGAGTCAGGACACGCATATCTTCGTCTTCAAAACTTTCCCGAAGTGTTCTTGCGTTCGAGCAATCATCATCATGACTCCGCTTAACGCCCTTAGTCTCCTTAAGAAAGTAAAGGATGACTTGTTGGAACGTTACTTCTTCAGGAGCATTCCATTGCCGTTGCTGAAAAGCCTCTAACTTCCATTTGGAGAGGAGCGCTTCGGACTCTTGCCGATCACTGGTCCCAGTAGAGCATCTAACTCTTTTCCCGCTAGCGTCTTTGAAGCTGGCCCACCAGTAAGGCGAGTCTTTTCGTTGGTAGAGCCCATCTTTATCGTTTCGTTTGGCCATTGCGTATCCCCTGTATTCGGATTACGCATAGCCGATCCCTCTTCTATAGTATAGCTTGATCCTCCCAACTGATCAACATACGCCTGTATTGACTCTCTGACAATACGAGGGGCGCGTTTGACAGGATAGACGCATTTGATCTTCTTCCGTTGGACCAGTCGCTTCACTGACCTCGGGCTGATGCTTAAGATTTCTGCCGCTTGCTGGTAAGTCAGGAGGAGTTTTTCGTTCATGGGATTGGCTAAGCGTGATTTTAGGACAAGTCCCGGCAGTACTTCTGCCTCGACTTGCCTTTACGCTTTCTGCGGATACCCGGTAATGCAAAGGTTTTAAGCGTGAAATATTAATTCAAATAATATATTTCTCTTTTAAACAATATTATTTGAGGGGATAAATGATCCATTCTATGGAAGAATACCGCTATAAGTGTTTTTCACGATAAGACTACGATTTGATATAACTAATTGATTATATTTGTAAAAATAAAAGCATCGAGGCTATCCAAAGAGGCCATTTTTCCAAAGATAAATATTTACTTAATCAATAGTCGTTATCAACTTGAGCATTTAGAACTTGAGGATTTAGAACTTGAGCATTCAGAACTTGAGCATTTAGAACTTGAGCATTTAGAACTTGAGGATTTAGAACTTGAGGATTTAGAACTTGAGGATTTAGAACTTGAGGATTTAGAACTTGAGCATTCAGAACTTGAGCATTCAGAACTTGAGCATTCAGAACTTGAGGATTTAGAACTTGAGGATTTAGAACTTGAGGATTTAGAACTTGAGGATTTAGAACTTGAGGATTTAGAACTTGAGGATTTAGAACTTGAGGATTTAGAACTTGAGGATTTAGACCTTGGGGATTTGAAGCTTGAGCATTCAGAACTTGAGCATTTAAAACTTGAGGATTTAGAACTTGGGGATTTAGACCTTGAGGATTTAGACCTTGGGGATTTGGAACTTGAGCATTTAGAACTTGAGCATTTAAAACTTGAGGATTTAGAACTTGAGGATTTAGAACTTGAGGATTTAGACCTTGAGGATTTAGACCTTGGGGATTTGGAACTTGAGCATTTAGAACTTGAGCATTTAAAACTTGAGGATTTAGAACTTGAGCATTTGGAACTTGAGGATTTAGAACTTGAGGATTTAGAACTTGAGGATTTAGAACTTGAGGATTTAGAACTTGGGGATTTAGACCTTGAGGATTTAGACCTTGAGGATTTAGAACTTGAGGATTTAGAACTTGAGGATTTAGAACTTGAGGATTTAGAACTTGAGGATTTAGAACTTGGGGATTTAGACCTTGAGGATTTAGACCTTGAGGATTTAGAACTTGAGGATTTGGAACTTGAGGATTTGGAACTTGAGGATTTGGAACTTGAGGATTTGGAACTTTCAACGATCAAAGTTTTTAGTTCAAAACCCTGGGTCTTGGAGCTTAAAGATTCCGAGCCTGAAAAAACACTAAATGAGGAATCTAATCCCCTTCCTTGACAAACTCCGATTTAGCGATCTCATACTTTAAAAAAGAGCCGGCTTATTTTTTTCAAGCACTTAGAGGTCGCGATGTATCAGAAAAACCGTAAAGGCTACTTAGTGGTGCTCTCCGAGAATGCCTTGATCTCTCTTGTTCTGTCATCCCTGGAAGCCTATGCAATAGAGAAACGAGGGGCACGAGGGAAGAACAGAAAGGGTTTGGAAACCTACGGGAGCATCTACGGGCAACAAATCTTGCTGGCGGACGGACGGACGCTGTTTCGCGTGGAAATGGCTCAGACGGACACTACAGCCCGCCAGACAACCGAATCGGTAACTTTCAGTGAGGAGGCGATTTCCTTGAAACGAGCGGCTCTCGCGGCCTATTGGCCACATCTGGACTATCTTGGCGACTTTCACTCACATCCCTACGCTACGCTTCAGGAAGCAAGAAGTTGTGAGGGGTACTACCTGTCAGAGGAAGACAGGGCCTGCCTAACCGGCAACTGGAAACAGCTCTGGAAAGACTTACGTTACCGGCTCGGCTTGCTGGTGACGGTAGCGCCCATGAAGCGAGCACGGGAAAGCTTAAGCTGGTGGGACGGAAAGGCGCTAAACTGTTTGCAGTTCAACATCGGAAATTTTAGACTGTGGATTTCCGCCTTCTGTGTCTTCGAGGATAGCGGCAAGGGACGCTACACTGAGGACCATGACGAGGGCGTTGAGTTGTCAGCGCCCGCCTTGACCGGTCTGATCGGGGAACATTCACCGTTTGGAAGATACAAAAACGGGGCTTTTGTGCTGGCGGCTGCGTAGAAAAATAGTATCTGGGAACTGTGCGGAAATCAGGCTCAGCGGAAAAGTGTTTTCTGGAAGCATTCTTAGCCCAAGAAAAAGTTGTAATGACGCTATAGACTTCTTGCTAAAACACTGTTTCTCTGAAAATGCAAGGAGCGTAAATAAAATATGAGAACTGCGTCCAAAATCCGTCATTCTCGCTTATGTAACAAAAGAAAATGGATAAGAAAAAAGTGAAATTACTTCGATCTGGCTGAGCCTATTTTTTATTAAACTACAAACTTTTTCCTATTCATGTGCAACACATAAGTGCTGGTAAATTGTATGGAACAAAAAGCGAATAATCAATATTTGCGCAGAGCGAAGAATTCAAAAAAAGACGAGTTTTATACCCAGCTTGCGGACATCGAAAGGGAGCTAAAGCACTACAAGGCGCACTTTAAAGGAAAGGTGGTTTACTGCAACTGCGACGATCCCCGTGTAAGCAACTTCTTTCATTACTTTTCTTATAACTTTGATAAGCTTGGTATTAAAAAGCTTATAACAACTTGCTACAAGAACCAGAAAATGGATCTGTTCAGCCAGAATGATACTGAGTGTGCCATCTACCTAGAATATAAAGGTGAAAAAAACCACGAAAATGTGCCTGATCCAAACGAAATAGGAATCAAGTACCTAGATAGCGACGGCGACTTCCGAAATGAGGAGAGCATTGAGCTATTAAAGAAAGCAGACACTGTGGTCACTAACCCGCCGTTTTCTCTCTTTCGCGAGTATGTAGCACAACTGATAGAGTATGAAAAGAAATTCGTAATTATTGGGAGTCTCAACGCCATCACCTACAAAGAGATTTTTAAACTAATAAGGGAAGATAGAATTTGGCTTGGATACGGCTTCAAGGCAGGTAACGCATATTTTGCAACACCCCATCCAAGAGAATTCGCTAAAGGCGTTTATAACGAAAAAACAGGGCTAGTTAAGTTCAGAAACGTAACATGGTTCACCAACATCGATATCTCAAAGCGACACGAGAATTTGATTCTATATAAAACATTTAATCCTGATGAATATCCTGCCTACGATAATTATAATGCTATCGAAGTGAGTAAGACAAAAGATATTCCAGTAGATTACATCGGAGCAATGGGTGTGCCGATTTCGTTTCTAGATAAGTACAACCCTGACCAATTCGAGATTCTTGGTATAACAGATAGAGATAACAATTCAGGATTAAAAACAAAAGAATACACAGAAGATTGCGTTCCTAATCCTGGGGATTTAAATAGGCGAGCAGTCATTAAGATTGGCGATAAGTATAAATCTACCTATGCTCGTCTTTTGATCAAGAGAAGAATATGAAAATTGAATTTCGTGAAATTACTGTTCGTGAATTGACTGACAGCTATCAAGACAACGAAGAAGACGGGGTTAGTGGGTACGGTGGCAAGTTGGATATTCGGCCGCCCTATCAGCGTGAGTTTATCTATAAAGACAAACAACGAGATGCAGTAGTTGATACCATTATAAAAAATTTTCCGCTTAACGTAATGTACTGGGCTGTGCGTAACGATGGAGAATTTGAGGTTATTGATGGGCAGCAGCGTACAATATCGATTTGCCAGTATGTAGAAGGCGACTTTGCTTTCGATAATCTATATTTCCATAACAGGCAAGAGGATGAGCAAGAGCGCATCTTAAACTATAAGCTGATGGTTTACTTGTGCAGCGGAACTGACAGCGAGAGGCTGGAATGGTTTAAGACCATTAACATAGCCGGCGAAGAGCTGACGGAACAGGAATTAAGGAATGCGGTTTATGCGGGTTCTTGGGTGACCGATGCAAAGCGACATTTCAGTAAAAATGGTTGTCCTGCTTACGGATTAGGTAGCAAATATTTAAGCGGCACTGCCATCCGTCAAGATTATTTGGAGACGGCAATCAAGTGGATCAGCAAAAATAATGACATAGAAAACTACATGGCGGAGAACCAGCATAAGCCGAATGCGAATAATCTTTGGCTGTATTTCCAGTCTGTAATAGCTTGGGTTAAGTCCACCTTCCCGGTTTACCGGAAAGAGATGAAGGGGATCGCATGGGGTGATCTCTACAACATGTTTAAGGATCAAGAATTAGACCCGAGAAAACTAGAAGACGAAGTCTCAACACTCATGGAAGATGAGGATGTCACTAAAAAGAAAGGGATCTATGCCTACGTATTAGACGGAAAAGAAAAGAATCTAAATATCCGAGCTTTCAGCAAGAACGAGAAGCGCGAGGCTTATGAGCGCCAAAAAGGGATCTGCACAGTTTGTAAAGAACACTTTGATATAGACGATATGGAGGCCGATCATATTACACCATGGCACGAAGGTGGAAAGACGAGTGCTGAGAACTGCCAGATGCTATGTAAAGAAGACAACAGAAGAAAATCAGGGAAATAATAAAGCCCTACTAAGTCAGGTGCGAGCGAGGTTCTGCCGCCTCATTTGCGTGTTTCGTCAATGGAGAGAGCTCATAGCAGCCAACTGAGAAAACGTATAGGTATGGAACAAAAACTAATTAAAATTTTTAAGAATACCGCTGCTGGCCCTTTTCTATTTTTAGGTTCAGGATTTTCACGAAGATACTTAGGACTTGAGGACTGGAAAGGGCTTTTATCCAAATTCTGCGTAGCAGGAAAGCCATTTGAATACTACGTGTCCTCGGCAAATGGAAACTATCCTAAAGTAGCAGCGCTTCTCGCGAAGGATTTCAACGAGTACTGGTGGTTTGCCCAAGAATACAAACCTAGTGTGGAAATCCATAAATCTAAAATCGAAGATGAAACCTCGGCGCTTCGAATTGAGATATCCAGTTACTTAGCTACGTTAGATCAATCGAAAGCTAAGGATTCTGGACATTTTGAAGAAGTTACGCTTCTTGCAAATCTAAACGTCGATGGAGTTATTACAACTAATTGGGATCTGTTTATAGAGCAACTCTTTCCTGAATACAAGACATATATTGGGCAAGAGGAGTTATTATTTCAAAACCCCCAAGAAATTGGAGAAATATATAAAATACATGGATGTTCATCAAAGCCTGGTTCGTTGGTTCTTACAGACCTGGATTACGACAGCTTTAACGAGAAGAATACATATCTAGCTGCTAAACTAATAACTGTATTCGTAGAGCACCCCGTTGTTTTTATCGGCTACTCTATTTCAGATCCTAATATCAGTAACTTATTGAAAGCAATAACCGCGTGTATAGGGAATGAGAACGTAGAAAAGCTCAGGAAAAATCTAATTTTTGTCCAGAGATTATCGGAAAACGAAGATCCCAATATATCCGATACTTACTTAACTATTGATGGTATACAAATACCGTTGGTTTTAGTGAAAACGAACGATTACTTGCCAGTCTATAAAGCAATTGATTCTACAAAACGAAAAATCCCCGCAAGGGTGTTACGTTACTGCAAGGAACAACTATATGAACTTGTACAGTCGACGAAGCCAGAAGAGAAGATATGCGTGGTTGACATTGATGAAATTGAATCAAAAGAAGATATTGAGTTTCTTGTTGGTGTCGGTGTAGCACACCAAGAGCCTCAAGGCCCGTCGCTCGTTGGCTATGCATCAATTGGAACTTCGGAATTACTTGGTGATCTGATTCACGAAGACCAGAATTATGACAGCGAACAGGTGCTCAAGCATGTTGCACCTAGAGTCTGTAAAAACTCCCCAAACGTGCCAGTATTTTATTATCTAAGAAAAGTTGGAATAGATAGCCACGATCAATATTCAATGAGCGACTACGACTTAGACAAAGTTGTGTTGAGAGATATAGAATCATTTCGCGTAAATACATACAGAAAACCTTTTTACAGAAACTATTCTCTTATGTCTATGGAAGAAATACTTGAGTCATGTACTCCTGAAAACTCAGCAGCATACATTCCTTTCCTTTCAAGAGATAAAATTGATATTGACCTTCTTAAAAGATTTCTGATTGAAAATGAACGCAAGCTTGACTATAACATATCAAGTTATGCCAGTAGCTTTAGAAAACTTGCATCACTTTATGATCGCTTAAAATGGGGGTGGTGACGTATTGATAAAATTAAGATAAACACTTGAATCAACGTCGTCAACAAGGAAAGAGTTTATGCCAGTTCTGGAAGAAGATCTTTCTGATGTGAATGAAAAAGGGTACCCTGCATAATGGGTTGAACCAAGAATATTAAAGGGGTCTGGATCGAATTATTCTCCTTGCATTTAATCGAACCAAAAAAATTGCCTTACTTACTACGTTTAAGTGAGATTCAATAACATGAAAAGCTTTTCTAAAATCCAAAACCAAGTAACAATTATTCAGGCAGTAGCAGGTAGTGGAAAAACTACTCTTTTGAAGAATGTTCTTAAAGAGGCAAGAACAACTGCCGGGCTAACTAAGGAGCAAATTCTTTTCGTTACCTACTCTAGGGCTTTAGCGAAAGAACTTCGGGAAGAACTTGGCGATCTAGCAAGAGTTACGACGCTTCATGCTTTAGGTCTTAGCTTGATAAGACAGAACCTAGAGTATTTCTCGTTTAAAAAAATACCAAAGCGAGCAAAGAACAACAAAGACCGTGATTTATTTCTTTTAGTTAATTCTTCTGTTACCCCAGAAGCAGTTTTAAAAAAGTTTTATCGAAAGCGAGAATACAAAGGTCAATTTACCGGAACAGTTTGCCGCGAGTTATCTATTCCGAACAACCTTGGAAAAACACTGATCAATCGCGTTAATCAGAGAAAGCGAGAAGAAAATGTTTGCTCCTACGCAGATATGATCCGTCTGGGGTCTACAGTATGCCAAGCATTTTTGAAGAAAAAGGAAATTTCTTTTGATGCTCCAAGACTATTGTTGGTCGATGAGTACCAAGACTTTAACGCGATAGAAAAGCGTTTTGTCTTAAGGTTGATTAATATCTCTGAGACATCCTTAGTCGTAGGGGATGATCGGCAAGCTATCTATTCTTTTAAAGGGGCATCATGCGGAGCTGTAAGGAAACTCGCTAAGAAACTTCCTGAAAGTAGCTACACTTCTTTAGACCACACTTATCGGCTTACAAAGCCAACTGCTGCACTGGTTAACGCATGCCCAGATCGAAAGAAATATCCAATTATTAAAAGTTCAAAAGAAGGCGGAATCCCGTTTTATCATAAGTCGCCGAGCAGAGAGTTAGCTTTAGATGCTGTTGCTAAGAAAATTAAAAATCTTATTGATCAGGGGGGTCGACCTAATGAAATTGCGGTTATCACAAGATTCAAAAAGGACTTTAGGCAGTTTACTTATTTTCTTTCTAAACATGATATCAAGATTGGGGTGTCAGATCTCCCTAAAGACGAAGAAAATATCCTTCAACATTTTCTAGCCTTTTCTGAAGCAGTGTTAGATTTAAATAATAAAAAACTGAAAGACTATCTTGAATATTATTATGGCCTGAATGAAAAACAAGCCCAAGAAGTTGCTTTAAGTTGTGGAGTGGTTATAAACAGGCAGTTATTAAACATTGATGATAAAACAGCAACAAAATGCCGGAGAGTTTTAAACGGGGTATCTGATTTAAGAAGAAGTCTTTCTTTTGATAAGTTAAAAAGAACCTTTAAAGAGAGATGCCAGGGCAAGGTCGATGCTTACCATCATCTTGGAATTACAAGTATCCTGAATCGTTATGGTTTGCTTATAAATTTTGGAAATAGTGTTAAGGATGTTTTGGTAAAACTAAAAATGTTCTTGGATAACCCTGAGAGGGATGGTATTTATGTTGGAACCCAACATAAAGCTAAAGGAAAAGCTTGGGATCATGTTTTCTTAATAGATGTTTTCGATGAGAATAGAAATCCACTCACTAAAAATTGGGATAGGAATTCGGAATTAAACCTTTTCCATGTGGCAATTACAAGACCGAAACAAAGATTATATTTATTTTTCTTTGAGGAATATCAGGCCGTTGATTCCACAATAAATACAAAAAAGAAGAGAATTAAAAATGTACTTACTTCATTTCTCCCTAAAGAAAGTTTTCTCTTAGAGAATTGTGAGGTAGAGGTTATTGGTTGATTAATAAAATCGTGGGTTTTGGTATTTATAGTTAGTGTTTATTAATGATAAAAGTGGGTTGGTATTGATATTTTTGTGGTCTTCGTAAACTTGATGATTTCCAACATATCATTTTCTTTCAATCTGACGATAATGATTATCAAGTCTCTAGTTTTTATATTCTGTTGTCAGTTGTTTGGATAATGGTGTGTGTTGTGGTGGGGCTATAGATATAACATGGTATGAATTATTTTGCGGAACAAGCATAAAGAAGATCTAATAATGAGAGAATATGTCAGTGAAGAAAAATTTAGATCGTCAGTATCGAACCTGAGCTCTGGCTTTGAATGGTACTTTGATCTGGTAGTTATTCGAGTTCATAATCTTGCTCTTTTTGATGACTGTGAAAAATTGCTGAGTGTGACTAAGGGTCGATATTTTGATTATCACCTGAATAAGAATTTTGAGTCTTTTTTCTATAAGGATAAGAGTGGAAAGAATAAACAAAGGACCGGGCGCAGGGTAGTTGGTTTCAACATTTTTCTTCGTAGACCTACGGACAAAGTCATCAAGGATTTGATTGTCATTATGCAGGAGAGTGATTACACTATTTCAGTTATAGAAATTGCAATTGACTTTCTTTGTGAAAATAGGCTGAGGGCTCTTCGGTTGCTACAATACTTGGCTCCATATATTGTTTTACCTCAATTTAAGCGTGGGCCAGCGAAGATCTTCAGACCAAAAATATTTGGTAAGAAAAGAATTTATTCAATTCGTTTTAAGCAGGGTAAGATAAAGAATTCTAAGGAGAGTCAATATTCCGCTAAACGCCTATTTAAGATGTATATTTTAAAAAAGGGTAACCCTAAGCATGGATCTCCAGCCTGTCATACAGAATTCCGCTTGAACGGTTCAGAACAAATAAGCAGGGATGGAATCAACTGTCTTTCAGATTTGGTAAATTTTAAGTTCTGGGACTGGTATCGTGAACGTATGTATTTTATGCAAGCAAACCGCACTAAAGCCGGTCGTTTGCTGAGGAAAGAGAGAGGACTTTCTGAGGCTTCTTCGCAACAGAATTCGGTAGATTTTTGCAAAGAATTTTCAAAAAAACGATTCCTATCCCACACTATTTACCATTGGAGGAAGGATGAAAAGAGTCGGCGAGGGCTCAAGGACTCCCTTCAGACATGGAAGACGCCTTGGTAATATGCAAGCAAAAGCGGTGCCAGGGTTGCGGGGTAAGGTTTTGTCGCCCTTCAGGGCTATGGGATCGGCGCTTTACTGTTGTGGCGTGGTTCTTGGCTGATTTTCAGCGTGACAAAAACGTGACGCATGCTAGTCTATCTTAGGCCGGCGAAGTCCATTTGGGTCGTTAGGGAGGGGATCGGCAATGCGTAAGTTATTGAAAGTATTAGACCGTCAAAGGCGCGTCGCACTTTTAATCAGGTGGTCGTGCGTTCGAGTCGCACAGGGCGCACCATATAAAACAGCGGCTTAGTCTCGTTTTAGGCTAGGCCGTTTTTCTTTGGTGCTAGGCTGGTGCTATGTTCTGTATCACCCTAGCACCGCTTTCAGCACCCTCCAGCAAATATCCCTCGACCGGTACTCGCCCAGTCCCCTCGGTCTCTACCCTCCTCAGCACCGCCACATCGGTCCATTATCGGGTTGCTGTTGTCGCTGACATTTTTTCCCAGGAATTTCTCAGATCAGTCCGAGCTGACCCTACCGGATTGCCCGTAGCTATAGCTTGTGATCCGTGAAGGCCGGTATCGGCCACTATGTGGAGCTACAGACTATGTGAAGTTCGGATGCAGATTGCTTGGCTGACCTGCGTTGGAGCTAGCCCATTCTTCACATAGTTACAGGTTCTCCAGGAACTGGCGTAGCGCGTCAGTTGGCTGGAAACGGGAAGGAACGACGGCGGTTGGATCTTGCAGGCGCGCGAGCGCTTGTTCCTTCATGGCCATATTCGCCTCAACATACTTATGCGTCGTGGTCAGTGTTTCATGCCCGAGGTAGAGTGCAATGTCGTTGAAGTGCGCGCCTGATTGAAGTTGAAGTTACTCACAACACTTCAGAAAACCGGCAGACTATGTGAAGTTCTCGTGTCGCACGCCGCGCCTCAAAGCCAGCAACCGCGCAATGGCTGGGTAAGAAATTTTCACCGAACTTCACATAGTTTGTAGCAGTTTGTAGCTCCACATAGTGGCCGCTATGTGAAGCTTCACATAGCGGCCAGGAGCAGCCATTTACCGCCGACTGCTCTAGTTTTCGGGTTCGTGCTATTCGGTCTTTCCGCCGCGTGAAAAGCTATTGACCAGGTCAAAAATCCGTGGCTTGGCAAGCCGGTTCTGCGGGTTGCGGGTCAACGGTTCAGTTCGTCGTTGCCGCGACCGCCGGCAGGTGGGTTTGACCTGAGTTTAGCGCAGGGTGGCTTCTGTGGCGATGATGCGAGCAGGTTTGGGCGCTTTGCTCGGATTTCCGGTCTGACGCCAGCCTCAGCCGCTGCGAGCGTAGCGAGCGGTCGGGCCGAGCCTCTCGTTGGGCCGTTTCATTTTAAAGCAACCATGCGGGCTTAGTCGGGGCTTCCTCCTCCTTGTCGGGCTAATTCCTATTTAATCCGAATTGGCCTCGTGTGAGAAGTACGTCTTTCCAGAATCCCTCTCGTTCTATCAGAACGTGATCATCCGTTTTCATGGGTCGATACTCCAGTAAGGTAAACTTAAAATTCGACCTTGCGTAGTCAATACCTTTGGCCTGAATAAGCTTTGTCATCTCATCGTTCCATCCATGCCCTGTGCCGATATAGCAACTCCAGCGCGACCAAATTCCGCTTGCTCCGTAAGCTGATCCGACGTATCGCTTTCCTGTGTGCTTATCGGTAATTAGATAAACTCCCTTAACGTTTTCGAGTGCGGCTTTCCAATCTGGCCGATTTTCTCTCATAATTAGCTCAACGCTGGAAAATTCATGATCTATTTTTTCATACCCACAAAACGGCTCACCGTTGTATGGCTCCCGCAAGATCTCCAATAAAGACATACCGGAAAGATAGCTATCCTTTAGAACCCTTGCGCGACCGGGCCTTTCAAAACTTAACTTCAGCCTACCTATTAGTTCTTCACAATCAGAACACAGTTCTATTTCATACCAATCTTCGTGTCGATTTACCACACGGAAGAAACCTCCGAAGAGCCATGCGTTTGGTTCGTGGTAAAACTCAATTAGGGAAAAGATATAGGTTCTATTAAATACGTTCTTCTTTCCTCGATATTCATTCCAGCCTTGCCATTCCACTCTGTCGGAAAGGAATACGTCTAATGGGTTTTTATCACCATTCCAACTTGCAAGGTGTATCTTGCAATCGTCCCAGTGGCGAAAAGAGAGAATTTTTTTGGCGTCCATTGTTCTACCCTACACGGCCCAACGCCACGCTCAGTCGAGCCGGTTGAGCGAGAGGGAACTGGCTTCGGCTAGAGCAACTCGTTAGGCGATTTCGACGGTTTGATTCAATTTCAGAGGGTTTAAGCCGACCCTTGAGGGCCCCGTTAATTCTGCTCTAGCAGATCGCAATGAACGCGCATAATAGCCTCTGGACTATTTCCAGGTGGCGGGTCCCTCCAAGCCAATTGAGTCATGTTAAGGGAAAACTGATGAATAACTTCTCCGTTTTCGTCGTAAAATATTACAGTTTTCACAGCCAAAGTTCGTTCTGGGCAATTTATTAACCAATGACTATCTGTTAAGTTGAAATAAAAGTCTCCAATAGCATCTATTTTTTTTGGCTTATCGAATATCTCTTTTACCCAGAGATGAAGAACCCCTTCCTCAAACTTGAATGATTGGTCATCGATAAAGGTTTCACTGCCATTCGGATCTGTGCCGAAATGAACCCACTCAGCTAAGACCGGCCTATGTGTAGCTATAGCAGAAAAAAAACTCGCGATAATCATCGTACCGAACACAATGTTTTTCATGATTTTCTCCACAAATTGCGAACCTTCGGAGAGTGAACCTGGGTCTCACCGTGTTTAGCTCAACATTCGTCTTCTCTGTTTGCCGCCTAGTTTCCCGGCGGTGCCACAATATCTTGACCATGCAAAGCTCGACTCCCGGCTCCTCGCAGAACCGGACTTGGAGTGTTACACCATCCGGCTCCCAGTTCAGGTCATTCACCAAGGAATGGGCTGTCTCAGCCCATCAACACAGAAAGCCCTCCGTCCGTCGGCCCGCCCATGTTTCTCGCTCTTGGCTCCATTGGTGTGAATCGCATCGGCCCTCGTTTTCACGCGCAGAGTCCTCTCGGTGGAGGGGCGTGTTATACCGATACAATATCCCGAACCGCCAGTCCACTCCTTTGCTCGGCCCGCATTACCGGGTGTCATTGCTCATACGAGTGGCTCCAATTTGGCAAGAGTCCAGAACAAATATTGTTCTCTTTAAATTATCGCCATATTTTTTTATGTAGGTTTTCATATCTTCGCTTAAACGAATTGAACCATCATATCCATCCAGTACTCGTCTATTAATCTTTCTCCCCCCTTTCTTAATTGTTGTATGATTACCATGTGCCGCCATGATCACTATGTTTGGCCCAGCCTTGTTTGAATCAAGGGAAACAAATTGATTAATGTCTTCAAGATACAGCTTAGACAATAGCGGCGATTGATTATTCGTACCGGTTGATCTTGGAGCGAAAACAGCGACTCAATAGACGTATAAATCTCTGTTGATGAACGAGTATCTGTTTTTTCGTCACTCCATTTTGATTCTAAAATTAGAAGCTTTTCGAAAGGCACTTCTATATCGTCGCCATACTCAGCCTAACCGGTCAAAAAAACCGGCTTTGGCTGAAGCGCCCGATTAGGCAATGCTAAACATGCGCTCTTATAGTCTTCTCTTTTTACTTCCAGGTTATTTCGTGTATCTGCACCTCTGTTTTTGGTCCATACTTTTTCTTAGTAGCTTCTATGACTGCTGACTCGGTCTTGCTATTGACAGTCAATACTAGGTGACAACCTTGAGCACTTGCCGTACCACCGGGACCGCCTTTTGCGTAATTAAAGCGAGTATCTGCTTTGAATGTTGCCATTTTTTGCCTCCTAATTGAGTACATTTGATGAAATAACCGCCAGAGACGCCAAACTAGACAGAATGTCGGTCAGGTGTGCTAGACAGATTCTGCCTAGCCCCGCTAGCATAGAATCTGCCTATCACTCCGAATCCTCCGCACCTTTCGAATGGTTTTGTGCACCGGAGTGATTAAACGGGCCTTTCGCGCGCTCCCTTCCCCCCCAACAGTCCTTCAGAACTAGACCGACAACGATCCGTGAGCTGGGCCGTTTGGGCTTGGCTGTTTGGTGTCGCGCAAGTATTCGGGCGAGCAACCAGGATGCCGGGCTGGCAGAAGGTCAGCGGGGTTTCTGATGCTTCGGTGTTCATTTCGACAACAGCATAGTATAGATGCTCAAACACTGGTAGTGATTTTTCTCTGCTTCTGCAAACTCAATCCTTAGCCGCTGAGGCTGACGAAGCGCAGCCCCCAGGATTGGCGGGGTATGCCGATGCGTCTTCCCTTTGGGTGCTGAGGTGGCGGTGCGGCCCCCTGCGCGCGACGAGCCCCGCCCGGAGCGCGAGTGCCGGCGCCGCGCAGAGCGGCGGGTGGGGAGCGCGCTTTCAGACCATCAGAACCAAAGAAGCGCGCGAGCCGGAGCGCTGGCGGCAGTCGAGGGCGAGCACGGAATAGGAAGCGGCGGCGCGATGGCCCAGTCAGCATGGCCCTTTTGCATTGGTCATACAATTGGCTAAATGGCTATTCGGCTGGACGTTCTCACTCGCAGGGCTAAGCGGTGATCTCCGCCGGTTAGTCGGTCATAACATGTGGCCACAGCCGGCTGCGCTCCCAGGTCCTGATTGGCAGTCAGATGTCTGGTTTGGGTCGGAAGCGGTCGCCACAGCGAATCCTCGGGCGCTGCCTAAGTGCGGGAGGGATAACCGGTGGCCAGGAGAGTGAATCTTAGAAACTCCTGACGAACTACTTTTGAAAGCAATATTTGCTCGACAGCCCCCTCCCCCTGTGCGAGTCGAGCCCACCCCCCTTGGCAGATCAAACGGCCAAGCGACCTGTCTAGCAAACGTTCCCTACCGTTTTGCCTACAACCAAGCACCACCGCGAAATTAGACAATCCGCAACGGATGATTTTTTTGGACACTTAAGGTTGCCCACACGCCAAACTCTGAACTATACTTTCGGCAACTCTCTGGTCACGACGAATTGCTGGCGCTGAATCCAAGATACCTTAGCGAAAGGTTACGGTGCCTTTTTTTGGAACGATAACCGAGAGTTTTGTCGTTCTAGTTGCGCTTAAAGCACTAGGGAACCTCCAGTCTCAAAGGAAGGAGCCACCCATGCCTCCGAGTCTCCCGAAGTCCGTTCTCGCCCTGTTCGTTGTGCCCTTGGTGACAGCGACACTTTCAATCTCCACCCCGACGCAAGCCGCCGAAACTCTGGTTGCCGACGGGAAAGTGGTGACCTACGAGCGACTTCGAGACACCGACACACCGGCAGTCGGGTTCCAAATGGACAGCAATGGATATCGCAACATCTATCTTCTCGACTGCGAAAACCGACGTTTCCTCTGGGTCAAGAACATCGATCTCCGCACCGGCCGCGAAACCGAACGTCCCAAGAGTGCCGAGTGGAAGTCCATGAACGCTCGAAGCACTGTCACCAACGCCGTCTATCAGGCTAGTTGTCCAGGATCGAGAACAACCGATTCTGAGTTCAACTTCAACCGCACACAGGGAACCCAAGGAGCCTGGGGCTGGAATGGACCGGCTGCAATCACAAGTTTTTCGACACTGGGGATTAAACTTGGTGTTACCTTTTTGCCGGGACGTTCTTGCGACGAAGCACTATTTTTTGTTGAAGCCAAACAAAAACTTCCATCCCTTGGGTTCCAAATCGATGGTCAGGAATTTGGCTATGTTGAACCTGAATTTTTGGAAATTGATGAGGGTTTTAGCTCCATATTCGCTCTCTCAAAAAACGGACTGGCTGCTCTAAAGCGCGGCTATCAACTGCGGCTAGAAAGTAGCCTAGGTGTATTAAATGTGAGTCTCCAAGGAAGTGCGGCATCATTCAACAACGCTTACAACAATTGCCTTGCCAGCTACCAAAATGAACAAACAATGAGTTCCGGCACTGAGATCAGTCTCCAAGAAGCGCTTCAACCATTAGAGGCGATGTGGGGACTCGATTCCTCCGAAGGTTGCCTCGATACCGACTGGAAATACCGAGTTTTTATCGGTCGCCATAAGTGGACAGATCAAGGAGGAATGTATATTGACAAAGAAAAACCGCCTCAACTTTCTTTTTACGAAGGTTATTGCGAGTTTGGAACAGCGCGCCAGCAAGGAAACAGAATAAATCTCGAATCGCACTGCCAACAAGAAGAAATAGAGTTTGATGGGATAACAGTCATAGAGATCGTTAATCCGAATCTGATCAATATACAGATCCCTGACTGGCGTGGAGAAAGTACCCTTCATCGATGTCCAGATTATGCGGAAATTCCTCAATAACTCGACAGCATAGAAAAGATCGATGACGAACCGCGATATGGTCGTTGCCACAAAGAATTTCAACAATTACTAGACACGAACCGAACATGAATAACTTCAAGGCGCTGTTGCTTACTCTCATAGTTGGCACTCAACTGCCCATTGCACAAGCCAAATGTCTTCCAATGCCAGACTCAGGCCCTTCAAACTGCCGCTATCCCGCCGGAGATTCCTGGTGCGCAAACAACGATAGACAGAATCCCTACGCCTTTTCCGACGAATGCCTTCGCGGCAATGGTTCCAACGCTGCCGTAAAAAGCGCCTTGCAAAATGAGTTGAGCGTCGAAGGTGCTGTAATCCGGAGCATAAAGCAGATTGTTCAAGATGCTCCAAATCAATTTTCGGTTGATTTTACCTGGTCTATCGATGGATTAAATTATAGTTGCTCAGGCTCTGTCACAACAAACAAGATGAATCAAGTGGTACAAGCGAGCATCCCATACGTTTGCTACCGCCAATATTTAGATTAGTAGCAGCGTGTAACATTTTGAGGTTATGCACATGAAACTTATTCTCTTGTTGGTCTCAATGCTCGCAACTTTGTCTGCTCAGGGTGCCAGCTTTGACTGTGGCAAAGCCCCGACTCTTGTCGAATCTGCGATTTGTTCAAATGCGCAACTATCGCGGTTAGATGAAGACTTGGCTGATGCCTACCGAGATGCTCGCAATCGCGCTTCAAATTCTGACGCTCTGAAACAGGAGCAACGCGCCTGGCTGAAAAACAAGCGGAACCGCTGCACAACAGTGGTCTGCCTCACCGACGCTTATCAAACCCGAATCGGAGAGTTACAAGCGATCTCCTCCCCAGTACAGCAACAAATCGGCGTCGCTTCGGACTCTATTGTCCCCGGTCGTTGCCACATGGACAGTTGCTGGTGGTGGACAGTCGAGAACGCTGAACTCCTGCAAAGTCGTGGTTCGAGCCGACTCTATCGTGTGACGACAACGAGTACCTCAGAGGACTACTCCCCGAGTTTTGTCGAGAGCAACGGTTATCCAGACTACCCATCCCCTCGCGGTACTTGGTCATCGCCTGAAACAGTGTATTTGTTCTGTTCCCCGCAGTTGCCGGCCTACGTGCAAAGCAAAAAAGAAGGGGGATACTCAGTGACCATTCCGTTTGCTGATGACGGTATTGCCTGGGGCGCCACTGAGGGCATTGCGAATCTGTATAACCACGTCTGCAATCAAGGCCGCAGTGGAACGTATCACATTCCACCGTCACGGCTACAAGAGAATATTGTTATCCGAGACTTGTTTGATTTGTTTTCCCTCGCGCAGAATTGATAGAAAAAATTAATTATCAGTTCTCGCTCACGTCTTAGACTGCTGGTTCAAAAACAACCAGCAGAAGCTAAAACCGTTTCTCCTCGCGGATTCTCCTGATCATGTACCGAAAATCTTTTGAAGATGTTGACGCATACATCACCGGATTGACTTTAGCTAACTTCAAAAGCTTTGTTGAACCCACAAGAATCGATTTTGCCCCTATTACATTATTTTTTGGACCGAATTCATCCGGGAAAAGTACTGTTTACTCCGCGATTGCGTTGTTAGAAAAACTGTTAACTCTTGGTTACTTTTCGGGTTGGGAAGCTCCTGAACTTTTGGCCTATATTCACAAGCGTGAAGATGACCATCAAGCATACATCACAACTCATCTGCACTCCGATAGCTTTTCCCATCCTATTTACGCTGTCGATAGCAAAAGTCCAATCGATCTATCTATTGACTCCTATGAATCACTTTTCCCTAACAAATCAGACTTTCTGCACTCACGGATTGGTCGCTCGGGCTTTGATGTCGATGTAACATACTCACTTCGACATAAAGACCATTCCTACTGGTCGTTAGAAGAAATTAAATTTCAGCAAGAAAGCCTAGTAACGCATCGCTACTTTGAGACCAAATTCAATCTTAACAATGTATTTTTTGAACATGTTGAAAAAGATTTAGCTCGATATGACCTCTCTTTTTTGTCACTAATTACCCGACTTTTCCCTCAAGAAAACACTGCACTTGACGGCAATATATTAATTACTGAATTAGAAATTCATATAGATAAAACCGACGTTTCCTATATGGCGTTAATACGATGAGATTATCATTATTCTCTTTTCTAGTTATGCTACTTCCGTTTTCTGCAAACGCCGGCATAAAATGCAGCGATGTTAGATATGGAAGTGAAAACTATCATGAAGATATGGAAAAATTAGCTGAGTTAGCCAGATTGTCGGATGGTTACAACAGGTATCATGAAGACGTGGTAAGCGGATTATGCACCGGCAATCTGACAGGAGTTGCAAGTTCAATTGATAACGGTTACGTCAGGAGATCTGAAGTTGAGGCCATTAAAGAGGTGCTTGGGTTAGACGACCGCTCAGATTCCGGGAAAAGCTACGGTTTTTCAAGGCAGAAATTCAGCGATATGGGGCTGTGTAGCGCTTGTGCAGACAATGTCGCACAACACTACACTAGAACACCTACCTCGAAATGCGGAACGCTTGCAAGACATGCACTTGAAGGTGATCCTATAGCGGTGGAAAAGTTGCGGTCTTTTCCTAGTTACTGCGAATGGAAATATTCTGGCTCGAATGAAACTAAAGAGGGGCCGTATCTCTTAGTAGCTAAAATGGTTGATGGTCTTGAAAATACGACATTCCACACTCAGGCTACGACCGAATCCAGTTGTAGAGAACTGAAGGAGGAGGTCCAATTAAATAATGGTAAAGGTAAGAGAATCCAAATAACTTTTACTGATCCGCCTTACAGCGGCTACGTCATTTCTATTCATTGCATTAATCCGGATGGGGTAATTCAATAACCTCTCTCCAGTTTCGAATCATCTGACCATAAATATTGCCGAGACGCCACTGGCGACTAGTTGCCACGTTAACCGCGAAGCGGGTCCATCCAACAAACCAATCTAGGAAAAAATAATGCTTCGTTACATTTTAAAAAAGTCTCAGCTCTCAATATTTCTCGTTTCAACAACCGTTATTTTGTTATGTGCGTACTCTTCCTCCTGGGCAACTAACTTTGAAATTGATCTTAACGGTTTTCGTCTCCAACAGTTTTTATCCGTAGTTGAACCTGTCCTTGGTCCATCTTTGGAAACGATAGAAGGCGAGCAAATAATTGCAAATGTCTATCCAATTGATGACGACGCATTCATGGTTGTTGGTCATTCGCCGATGTTTCCGAACAATATTTCGATGCTCCAATTAACTGGAAAAACAGATAAGGCATTTCCTTTCAAAGGTCTCAAGCTGGGCGATGGCATGAGCAAAGCAGTTAATTTGCTTGGTGAACCAGATCGAGTCCAACAAGACACTGCTCGGGGGGTGACGAATTTCGTTTTTGAAGACCGCAACTATACTCTTGAATTTGATGGCCAGGATCGTCTGCATAGCATTCAAATCTTCACAACAGCTGAGTTGATGACAGAGGTAGACGATCCTAGTAACCACTGGAATTTGTTTAAAGATGCGCTTGTTGAAAAAAACATTCCGGAACTTCTTGATATGATGAAGCCGGATGTTGAAATATATAAGTGGGGAGAGGTCCTTGCCATCTCCAAGCCGTTTAAAAAATTTGTCGCTGACCCAGACAAAAAATTCATTTCTGCACTTATAGGGTCTAATTTCAGCGTATTTAAACAGATAGAAACAGATGAACCCGAAATGAGTATGCGTATAGCTGAAAACGTTGGCGTAGGATTCGTTTATAAATTTCCAAATGGAAAAATTCTCGATGAAATTGTCTTTTTTCCATTCAATGGACAATACCGAGTGTACGAGATTCAGTTTCGGGAGTGAGGGCGGCATCTTCAATAGCGACCATAATTTCTGGACCCCTGATGTCGTCCGAGAGTCAATTGATTACGATCTTGGGTCCAGTTAATTTCATAAGGAAAGCTTCTTATCTTAACCGCATCCGTAATGATGAGACAGTTAAACCCCATTTTTCCTGGTGATTTTGGCTCAATACTCAAACGTCGTTTTAGCATCTCACTTCTGTCTGTGGGCAAAGGTTGTAGGTAACTATCGAGGTTGGCTCAATGCCAATTTAGCACAACCAAACGATGAATTTCCTGTTTCGGTAAGGTCGATACGCTCATGGTCTTGGCCTAGTTGTTTGGCTTCTAATTCAGCCGCTATTCGAACCAGTGGTTCAAGCTTTTTTCGAGTGCGCTCGATCTCTTTGTTAACAGCTTCGAGATTAGCCTTCTTGCGAAACATGATTTTAGGTTGATAAGGTTATGAGAATCCAACTACAACTTGGTTTGGTGATTCTTTCTATATTTATCGCTTTACCGGCGATTGCAGCGAAACCCGTCAGCATCGAATTTCACGGAAAGGTAAACAACGGGCCAAATTACGGCTATGGCATCAAATGCAGCAACGGCGTGACCTATGATATCGTAGCATGGGGTGATTATGACGGTGATTATTATACGCCTCCTCCGTGGGAAGAGGACAACCAAAAATACGGCAACTTCGATTTCGATAAATATACTGGTCAGTGTATAGACATTCTAGCCTATCGATTCTGTGAGACTCGATAAACAATTCCAAACGTGATTACTAGATGAAACCCTATGGCATATTTTCAAAACGTTTTCGCGTTTTCGATGGTTGTCTTGTTCTTCAGTTGTCTTGTTCTTCAGTTGGCCTGTTCAAGCTGAAACGCCGACTAGGAACCAATGTCAACATGCAATGTCTTTCTTAGGTTTCAATATAGCTTCCCTTGCTGAATGTGGTGACGTAATTGCCCAATCAGATTTACCTGATTATAGTGGTGCTGTAGTTGACTGCAATATGGCTTATGGAGTAGATTTTGTTACTAAAGCGACGACAATCGGGATAAGTGATTTCAAGGACAGATTAAGAGAGCATGGCCATTTAACTTTATGTCCAGCAGTAAAAAGTTCATTAGATAACTACTGGCTTAGTGAAAATGACATAGAGTTGCAAAATAGATATAATCGTACTTCTATAACTTAAGCGCTCGAGTATTCCCTTGGACTTAAGTAACCTTAACTTGAACCATGAGAAAATACATCATGAAAAAATCACTTTATATAGCCTTCATCTTAATTACTTCGTTTATCTTTAATAATCAGACGCTAGCAGATTCTAAAGATCAAGATTGCGTTCGCACAATAAAAAAACATGGATTTCTTTCTCGTGCGCAATTTCAGTGTGGCTTCAATGACTATAGCAATGAGATGTTACAAGCAGCTAAAGCTTGCTCTCATGTATTATCCGACGAGCTACTGGAGCAATCGCTGAAATCAGGAATGAAAATATTTGACCGTAACGAGAATGAGCGTGGTCATAACGAGTTATGCGAAGATATTCTTCGCGATTTCCCTAACATGTTGCGTCGATGAATTGGGATTGATCTTTAACTGAGCTTCAATAGACCGATTGCCAATTCTAAACGGCAGAATTACTTTAGCTCATTATCTGTGGAGCATGAAATGCCTATACAACTCCGTGCTCGCTTCTTGGTTGTTTTCCTCCTTGTCGCTATTTCATCAACAACGCAGGCTGCGAGCTATACAGGTGCTTGGTTCAAGGTCTGGTACCCAGATAGTTTTCGGGCGGTACCCTCTATACCGTCCAGGACTTCTGGAGATGGTGTTGACAGCGCCTTCTTCCGCTCCCCAGATGGGCAGGTCGAGTTCTACATCTTCTCGCCACAATGGAACGGGGAACCAAGTGATATTGCAATTGATCCGGCACGAGAGACAGTGCGCGCTAAGGAGACGAAACCTTCCGGGGATGGACAAGTGACCTGGATCACTCTTGACGCGAACGACGGCTCCTACGCGCGTTCTTATCAGGATACGGTCTCAAACGGTGGCTCGGTTCGCTGGGTTGTTGGCATCAAGTACAGTAGCCAAGCAGCTTACAATCGTTACAAGAGCAGTTATCTGAAGTTTAAGCGATCACTTGAGCAGTATGCCGACGGACTAGAATAAACGATCATGGTAAATCTATTGCTGACATAACGTACTTTAACATTTCTGCGTATTCTGTTAACTTCCTAACCGACCTAACCAGAGTGAGAGATTAGACTGCAATCACGCGGTAGAGTCAATAATGCGCTTTTGATGCACCATCAACTGCCCGGGACGGCCCAGGATTGTCTGGCTACACATTTGGCTTCTTGAGCCAATAAGGTTTGGTAACAAAAAAATGTTGGGGCTTGGCAATGTCGTAAAATGTTTTTCTGGCTGTTTATCGGAGAGTAATTCATGATTAAGTCGCCACTTATAACCTTAAACTTGCTGTTTATCCTCCTTATTACCTTAAGCAGTCGATCCTTTTCATTGTCGATTGAAGATTATGACAAAGAGCGGGGGATATCGAGCGACAAATTAGACGTTTTCATTAGTGGTCTCGGTCAGGGCTACTTTTGGAGCAACGTTATTTTGGCCGCTGACAAGAAGAATACTCTTTATTGTCAGCCACAAACACTAATTTTAACCACGGAAGACTATCTGGCTATTATTGATAAACAACTTGCTAAACACAGAAAGAATTGGGGCACTGATGTTTCCATAGAGATGATTTTGTTTCTTGGTTTGGCTGCTACTTATCCCTGCCCTAACTAAGGTTTGATTATTTTGTTGCAGAATAAAGGGAAGTACCCTTTTTTTAGCCATCATTGAATAAGTCTTTGTTTGTTATCACCGCTTCATGTTATGTGAAAGGGAGCTGCCATAATGATAAAACTTAAACTGATCACTTGTCTATTACTAATTGTTGGAGTTGGATGTCTAAACTCTGCCTACGCAAGATCACCGGCGGAAGTTGCGGAAGATTTAACTAACGCTACTGCTACTGCTGTTTCAACGTACAAAACAGACGGAATGGCTGGGCTAATCACTGTAACGCAGGAGTGTTATAAACTAAACACCGATGCCCCATTTTATTGCGTTTCCCTTGACTTAGCATCACGCCGAATCGATCAAATTTTTGTTGAGGCGATGCAGTTTCCGCCAAATCAATTTTTCTCAGATGATCAATTTGGTTCTCGTATTGGGCCTGTATTTGCCGGTGCAGATATGGATATGAATTCTGCTAATGAATATCTTGAAAATATAACTCCGGTAATCAATAGATTGGTTGAGAAGAAAATTTTAGATGACAATTGAAAATGGTGGTCCATCGCTTCAAAATGTGCCTTCAAACTTCTGCAATTACCGATGTTACATTTAGATGTTCCCTCAATAATATCTTCTACTTCATCACCAACAAATAAATACTCGCATGATACGAAATCTGTTTCCCACATACCGACTTCGTTTCCCACTTTTTATCCTATCAGCACTGATTTTTCCGCATTTTCTTGCACATGGAGCTCCTGCTGAGATTGTGGAAGGCGAAGGTGGAATGGATATATCAATCAAAGCCGATAATCAAAAAAGTTTGCGTCTAAACCTCACATGCAGGGAGCTATCAGGCAATAGCATGTCTGGCTTTATAACCCTTTGGTTCGAGGATGGAGTGGACTTAGCTGGCGAGATGAAGCGACTACATGACGACTCATACCTCTTAACCGGTGATTTAGCGAAACGTATGCAATTTTGCCTTAACGGCGAATGCCTGCAAACATACTGGATACATGATGATATTTCGGGTGGCTATTCCACAGAGGTAAATCTTGATTTATCCGAATCGATAACAAGCGTTAAGATTGTTCCAGAGAATCTGCCGGAAGGCATCTATACGAAAACGCTAATCACTAAGGACAACATTGAATCAATCTGTCAATGAGATTAACTGGGGATTTTTCAGACTTACTGATCCGACTAAAACGTAAAATATTTTTTGTGGTATAACTCTATCGATACGGGAATACGAACAGGTTCAACGCTTGCGATCAGTCACTCGGCGTAAGTTCTCACCGGCCTTGGCGAGCATGATATGAGCGGAGCGGAGCCGTTGCTGACGACGGGCTGGATCATAAGGTGCGTCAGGACCTAGTGATTCAGTCAGAAAACCTTACTCAACTAATTTAGAAAATCGTATCTTAGCCTACACAAGTATATTGTTGCTACGTAATGGTTGCCTGCCTTATTATTAAGGCCATAGCTTGCTCATTAGAAACCTTTCAGACCTATTATTTCAACTAGGGATAACCATCTTGTTTTGGCGAATTGCCTGAAGGTGCTCTTGCAGAAATGCTGCAAGCCGAAACCCTCGATTGCCAACAAATGGCGATGGTAACAGCCGGACTGCAAAACCTCGCCGCTGCGCTAGCTGAAGTTTTCGGGAATACCGATAATCGTCAGCGGAGTGCGCTGCATTGAGGTTTTGCAGAGGTTGTACGCTGAAATGGCGACTGCGCGATATCGAGTTTTGGTCGATATGATTGAGTCCCTTCCCAAAAGTCGTTTTCGACCCTATATTAGTGATTTATTATCAACTATTATACAATATAGAGAACAGTCTATAACCATAACGTTTCTTTAAATATGCGCGATTTCGGGTTTTCGAAGTGGACTCCAGTGTTGTCTGAAAGTAGATTCTTGATACCGTATGGCGTTCAACAAACGAACTTGATCGATTACCATGATAAATCATTTTGTTAGAGTAACTTTTACCACTTTGATGCCCGCAGGAGTAAAGAAATGAACAAGTTGACAATATCACTAATGTTCGCTATTTCACTGCTGTCAACATCCAGCATTTCTTTTGGAGCTTGCTTCAGTTCTAATGATAATCTTCCTTTTGAATGCCGCTTTCCACAGGGGGATAGTTGGTGCGTGAGCAATTTCGATAACAAAGTATTCGCGTATGCTGATGCCTGCCTGCAACAGCATAGAACAACGGGAACAAGGCAAAGCACCTCAGCTGTTTCCCTTGAAACTGCCTTAAAAAAGATCAATGATGAACAATGCTGTGACGTTAACCTCATCAAGGTCGTAAACGGAGAAATCGCAGGACAACAAAGAAAAGTTGCTTTATATGGCGTTGAAGGCTGCGGTTGCGGAAATGCGTGGTGGGTAAGTGTTTCTGTGCTCGATATGGATAACAACGTGGTAGATTCTTGGGGGGAAGGCATCTTCGGTTTCAGCCCAGACGATGTTGCGATCAGGCGTGGGGCAATAATTCTGACGGGAATGGACTACGCGCCTGATGATGCACGCTGTTGTCCCTCTATTGAGAAAAGGCAGATTCTAACGCTTGTTAATGGCAAATTGCGGCCAACGGAATAGTGTACGATGCACTGATCCCCCAAGTAATTTACCGGTGCTGGAGTTCTAGTCATGAAAAATCTCTCCTCATACATTGCTGTTGCGCTGACAGTTGCGTTTGGGTGCGCTCAAGCAGAACAGCTTACAACAAAACAGACCTTATCTTTATTTGATGGAATGGAGTCGAGTTCGGCCATTGAGCTGACTAACGGTTACTGCATGGAGATCGATGGTGACAGCATTGTCAATATCAGTAAATGCCGGATTGTTCGCCATACCGATTGCGGCATTGACATCGGTGAATGTGGGAGCACTTTGAATGTTTTCAATTCTGATGGAAAATTACAAAAGAGCTTTGAGGAGCAACAAGATATTTGGTTTAAAGTTAGCAATGGAAAAGACTATGACGAGGTAAAAATTGAAAAGGACCAAATTTTTTATAGAGAATGCTTTCGCGATGTAGATAATGGCTACGATGCCTTTTGTTTTTCACTATTGCCGCCTGATTTAAATTATTAAAGACAGACGTTCTAATCTTTACTGTAAGTATTGCTTGACTTTCAAATGCGGATTGGGAATTATTAAAGGTGCGTTTCCTTAACTGGGTCCGAGAGCAAATGCCTTTCAAGGCAATCAACTTGAGCTGAATCGATCTTGAAATACTGTGTTACTGCGAAACCGGCGTCCTAGCGCTTATCTTTCTACAACAAGTTCGGGATCGCGTCTCAAGGTATTGAAGACTCGTTGGTCTGGCACAAATGGGGTGGAGGGAGGTTAACTGATGAATTCAAAGTTATAGATGTTGTACGCTATTGGATTGGTAGACTCAGTGAGGTCAAAATTCTCCAAATATTAACGCCCTCACTCTGACCATCTCCCGCTCTCAACATCCTGAGTCATCTGATGGCGTACCTGGATTTCGACGCTGATCTCCCCGATTCTCAGCATTTCTTGTGGGGTTAGCGCCCGTTGCTCTGAGCTGTAATCGTGGTCCCAGAGGTCGTGCATCAAAGAACATTGCTCGATCTCTGATAAAGGATAGCCGATGTTCCACAGTCGATGATCCCTACCGTCATTTAGCTGGCTCTGCTCACTATGCTTGAGACTAATCCAACGGCGCATGGTTAGAATATTATCTTCATCCTCTCGATATTCTGGATCATCCTCTCTGAGATAAAACCCCAACTCAGCGTCTAGTTCGTAATCTGCGAGAGGATCATCGGGGTCTGCTACCCGAGAATCCATCTTTGGACACTCTGTTACCCGAAATTCCACTAAATAGCGCTCAATCATCGACAAGCGATCATTGAGTCGAATCAAATCAGCGAAATCTGCGGTGGTGTAATGAATGTCTGACATTATCAATCGTAGATGCGTTGATAACCGCCATGCCAAATTTCCAAATTGGTTATCTTCGCTTTTGTTAATTCAAATTCATAACGAAAAAGCCCCGTACAAGACGGGGCTTTCAACCAACTAATTTACGACCATCGACTCAATGTAGGAATCAAGGTCTTGTTTTCTGTAACGAACAGACTTACCTAACTTTAGATAAGGGATAATACAAGTTTTCCTAACTCTCCAAGTTTCTAAGGTCGAAGGGGAAATATTTAAATACGCAGCTGCTTGTTTTGTATCAAGCAAGAAATTTTCTTCAGAATTATTCATGCATTAGGCTCGAAAAAAAAAATGAGACCAATGCCGACTTCCGATTTTAGTGGGTTCTTAGTATGGTGAATTTACAAGCCAAATGTAGTGGTAAAATTACATGCCATAAATCATTCAGATCGGCGTTATTGGCGGCTGACCAGAGGCGGTTCCATTTGGGATGATGGGCTCCTGCTCTACCGGTCTTCTAAGCCTATTGCCGATGCCCTGATCTGTCAAGAGCCGGCGATGTCAGATGGACCCGGTTCAGAGCCATCGGACTCCACGGATGGCGGTGCCATTGTAGCGAACATTGCCTCTACGGCCTTCTCCATGGATTGCCGCACCGGGTCAATGTTCAACCGGGCATAGATGCTAGTGGTGTTTACGTTCTTGTGATTGAGCGATTTGCCGATGATCGACAAGGATGCCCCCGTAGCCGCTTGCCAGCTGCCCAGGGAACGGCGGAGGTCATGCAGGCGCAGATCGGTCAAACCAGCACGCTCGAGGATTTTCGCCCAAGCTTTTTTCGGCTCGACAAGATGACCGGTCTTTCCCGCACCTGGAAATACCCACTCACTTTCGGCCGATTCCTTGCGCACCTGAAGCAACTCGGCAGCTTCAGGGACCAGGGGAACCGTTTGTGAGGTGCCATTCTTGGTATCCGGGATAAACCAAGTGCTCCGTTCCAGGTTCACCTCGGACCAACGCATCTCCAAGATGTTACTCTTGCGTGCACCGGTCAGGAGCGACAGCAAAACGTAATCGCGGATGGTGATGTTGGGTTCTTTCGCCAACGCTTGGAAAAACCGAGGAAGTTCGTCTGGTTGTAGGAAACGTTCGCGACTTTTTTCACGAAACCGCTTAATCCCAAGTGCCGGATTGCCTCCTTCCCAGCCCCAATCGACGGCTTTATTGAATAGGACGCTCAAGAGAGCAAGGGTTCGGTTGGCAGCATAGATGCCGTGTTCCTCTCCGATCTGTGAGTGGCGCTTTTGGATGTCAACACGCTTGATTGTTTGAAGACGGCGTTGCTTCCAGTCCGATAGATACCGATCAAACTGACCCTGATCTTCTTCCCATGTTTTCTTGTGCTGCCTTGCGTGGCGATCCAGGTAGGTCGTGAAAAGTTCACCAAGGGTCATCTCTTGACGCAAAGATCGTTTGGTGTCGTTGGGATTTTTCCCCTGTGCGATCTCCCCCATGATTTCTTGGGCCTTCCGACGCGCCTGGTCGATGCTCATGTCGGGAAAATCACCGACACGAATCCGCTCGGGTTTTCCCTGCACCCACCGATAGACATAGAAGGTCAGGCGCCCGGTACTGGTCTGTTGTACGATCAGTCCTTTCTGACGGGTGTCGCGGTAGTAACAGCGTTTCCCCTTGGGCGGGACTTCAAGGCTAGTCAAAGCGGCCTTGGTGAAGTTGAGTTCAGTAGACATGACGCCCCCCCTAGCACCGTCAGTTGGACTTGGTGCTAGGATAGCATCTGGTGCTAGGATGGTGCTATGTCAGGGAGCAAAACAGAGCGGGATTGAGCATACAAGCGCAGGGTTGGGGTCACTGTAAGATGCTATTTTTATTACCTTATCGGCGTAGGGCAACTTCTAGCAAAGAACGGGCCGACTCACTTTTAATCAGGTGGTCGTGCGTTCGAGTCGCACAGGGCGCACCATATAAAACAGCGGCTTAGTCTGATGAGGGCTAGGCCTTTTTTGTCTCTTAAGCTTTAGTCAGGATAGTCAGCCCAAGCAACCGATCCGGGAGATTTGAGAGCGTCTGTTGGCCCCGATCAAGACCGCGCCCCTGCTCGACCCCTACGCCATCTACCAACACCACGCCTGATGGATTATTGGGCTGAGATCATGCAGGACGATGCCTATGAGATCGCCGCCGAGGGCTGGGTCGCCAAGCCCCATCGGGTGCTGGAGGAGATGAAGGCGGGCAAGAAGAAAGGCCAGATGAAGGACAAAGGCTGGGCCTGTGATCTGATCCCCAAGCCGTATCTGGTGGCGCGCGATTTCGCCGCTGAACAGGCCTGCTCGACGCGCTGCAAGCCGATGTGCAGAACGAAGCGGATCGTGTCTCCCAGACGCTGACGGGCCGCCCCGTGGCTGGCGGCGAATTCGAGATGGTTGGTTTAGGCTGCGCTTAACCTCGGTCATGTCATCGGCCAGGTGATCGACACGGGCGCGAATGTGCTTCAGGTGAATACCTTCCAGAGTATGGCCAGGGTGAAAGCGAGATTGAATCCGATCATCCATTTGAGCAGCGCGAGATTGGATTTCACTTCGGCAATGTCGCGGCTGTAGTCGGCTATCGCTTTCGCGGCATCACGGGCGGTATGGATGGCGGCCTTGGTCAGTTTGACCCGGTTCGACGGCACTAATAGCTGTCTCCATATTGTCGGCAAAAAATATCGATTTCGATAGTAAAGCAGCGTAAACGCACGCACAAGGTGAATCTGTAAGTATCTGTTTTAGATTTTTTTATTTGGGTTTTTGGTAGATCAAGCCATGCTCGGCATAAGGTGCCCGACGAGGCCCACGGCTTCGATGCTCCACGCGTGATGTGGGGATTTGCCGGCAGTCGGGGAGGTAAGGAGGGGCGCTTTAATCAACCAGCGCCTTTAGCAGTGCATCGCGGGCGTCCTGGTAGAACTGGGTATCGACCTTGGTCGCCATGTCGTCGGACAGGTCGAAGAGCTGGCGCCGGCTGGTCACCGGCATCAGGACCGCCTGGGCGCCTTTCTCAATCGCGATCTCGACCAGCGACACGGCGTTGTGGATGGGCTCGATGGACCCGCCCAGATTGATCTCGCCAATAATCACCAGGCCGCCACGCACTGGCTTCTTGAGCAGGCTGCTGCAGAGTGCGATCAGGGCCGCGACACCGACCTGGCTTCCGGTCTTGGCGGCATCGAAGCCCCTGAGCTGGACCGAGAATTCGTGCGCCCTCGGGTCGCGGTCGCCGACCAGTTGCACGGCACGGGCATAGAGGTTCTGCTGCGCATAACGCACTGACTCCTGAAATGCCGGCGGCGTCGGTTTGTTCAGGATGCGCAGCCCGCTGCCTGGCCCCTCGCTGACCTCGATCCGGTAAAGACCGGCGTGCTCGTCCATGCCGCCGGGGCTTAAGCTCCAGACCTGCCCTGGCTCCAGCGGGTCCGCGCCTATGCTGTTCTCGCTCGACAGCTCGGGTGTGGCGACGAACCGCTCGACGCCATCCTCACCGATGATGTAGCTGAAGTGCGTGTTGCGGAACTCCGCCGAGCCGATGCGCTTCTGCTGCTCTTTCACCCGCCTACGGACCTCCAGCGCGAGGCGCACGGCCCACTCCAGATCCTCATCGGAGATCCGCATCTCGCCAGCGGGATAGAGCAGCTTCAGCAGGCCGCTCGCGGTCTTGTTGGTGGCGTTGAGGTCGCGTCCACTCAGCGCGCCACCCAGGTGGACGCGGCCCTGCAGCTGGGGCAGTCGGCTCTCCATGCGCAGCCGGCTGAAGCACTCGGACAGAAAATCGCTGACCAGCCCGAAGTGGTCGGTGAATAGTGTCGGTTGCATCTTGGGCAGGTCCCAGCCAGGCAGGTAGGCGTGGATGCGGTCCATGAAGGCGGTGTCGTCGCGCATCTCCGGCGGCAGTGGGCCGAACAGGTGACCGATGCGCTGCTGATGCTCCACGTCAACCTCGAAGTTGCCGACCAGTACGATGGAACCGTCGGCGCGGATGCTCTCCTTGCCGCGGCTGAACTCGCCGGATTCCATGTAGCCCTTCATGATGTTGACGCCGTCCTTCTGATCGAAGGAGACGCCCGAGACCTCGTCGAAGCAGACCACGTCGTACTGGCAGACTAGCCCGCGCTGGCCGCTGGCATTGTTGACGAACATCTTCGCCACCGTCGCCTTGCCGCCCGAGATCAGGTGCGCGTAGGGCGAGACCTGTTGGAACAGATGGCTCTTGCCGGTGCCCCGCGGCCCCAGCTCCACCAGGTTGTAGTTGCGCTCGACGAAGGGGACCATGCGCAGCAGCAGGGCATCCTTGGCCCGCTCGTTGAACTGGTCAGGTTCTAGCCCGACGCTGCGCAGCAGAAAGTCTTTCCATTCGGCGGTGGTTAGCCTCTCCCGTGCCTTGGCCAGCACCTCCAGCACATCGCGTCTGGAGAGCTGGATGGCCCGCAGGGCATCGATGCCGAAGGGCCGGCCATGGGCCTCTTGGGCGATGGAAGAGTCATAGCTCAGGGTGACCTCTGCGTAGAAGCCTCCGGTCAGCAGCCGCTCGTGCTCGCGCAACATCTCCGGCGCGATGCGCACATCCTTGAGCTGCAGGCTCGGCAGATTGGCCAGATAGGCGTCGGTCTTGGCGTCCAGTCGGGCGCTGATCAGATCGATCAGCTTGACGGTGCCATCTTCGCGGGCGCGGGCCTTGAACAGTTCCTCCTCGCCGGCCTTCACCGTGCGCGAGGCAAGCTGGCGCTGGACGATCTCCAGCCCCTCGCTGATCTCGTCTTCGTCGGTGGTCGCGCAATAGCGCCCGAGCAGGAATTCCACCACGTAGGTGGGCACCGGGAACTGGCGGCTAAATTGGCGCACCAGGTCCTTGCGCACCACATAGCCCTCGAAGTGCTCGGCGGCCTTGCGGTCCAGTTCGTCTAGCTGCATCCTTCTACTCCCCGCCGATGACCGTCGCCATGCGAGCGACCGCCTGGCCATTGCCGTCGATGACCACCAGCGAGATGGCCTCCCCTTCCAGCGCGTCGTCTTCCACCACCAGCGATGCCTTCCCGCCCTTGAGCGGCTTGCCACCGCCGGCTTTGCTGGTCTTTGGATCGTTTGCTTTCTGCCTGAGGTCAGCCGCATAGACCGGCTGCGCGCCGTCGACGACAACCCGGCAACGCAGCCCGGTCCACTTGATCTCTGTCACCGTCACGGAAACCGCGTCCGCAACGCCTGCCGGCGGCGTGACGGTGATCCTGGGGATAATGCTCTCCTGCAAACTTAGGCCACCGTGCCCATACACCTGGCCGGCGATGAAGCTGGAGATGCTCGGCGCCATGGCGATGCGCACATCCGGGCACCAACTCCAGGTGAGGGTCAGATCGGTCGGCTTGGCCGTGTCCGTCAGGGCCGCGCATCGGCCCCAGCGGGTGGCGGTGAGAAACTTCGCCAGCTCTGTCTTCGGCATTCCGCCCGGCACCAGCAGCCAGCCGTGGTCGGTGACGATGCGGATTTGCTGCCAGCCCGCATCGATCAAGCAACGGATCTGTTCGACGATGGCATCGAGGATGATGGGCACCTCCCTGGCCAGCCGCAGGCCGTGCTCGTGGCCGTAGTGGTCCAGGTCGCCGAATTCCGTCCAGCCGCGCCCGGTTGGCTCGCCGGTCTCGCTGCCGCCGAGCACCTGCCAGCCCTCGTCTTTGAGGATCTTCCGCAGCAGGGCGGTGTTGAGCGGCTTGTCCAGCGTGCCGTGGCTGGGCACGAAGTCCTGGTCGGTGCTCCGGCCTTGCGCGAACTGGGCGACCGGCGAGCAGGCGATCTTGCCCGACGCGGTCACCGACGGCACCGGCGCATAGTCAGCGTCGATGCTAATCTCAAGGCCCTCGTCCTTCAGAAGCGCGGCGAGATCCTGGGCGACGTCGTAGCGCAGCCCGTCGACGAACAGCCAGCATTGCCCGCCGGTCTGGTAGGCGGCGCTTGGCTCCTTGACCACCGTGGAGCCGGGGTAGCCATCCTTGCGCACCAGGTTCTGGAACCGCTGATTTGCCTCTTCCAGCCAGGGCACATAGATGGCCTGCAGCGCCGTGCTCACCGCCTCGGTATCGGCCTTGGTGCGCAGTCCCGCGAGAGCCTGCCGGGCCGCTGTATCGACCTGCCAGAACTCAGCCCGGTAGGCATCGGCCATGTCCTCCAAGTGTTGTCCACGGAACGGCTTTCCGGTCAGCGCGGCCAATCGGGACAGGGGCTCCAGCGCCTGCGCCAGGGGCGCCTGCCCCATCTGCGCCCAAAGCCAGTGGCGGCGCGGCCCGTGCTCCTGCTCCAGCCCTTGCAGCCTTGAGACGGCCTCGGTTTGGCTGGTGCCAGCCACGCCGGCCAGGGCCAAGCGAAGGCTATCCTCTGCCTTATCATTTGTCTTCGGGTAACGGCCGAGATCGGTGAACAGGTCCCGGCGCACCGGTAGCGACGCCAATCGGAGCTGCTCGATCACCTTCGGGAAGGACCGCCAGCCACTCTGATAGCGCTCCCAGACCGCATCCCACTCCCGACGTCCCTCGCTGATGCGCTCTGCGGCGACCAGCACACCGTCGGACTTTGGGTCGAGCTTCCAGTCCGCCTTGCAGCGACTGCGAAAGGCATCCCAGCGGGCGCCCTGCCATTCCTCGGCGCTGGCCTCTGGGTTGTTCATCCAGGTCAGCAGATCGCGGATGGGGTTGCTGCTCAACAGGGCGTCGAAATCCGCTGCCTCCAGTCGCCGGCCCTTGAGATTGTCCACCGGTGTGTCGATCAGTACGTCGAGCGCCCGGTGCATGGCCTGCTGGGTGGCTTGATCGCCCGAGACATCCAGGTTGAACGCGCCACGGCTGCTGGACAGAAAGGCTTTTACCGTCCAGTCGCGGCCATTGAGCTGGCTCCAGAACAGGCCCCGGTACTGCAGCTCGGCGAGTGGTTGCAACGCACGCGGGCAGGTCTCGATGGCGCGCAGATCGGCTCGCGATACACCCGGCAGATAGAGGATTGGTACCGCGCTCGCAGGCCAGTCCGCCTCCTCCAGGGTGCGCGCCAGCATGCACTTGATCCAGATGGCCGGCCCGCAGCGCTGCTCCGGCGCATGCTCACCGAGCATCAGCAGCTCCGGGATCATCTCCCGCAGCCGCTCGGCGACCGGTCGCCACTGGCTCTCTTGATCTGTCCAGAGCACGGCGGCAGGGCGTACCTGATCCGCGCGGCTGACATTCGCAGCGCTGCGCAGGGAGTCGAGCAGGCGGTCTAGGACGGTCTCGGTCATTCCTCACTCAAATCAATAATGATAACGGCAGGAAATGATGGTGATCTGCTCAGTATCGACAGCGTAGACCAGACGATTCGCCTGGTCGATGCGCCGCGACCAGAAGCCGCTCAGGTTTTCCCGCAGGGCCTCGGGTTTGCCGATACCTTCGAACGGTGTCCGCAGCAGGTCGGCGATGAGCGCGTTGATGCGCTTCAGGGTCTTGCGGTCTTGGCTTTGCCAGCAAAGGTAGTCTGCCCAAGCCTCTTGGGTCCAGACCAAGCTTCTAGTCATGCTGCAACGGATGCTCGGCAGTCTGTCCCTGACGGTATTGCGCAATGGAGCGGGCGAGATGCTCGCCGTTGGCTGGTGAGCGGAGCAGGTGGACCGTCTCCATTAGGCCGTTGAAACTATCAAGAGACATGACAACCGCGTCTTCAGCATCTCGGCGGGTGATGACCGTGTAATCCGCATCGCACACAACACGATCAAGCACTTGCTTCAGTTGATTGCGGGCATCGGAGAAGGTGATGGTTTGCATGGCAGCCTTCAAACTTGTTCGATATATCGTACAAGTATGCTGCGCTATCTGGCCTCAGTCAATCACAACTACGGAGCGGTGCTCCTCCAGGTGCGCCGCAAACAGCGTCAGCTTAACCGCGCCGCCCATGTTGACCAGCTCAGGCCGGCGGCCGGATAGCTCGGTGCTGGCGCGCACCAAGGTCAAAAACCCCTCGCCGCGCGTCTCCATGTAGCGGCGCCCGGTCGCCGGACTCTCATAATCACGCAGAAAGCCTGCCAGGATCTGATTGCGGCGCACTGGCTGGCAACCGGCGTAGAGGTTCTCCTCCGTCAGCGTATTGTGCAGGCCACCGGGGTTGCGGATCTCGATGCGGTCCGGAAACAGGGTCACGATGACCTGGGCGCCGGCAATCTCATAGTCCCGATGGGCTAGCGCGTTGACCACGGCCTCTTGCAGTGCGAAATCGCTGTAGGCCGGCTTGTCGGTCCGTCCCATGCCATCCTTGACCGACAGCGTGCTGACCAGTGGACTGGTGCGCAGGTAGGTCAGCACCCACTCGATCTGCTCCACAACGGGGCCAGTCACGCGCTTGGCATCCCGCGTATTGCCATCCGCGACCGCATGGTCGTAGACGGCCAGATCGACGTAGGCGCCGGACAGATAGCGGTCAGGCCGCTCCGAGAATAGCAAGACGCCCACCATGGTCGGGCGCCAGAGTCCGTCGTCGTCCTGCACGGCCAGTTTCAGATTTCGGAGCAGGTGCTCGTAGGACAGCTCTGAAACGGCGATCGGGTGCCCGAAACGGCGCCGATAATAGGTCTCGAAGCGCGTGCGATCGATGGCGTTGAGGTCCGCCCGGTGCACCGGACGCTCCTCGAACGGCAACATGAGCTGCCGGCTCGCCAAGAGTCGGCCCAGTTGCTCGGCCGGAATTGGGGTGCGGTGGCTACCGACGCGCTTCAGAAAACGGCCGTCGCTGGTTTGATGCACGTAGAAGCGCGCTCGCGGCACAGCGACCTTGAGACAGAGCCGGTTACCGCCGTCGGCGCCCGGCAGCATGACCCAATCTAACGCAGGCTCGATGGGCGGCACGCAATGATCCAACGCGCACTGCACGACGAACTGCTCAAGCTTGTCGCGCTTCTCGGCATCAATACCAATAATCGCGCCGTGATCATCGACGCCGAACACCACCAAGCCGCCCTCGGTGTTCGCCATGGACACGAACACCTCAGCGATCACCTTCGGCGCCCGGCCCGGCTCGCTGGCAAACCGCACCTGATCGCCCTTGAACACCACCAACTTCAGCTCCAACAGGGCATCCTCGCCGGCGGCGATCTCGTCGAGCAGTTCGGCCTTATCGTCGTAGATCATGATGACTCAACAATTGCCGACGCGGCTCGTGCGACTCGCTTCTCGGCCAAGGTCAGATGGTGATCGTTGATGCGGTCGCCCTGGAACCGGTGGAACCAGGGGGCGCTCTCGACGTCCTTGCCGCGGTCTTTCTTCCAGTGGATGTTAGGCTTGGCGCGCAGGATGCCGGCGCCTTTCTTGCCGACGTCGCCGGCGAGCAGGAAGGGGCGGATGTTCAGGCGCACGCCGTCGTTAAGGTCCGGCTCCCAGCCGATGGGCTGCGCCTCGATGGGTTTCCAGCGCACGAAGATGTCGAGCGGGGCCTCGCCCTCCAGGATGGCCTCCAGCTTGGTCTTGAGGGCCTTGGCGGCGGCCAGGCGCTCGTCGGCGCCCTGCTGCCCGTCGGCGGCGGCGCGTTCCTGCATCCGAATCCAGTCGCCGAGGTAGGTGTAGATAAGCCGCTCCAGGTTGGCGCGGTCGAGCTTGTGATAGTTGACCAGGGCCGCGAAGCCGTCCTTGAGGCCGTCCCAGATGTGCCAGATGAAGGGGCGGTGATGGAACAGCTTGCAGTGTTGCTCGAAGAAGGCGTCCCGCAGCCAGATGTCCAGGCCCTTTCCGTTGGCGTCGGACTCGGCGAGCAGTTTGGTCAGGGTGCCGGCGGTCCAGTCATCGCCGTAGGCCGCTTCCAGCAGGCGCAACAGGCGCCCATGGGCGGCGGGCTCGCCACGGATCGCGGGCAGGCAGCAGATGCCGTCGTCGTCGCTGAAGGTGTCGAGCTTGCGGGCCTCGGCGACCAGGGCGCGGGATTCGTCCGACAGTTCCATCTCCTCGTCGTACTCGGCGGGCCAGCGGTAGCCGAGCAGGCGGGCGACGGCGGTCTGGAGCACGGTGGCGTCGGTGCGCTTGGGGCCGATGGCGGTCCACTTGGCCGCCTCGTCCCAGATCACCGAGCCGCAGGGATGGCCGTGGCAGATCCATTGGGTGGGGTCGTCGGAGTACGGCTCAGGGAGGCCGTTGGGGTAGCGTTCGGCGGCGACCTGTTGCCAGTGGTCAAGGTCGAAGGGCACCTTTACGAGCGTGGCATTAGTCACATTGACTTTTTGGTCGATTCGGCGAACTGCTTCGCTGAATTGTGGGGATGAGCAGAAGCTCCAAATCGCTGGGAGATTTTGATTTTCGCTGGGGATAATTGTCGCTATGTTCTGATGGAAATATGTTTCGCTGTAGTGGTAGGGGAAAATTGTTCCCATTCGATGCACTGCAATTCCGGGCTTGCTTAAGGCATCAATACCCTGTATCCGAGCGCCTTTTGACGTTTGCAAGTCTCCCTTCCCCCCTTCCCAGCGTATTCGCCAGCTTTGGCCGGCAAAGCTGTCGAAGTTTTCTGGAGTAGCCTGCATCGGCTCCCAGATTTTTTCCGGAAGCGGGGCTTCCCAGAACGCAGATACGTATCTCGGGTCGTCGCCGGTCTGTATACCCACGAGTCCGGAAGCATATTTCCCCAGAATTGGCAGATCCAGGGCTTTTTCTAGCGCGACTCTGGCATCGGGGTTCCCCAACTGTGACGCTTGACTCACAGAAGCCATGTCCCCGCTCCTTACCAGATCCGCCTTCTCCGCCGCCGATCTTGGTGCACTGGCATCCACCCCTCGCAGCTTGAACCCCTCTGACACTGGCGCACGCGTCTGGGTCAGCAGGATGACGTTGAACGCCCACCAATCCATAATCTGAAACGCGGCCATTCCCAAACGCCCTAACAGATTCCAACTAACCTCCCGCAGCAACCGCTCCCGCTGCTTCCGATAGCTGGTCAAAAACAGCCAGTTCTGCGGCATGACGATCTGCACGACGCCGGCACCCTGCTCCCGCGCCAGCTCCAAACAGCGCTCCAAAAACACATTGGCCAGGTCGTTCTTGGCATCGTGGTAATGACGCTCGCAGAAAGTCTTGAGCCGCGGTGCCTGCTTGCCACGGGACAGGTAGGGCACGTTGGTGATGACCCAGTGATAGCGCTCCGCGAGCAGTTGCGCGGCGCGGACCAGGCCGGCGGCGACCACGCCCAGCTCGCGTTGTTGGTCGTCTTCCGAGGCTAGCGCGCGTTCCAGCAGCGGCGCGACGCGCTCCCAGCCCTGGTCTAGCAGGTCGCCGCTGAAGTTTCGGCGCGGGTCGATTAGGCTGCCGAGTGTCGGGCCGTCCGCGAACAGCTCATAGAGCCGTTCTAGTGCATGTCCCAGGTCGACGTCGCCCTCGGCGAGATGCAGCCAGTCCGCCTTCGGGGCGTTGATGCCGAGGCCGGAGCAGGCGAGATTCAGTGGCGGCAGTGGCCGGTAGCCGCCGGCATCAGGCCAGCGCCAGGCGGTCAGGGCCAGCGCGAAGGCGGCGATCTCGACGCAGCGCTGGTCCAGCTCCAGACCATGCAGATTGTCGCGCAGCACCGCATCGACGGCCTCCTGCGCGCTCAGGTCCTCCAGCGCCATGCGCATCGGCACCAGCATCTGCAGCACTGCCACCAGGAAGTGGCCGGAGCCGCAGCAGGGGTCCATCACCCTCAGCTCGCCGAGGTGCTTGGGCCAGGCGTCGAAGATGCCGGCAGCGGGTGTCCAGACGTCGTCCTCTCCCTTGATGAAACGCAGGTAGTCCAGCGGTACGCCGGGGATGGCGGCCTTGCGGCGCAGCGCTTCCTCGCTCTCGGCGCTGCGCAGGTCGTCCTCGCTCAAGCGCCGGGCGGCCCACCAAGCGCCGAGGCTGTTGTCGAGCAGGAAAGCGACCATGTAGGGCTCGGTGAAGAGCTGGGTGACGGCGGGCAGCTCGTCGGCGCCGATCTTGACCTCGGAGGCATTGACCGCGTCCTTCTTCTTGGTTTGCCAGAACTGGTAGACCCAGCCGAGGCTGTCGGATGCCTGGAAGCAGTCCGGGTGCAGGCCGGCCAGGTGGTTCTCCAGGGCGCGTTGGTGCTCCGGGGCGAGCTTGAGTGCCAGCACCGGGCTGTCCGGGCGGAAGATCTGCGGCAGCATGCGCGCCGCATAGCGCCCGGCCAGCTCCCAGCCGTCGGTGGCGCCCTCGTCATGAGCCAGCTCGTTGCATTCGTCTAGGGTCAGGGGCACGCCGTCGGGGTGCATCAGCAGGCTGTTCTCGGCCAGGAAGCGGGCGAAGAGCATCCGGTGCCAGTGCTCGTAGGCGGTCTCCTGCGCCAGTTTGTCGATGGCCTGATGGCCGGCCGCTTGCCGCTGATCCCCGAGCTGCCGGCCGTGGGCGCGCAACCGGCGGCGCAGGACGCGTTGCTCGTCGGTCAGGTGCTTGGGTAGGTCTGCGTCGCCGACCCCTAGGTGCATCAGCGCGGCTCGGGCGGCTGCTTCTGCGGTGTCGCGGGCGGCGACGACGGCGTCTTCCAGTTGCTTGCGCAGGGGTTTGGCGAGGGGATCCATGGGCGGACGTGCTCCTTAGATTGCTACGCGTTGCGCGTCTAGGGCTTCGGCATCGGTCGCTGCTGCAAGCTGCGGCAGGTTGTGCCACAGGGCGAGGAGTTTGTGGCGCTCCTTCAGGTTGCCGCAGGCTAGCTCGCCAAGAACCATGGGATGCATGGCGACGTTCGCTCGCATCAGGAGTGCGCTCAGGTGCGCATCGCTGGCGCGTAGGTGGTCGATCCAGACGGCGGTATCGACCAGGATCATGCGTCAGAATCGGCCTGCCGCCTGGGTATCGGCTCCAGCTGCGGCTCGGAGCCGCCGAGCCGGGCCAGGCGGCGCGCGCTTTCGCGCTCGATCAGCGCCTTGAGCCCTTCGCGCACCAAGGCTGTCTTTTCCTGAATGCCGCAGAGTGCTTGCGCACTTTGCAGCAGGTCATCATCGATGTTCAATGTGGTTCGCACGGCTCGGCTCATGCAGATGAAACAAACGTAAAAGTATGCATGATTGTAGTCTGTTCACAGCATCACCGGGCCATCATTGAGCTTGTTGCGGATACGCCCCTCGGCCTCGGCGAGCCATTCGGCCAGCTCGGCCTCATCCCTCAGGGTGCGACGCGGGAGGTCTACCCGCTGCACCTTAGGCTCCAGCAGCTTGGCGGCTTCCAGCCGGGCCTGCTCGAAGCGGCCCTTGAGGGCCTGGGTGCGGTCTGACCATTGTGACAGCGCGCAGCGGTCCAGTTCGTCGAGGATGCGCTCAGGCGTGGCGACCTCGACCGAGACGGTCTCATGCAAGCCGTGCTTGGCCAGGATTGGCTGGCACTGCTCGGCCATGAGCGTCTGCCAGTTGCTGTCCTGCTCCATGGCGGCCAGCTCGGCCTGGTAGGTGGCCCGGTGCGCCTCGACGTGGTGGTTGAGGCTGGTGCGCAATAGGTCCACGGTCTTGTCGAGCAGGGCCTGGACCGGATCATGGTCGGCGAGCAACGCCCGTTGCTTGCGGATCTCTGCGGCCTCTGCTTCCAGCTCCTGATAGGGGCCGAGATCCTTGGCGTGGTCCAGCAGGTCTTGTAGCAGGGTCCACACGGGCCAGCGTTTGGCGATCTGCTCGCCGGTGGTCGCCCAGTCCTGGCTGTTCTTGATCAGGGCATTGCGCTGGCTGAACAACTCGGCCAGCAGCGCGTTGCCGGTCAAGGCTTCCAGGTTGTCGATGAGCGTCTGGTCGGGGATCTCGGGCTTAGGTGGCTCGCCGCCGGCCTTTGCCGCCAGCTCCCGCAGCACGCGCAGCAGCTCTGGCGCCCGTTCGATCTCGGTGCCGGGCTGACAAGAGACGCCGGCCTCCTGGAAGACCTTGCGGATCTGGATCTTCTGCACCGGGCTGATGGTGACGGTCTCGGGCTTGAATGTGCTCTGGGTGATCTGGCGACGCTCCAGCTCCTTGGCGTCGACCGGCTTGCCGAGCGCGTTCAGTGCGAGCACATGGCCGCTGGCGACCAGGGCATAGAGGGCACCGTCGACGGCGTCCTGGGGCCAGCCGTAGGGAGGCGCCTTGAAGTAATCGCGCAGATCGCTGCCCTTCTTGCTGGCGCCGAGTTCCTTGAGGATGGCGGCGCAGACCGGATGCTGGTCGGTGTCGGCGCTGTGTTTGATGGGCTGCAGGGGCTGGGTCTCGCCCTTGCGTGCGCGCTCGATCACCTTGTCCCAGCCGAGCTGATCGGCGGTGTCGAAGTCGCGGTAGAGGCGCACGACCGAGGCGCCGCCGGCGATCTGGAGCTTGTCGGTGAGGTCGTTGCCGTCGATGCTCTGGCCGCCGCCCTGGAAGACCTGGGCTCCGCCGATAATGGTCTTGACGATCTGGGCGATGCGTCTGGCCGCGTCGTTGCGCCGCGTCTCCATCGCGGAACGGGCGTCTTGTCCCTCGGGGGTCGCCGGAATGCCGCGGGTTTCCAGAGTGAGCTGGGCGGCCTTGTGCTCGATGATGGCCGAGCGCAGCTCGTTGCGTCTCTGGGCCGGCAGGAAGACGAAGATCGACGGACTGGTGGGGCCGGCATTGCGGGCGTCGCCCTTGATCTCGGCCTCAGAGCTGCTCCAGTCGTCGCGAAACCAGGCAACGATCTGCTTGTCGGCGTCCGCGGGGAGGCTGTCGTCGTAGCAGGGGGTGAGGGTGCGCGCCTCTTTGGTCTGCCCCTGCGTGAGGTGCACGCCCTTCAGGGCCTCGCGATAGGCGGTCTTGAACAGGTCGATGCGCTCCATCTCCAGGCGCTGGGTGTTGGCCGATAGCTCCGCGACCTGCTTGCGGTACTCGTCGTGCCAGGCGCTGCTCTCGGCGGTCTGCAAGCGGTACTCGGTGCCCGCCGGGGTGGCGATGGCCATGACCAAGCCGTCCTTGTTGTGCAATTCGTCGAGCAGGGCAGGGATGCGCTTGCGCAGCGTACTGGAGCCGCCCGAGAGATCCGTGACAAGCAGATCGGCCAGGCTGTCCTCGGTGGCGCGCAGCCCGATGTCCGCCATCGGGTCAGTGGGCAGCTTGCTGACCAGGTAGATGAGCTTGAGCAGGCTGGACTTGAGCCGGGCGTCGTCGTCACCGGCGGCGAGCTTGCCGATGCGGTCGTACACCTCTCGCGAGAGCAACCCGGTCTGCAGCAGGTCGGTGCTGAGCTGGTCGTAGATGAAGTCGCCAGAGACGACCTGACCGAGCGGTTGCTCCGCGGTGGCGCAGGCGGCCTCGTGGACGATTCGCAGCTGGTTGCGGAGCTGGGAGATGGTGCCGGACTCGTCGAGCTTATGCAGCACCTTCTCCCAGAACCGCCGGCGCACCGGCAGCAGGGGGTAGTCCGCGACCATGATGTGCTCGTCTTCGGTGGTGTGCTCCAGCTTAGTGCCGCGCAGGTGCCGGGAGATCTCGCCGAGGTTGTCTGTGAGCGTTTTCTGGATGGCAGGCACCGCGCCCTGCTGTTTCTGCAGGATGATCTTGCGGATGACGGCCTCGACGTCGGTGTCCGAGAGCTGGACCGGGACGGTGAAGCGACCCTTGATCTTCTGCAACGAGGGGGTGCCGGACATGGCGGTCTGGCCGGTGCCGACGAAGAGCAGGCGACCGCCGAAGTGCTTGCTGCAGGACTCGACCACCTCCTGGATGCTGTAGGCGCGATCACCGCTGTCGCCGATGAACTGCTGGACCTCGTCGAGGATGATGAGGGTGAGCGGGAAGCCGTCGTCGTTGGTGAGGGCGTCCTTGACGGCGTTGATCATCTCGTCGTTGGTAACGTCCTGAGCCTCCGGGTACTGGGCGATGAGGCGGTCGCCGACGTGCATGGCGTCCGGCGCCAGCTCCGGCTTGGCGGCCAACAGGGCCGCGTGCAGGTCGTCGGAAACAAAAAGCTCCGGTAGCTCCCGCTCCAGGCTTGTGCCGCTCTGCGCCAGGGCTGCTTCGACTGCTTCGAGGATGCCCTCGCGCTTGAGCCATATCATCAGGCGCGCCTGGTTGTACTTCTCCGGCAGGCCAGCGGACTTGAAGACGATGCCGAGCAGGGCAAGGCGGACATTGTTGCCGGCGCCAGAACCGAGCTTGCCGGAGGCGGCGTGCAGTCCGCCGTAACGCTTGCTCTGGGTGTTCAGCTCCCGCAGATGGTCCTTGATCTCGGTCGGCAGTCTGGCGACGCTTCTTGCCGTGGCGCCGTCGTCGAAGGCCACATCGACCCAAAAGGCGCGGAGCATCTTGGCCAGGTGCGACTTACCGCTGCCGTAGAAGCCGCTGATCCAGACGCTCGGCTGCTCCGGCGCGCTGCCAAGATTGCCGAGGAAGGTCTCCAGAATTTTCTGCAGCCCCTTGGCGTACTCGCCGTCGCAGACGAAGGTATCCAGTTCGTAGCGGAGGATCTCCAGCGCCGCCTGGGAGCGGTCTTCTGAGACCTCGGCGACGCCGTTGTTGATCAGCCGGTTGGCCAGCGGGTCCTTGCTGAAGATGTCGCGGTTGTTCATGGTCATGTCCCCCATTCAGTCCGTTGTGATGGCATGCGCCAGGTAGCCCCAGCCATCGCGCGCATCCAACAGCCGGTAGGTCTTGTCCTCCACCTCGCCCGGAAAAAAGACCACCAACCGACCGTTGATGGCGGAGGCGGCCTGGTCGACCACGGTCGAGACGCTGGAGACGCCAAACAGGGCGCCAACCCCAGACATTGCGACGACGTCATTCGCCGACGCCTGCTCGATCTGTGCGCTGGTCCGCTCTACCAGATGCTTGGTGAACTCGGTCAGCCGCCCCTCGGGGTACCCGGCAAGCAGTTCCGGGCGGCGGAAGTATTTGTCGCGGTAACGCTGGGCGGCCATCCACTGCGGGAAGGCGTCGGTCAGATCGAGTAGGTTCCAGCCGTGGCCGGCATCGCGGGTGCGGAGCTCGAACTCGTCGATGTAAACGCGAAATTTCAGTTCGTCCGCTGGCGGATAGACGACGAAGATGACGCGCTCGATCCCGGACAGTCCCTCGGGCCAAGGCGTGGCGATGTGCTCCGCGTAGCCTTCGATGAGTCGATCAAGCCTGCTCATTGAGCCACTCCTGTTCCTGCTCGGTCAGATAGTCCGGGAAGCGGACCTCCATCACGGCGCCGGTGCGGCGGAACACCAGCAGCCCGCGCTGGGCCGCAGCCTGGGTCAGCTCAATCAGTCGCTCCTCGGGAAGATCGAGTGCACGCACCCAATCGCTGGTGAAGAGGCGCTGGGCGAGGCGCCCTTCCAGGTATCCCAAGAACAGGCCGAAGGCGACATTCACGGGCGTGGCCACCGGCTGCGATCGACGCTTCTTGACGCGCCCGGTGAGATAGCCGGCCTGGGTCCAGGTGCCGTTGATACGCTGCGCAATTGCCGCTATCGAGGCGAGGCTGAAACGGCCCTCGTCCGATTGTGTCAGAAGCTGTTCGATCGCCTCTCGCTCGAAACGCTGCCCCTGCGGGGTCGCAAGCACCAGCGGTACGCTGCTGCGCAGCAGGCCATCGCGTGTGAGCGCCATCTGCAATGCGAGCATCGGCTGTGCAGCCGGCTCCAGGGACCAGAGTCCACGAAAGATCCGAAAGAGACAGGTACCGGGGTCCAAGGCGTACAAATCACTGAGGTGCCGGAATGTGAGCTTGCGAGCATTGACCGTCGGCTTGTCGAGCAGGTTGTCATCGACCACGGCCTCCCGGTAATCAGCACGCTGGGCACCAGCGGGGGCCGCGTCGAGCAAGCGTTGCAGCTCCACCAACATCATCGTTCGCGCTGAGTGCACGCCGCCATTGCCCAATTTGAAACCGAAGCGGTGCAATGCCGCAGAGGATTCTGTCGCAAACACCTATGACCCTCACCCTGAAACTGTGGCGGTAGTATGCCCAAGTTGCAGGGTTGTGCGCCATCCTGGTACGGCCTGCACACCGATGAGAACCGGCTAGAGCCTTTTGAATGCCTGCCTTGAACAGGCCGCGTCGGCTTGCCTAGCTGCCGAGGCCATTGCGTATTGGAACGCTGAATTAGAATCCGGTCCAGAGGACAAGCCTCCGACTGAGTTGGGTTCCAACTTTCTCCGTCCGGTGACAAGCGGGCCATCAAGGCTCGGGGCGATGCAAAGCAACTAACGCGGGGAGGTTGTCGCTCAGCCAGACAAAGAAGGGCTGGACTTCCGCCACCACTGTGCTCGGCAGCTGCTCGCGGACAATCTTCAGGGTGGTGGCGATGTTCGCTGGCCAGTAGCTGAGCTGAAATCCATGCGCCCGATAGGTGCGGATGGCCCAGAGGGCACTGTCAACCAGTACCTCTGCGTCGTAGTGGGAAAACAGGGTCGACATGAAGCGCAGAAAGTTCCGGCTGTTGTCTTCCATCATGGCCTGGTTGCCGGGGCCGATCAGCTGCTCCAGATCAGGCCTTTGGGCCATGCGGCGGGTCAGCTCGGCGGCGATCGCGGCAGCGACGGCGGCAAAACGGCTAGCGGCCTCCGGGCTGGGTGGGCTCAAGGCGCCAGCGGATTCGAGCAGCTGTTGCTTCATCATCCCTGGTCATCCGCAGTGTTGCCGGGGTTCACCGGCAAAACGAAGGCGAAGGTCGTCCCCTGTCCCTTCTCGCTGGTGACCGAGATGCGCCCTCCGTGGGCTTCAACCACCTTTTTTGAGATGATCAACCCCAAGCCGGTGCTTGGCTCGCCGCCAGTCTTCTGGGAAATCTTCTTCTCAAAGGGGTTGAATAGTCTTGGAATGTGTTCAGCATCAATGCCCACGCCTTGGTCGATCACCGCGCAATGAAACAGACTGTCCTGCAAGCCGGTGCGGATGGTCACGGGCGCATTGGGATAAGAGTGCTCGATGGCGTTGGAGACCAGGTTGGCCAACACCTGCTCGATTTTCCCCGCATCGATATGCAGCATTGGCAGGTTTTCGTGTGCATCGACTTGCAGAGGAACCCCTTTACGAGCTGCCTTCGGACGCACCATGGCGAGCGTGCGATGGAGCGTTCGTGAGAAATCGACATGCTCCGGATTGATCTCCAAATGCCCTGACTCGATTTTTGACACATCGAGAAAGTCCTCGACAATCCGCAGCATGGTGCGACTGGCCTTCAGGATGTCGTCAAGAAACTCCCGATGCTCAGAGGACAGAATGGGCGCGGCCTCTTCGCGGAGAAATTCCCCATAGCTCATGATGCCGCCAAGCGGGTTGCGCAGATCATGCGCGGCCATCCCCAGGAACTGATTCTTCAGTGTGTTGCTATGCGCAAGTTCGGCATTTTTCTGGTGGAGATCGCGCGTCAGCGCGTTCAATTGCCGGTTGAGCATCAGGATTTGGTTCTGAACACTCAGTTGCTCCGAGATGTCGGCGGCTCCGATCAACACCACCTGATCACCAGCCGGCCAAAATGAGCACAGAAAACCCATAGGCGCGTGCCCCGTTGCCGAAATCGACAAGAGATGCACGCGCTCGGGCGTTTGGGCCAAGGAGAAGGGGTCGAGCCGCTCGGAAAAGTCGACAACCAGCTCGCGGAACGGCATGGGTTCCTGCGTGATCCCGACGAGTCGGCGGGTGAATGCATTGAACCGCCACGCTTGCAACCCAGCGTCGATCTCCGCATAAATTAGCGGCAAATCGCCCTGGATGAAGCGCTCACGCAGTACGTCGAACGCCACTGTCATCCCGCGCAGCCCTTGCGTTCGATCTCCCGCAGACGCGATTCGAAATCCGCCAAGGAGAGGATCACTTGCGCGTTGGGGAAGCTGTTCACCCTGTCACTCCCGCCCCAGGCAAACGCCTGGCCTCCGATGAAGGTTGGCAGCGCGGGAAAGCGGGCGCAAATGGCCTCAAGGGCTTCGGTGAGCGCTGGCATGTTGAAGAACACGCTGATCGACAAGGCCAGAATATCCGGCTGCTTGTCTTCGACGAAGCCGAGCAGGTCTTTCAAGGGGACATTCGGACCCAAGAAGTAGCCATGCCAACCATTGAGCTCTAGGGTGTCGGCAACCATCTGCCCGCCTAGCTGATGGAACTCGTTGGCCACGCAACTGACCACCGCAGAGAAAGGCTTGTGCGTGCCACCAAACAGGCGTGGATAGCCCAGTGTCAACAGACTCTCGGTGATGGATGTCGCGAGATGTTCGGTCGCGACAGAAATCTCATTGCGTTCCCAGCGCTTGCCAACGTCATAGAGACTGCGCTCAAAAACTTGGACGTAGAGCGCTTTAAGATCAACGTTGCGATCAATCAAGCCTTGCACTCTTTGTGCGCAGGCCGCGTAGTCGCCGGCAAGCAAGGCATCCAAATAGGCGGCATACTCTTGCTGGTTCAAGAGCGTATCCGCATCCCCTTCGGCATCGGTAACCCAGTGAGCGTGTGCGCCAAGGTCCTGGGCGCTCTGCAACGAAAGGCACCGCGTGTGGGCTGCCAAGTCTTGGCTGGTTTTCAAGCGGGGAATCACTATGCCAATAGGGAGCGATGACATGAAAGTTTAGACTATGCGCGGGGTGTTTGCTAGCTATTGCCGAAGGGCGCTTGCATTGTGGCAGCTGTGGACAGGGTCTGAGATGTCGTTTGACAGGGCGTTGAAGCAAAGCTCCTCCAAGTTCTCCAACTGATCGGCAGCGCCTTGGCCAGTATCACGAATGAGAGGGTCGCCAGCCGCGCCATAGCGCCCAGGCACCGGTTGCCAGCGCGGCGACGAAGAGCACAAAGGCCATGTTGGCGAGCGACAGGCCGAGAATGACGAGTTCGGTATCCTCGCAGAAGCCGCTGGCGAGAAAGAGCGTGGGCACCTGCTGGCCGAGCCATTCCACCAGTTGCTCAATTGGGCCGGGTTGGCCGCCGATGCAGGAGACATCTTCCGACGGCTGCCATTGCAGCCAGCTTTGGTAAGCCGCCACGCCGCTGCCGAGGGCCGCGAGTGCGAGAAACAGCAGCGCGCTGGCTCGCGCCACGAAGCGCCGCCAGTCCGGGTGCGAGAGTGCAGCCGTTAGCGCGGCCAGCAGGGCCATGAGCATGAACAGGGTGCGCTGAAAAATGCACAGATGGCAGGGTTCTAGGTTCAGCCAGGGGGCCAGTACCAGGCTGGCCAGGGCGGTGATGGCCGCAATTAGGGCCAGGAGTATCCATAACGGGCGAGGGTCGAGCCGGATCATTGGAGTTTTGGTACCTGTTGGGCAGAAAAGGACAGCGGGTTTGCCATGGTTGAGGGACTTTGACCAGCACGGGATCGACAGTCAAGCATGGGTCTGGGGAATGCGCCCGCTGGCGATGTGCCGTGCCAGCAACAGGCGGGTCATGTCGGCACCGGCGCGCAGGGGCTTGATGGTGATTGGTTTATTGCCGCTCTTTCCGCGCCCGCTCGATGAGCGTGTCGGCGCGGCGAAGCAACTCTTCATATCCCTGCGCGTCCTCGTTTAACACCACATAGCGTCCATCGACGATCAGGCGCGGCACTGCGTCGACGCCCACGCGCTCTTCCAGATCGCGTCCTTTGCCGAGCGCGAGTTCGACCGCAAAGCTGTTGAAGGTTTTCTCGAACGCCTCGGCGTCCTGACCTTGCTCCTTGATCCAGGCAAAAATCGCCTTGTCGGTGAACAGCCGCTTGCGTTCCTTGCTGATAGCATCGAAGGTGGCCTGATCGAGCGCGTCGATCAGGTGGTTGAGTTCCAAGGCGTAATAGAGTCGCGCGAGATTGGCCCAAGCGGCGCGACCGAAGGTGACCGGCACGCGGCGGAGTGCCACATCCTCAGGTAGCTTCGCTGCCCAGTCTTTGAGCAAGGGGTTGAGGTGACTACAGTGCGGGCAGCCGTAGGAGAAAAACTCCAGCACCTCAATTTTTTCGGGATCATCGCTGGTGATCGGAGTCTTGAGCGGGCGCCAGTCGCGCCCCTCGACCAGATCATCGCCGGCCCCGATGAGTGGCCACAACCCAAAGACGAGCAGCGCGATGAGGCTGGCATGAAACAGGCGGCGTGATATCGGCATATCGATTGACCTCAAAATTGAGAAAAAATAAGAAACACAATTTGTTATAGGTGGCCGATTGGTCGTGCTCGGGATTCTTGCACATGACGAACCTGCCACTCAAGGATGGTCGATAGCTGTCAGCATTTCCCCGAATGCCTTGGCGGTCTAGAATCGGACAATCCCTGCTGAAAGTGATGTGCAATCTTGAAGACCGTACTCGTCATCGGAATGCTCCGCAACAGGATTGCACTGAACCTGATGCTCATCTTGCTGAGCGGGGTCTTTGCTCTGCCCGCCGGTTGCGCCGCGGAGACGTCGGTAGTCACGCAAGATCCGATCCGCGTCGGTCTCTACCAAAACCCGCCAAAGATCTTCACCGATAGCCATGGCCGCCCGGCCGGGCTGTTTGTGGAGCTACTCGACGCCATCGCGCGCGCCGAGGGCTGGCAGCTCGACTATCAAGCCTGCGAGTGGCGGGACTGCCTGCAGCAACTCGATGCCGGCACGCTCGATGTGATGCCGGATGTGGCCTTTTCTGCCGAGCGGGCGGCGCGTTTTGAGTTCAACGAACTTTCGGTCGCTAGCGGTTGGTCGCAAGTCTACAGTGCGTCCGATCTGCGGGTGAATGAGCTGTCTGATCTGGACGGGCGCCGCATCGCAGTGCTAAGAGGCGGTGTGCAACAGGAATTCTTCGACCGTCTGATGCGCTCGAGCGGTCTGGGCTATGAGCAAGTTCTGGTGGACTCCCTGGCCGATGGCTACGCCGCCGTGGCTGCGGGAACGGCCGACGCCGTGATTACCAACAGCTTTTATGCTGCCCGCAATGCCCGGCGGGACCGCCTGCGCGAAACGCCTATTCTCTTCATGCCAACCAATCTGTATTTCGCGAGCGGCCGAGCCACGCTCGAGACAAAGGCCCATACGGCCGCGCTACTGGAGACCATCGACCAGTATCTGCTGCGCTGGCGGCAGGACCCGGATTCGGTCTACTTTCGCGCCCTACGCCGCGCCATGGGGCCGGCGCCGGAGATTCGCGCACCTCTTTGGATCTGGCGTGCGCTGGCAGTGCTGGGTGCCGCCTTGCTGCTGGCGCTGGGTCTGGCTCTGTTGCTGCGCTGGCAGGTCAGCCGCCGCACTCGGGATTTGCTCGCCACCTCGCGCGAGCTCGAACGCCAGCGCGCTGATTTCGAGCGTCTTGCTAGCGTGCGCGGGGGCGAGCTGCAAGCGCTGTTTGACGCTGCCAACGTCGGCATTGTGCTGATTTCAGGGCGTGTTATCCAACGCAACAATCGGCGTCTCGATGAGCTCTTTGGCTACGCGCCTGGCGAACAGGTTGGGAAGCAGACGCGTATCTGGTATTTGGACGATGCCCAGTTCCAGCAAAAGGGCGCGGAGATTTACGCCGCCCTGGCGCGGTGCCAAGCGTCCCCCATCGATCTCCAGATGGTGCGCAAGAACGGCGCGCCTTTTTGGGCGCGGCTCTATGGGCGCGCGCTGAACCCGGCCGAGCCCCTGGCCGGCATGGTCGGCATTGTTGAAGATATTACCGACGAGCACGAAGCGGCTGAGGCGCTGCGCCTGGCCCATGAGGAGCAGGAAGCCATTCTCGCCTCCGCCAGCGTGGGTATTCTGCTGATGAAAGACCGCGTGATTGTGCGCTGTAACCGCCGCTTTGAGGAGATGCTCGGTTATGCGCCCGACGAGCTGTTGGCTCAGAGCACCCGCGTACTCTATGCCGATGATGCGACCTGGGAGCACATCGGTCGCGAGGGCTATCTTCCGGTCTGGCGCGGCGAGACCGATGTCCGCGAGCAGATTTTGGTGCGCAAGGACGGCAGCCAGTTCTGGGGGCGGCTGTCGGCCCGGGCGGTCAACCCAAAGGACCAAGCGAAGGGCACGGTATCCATTGTCCAGGACATCGATCTGGAGCGTGCCCTAATTGCCGAAATGGTACGCGCGCGAACTCTGGCCGAGGACGCCGCGCGTGCCAAGTCGGAATTTCTTGCCAATATGAGCCACGAGATCCGCACGCCCATGAATGCAATTCTTGGCATGCAGTATCTGGCACTCAAGCAGAACCTGTCGGCCGGGGTGCGCTATCACCTGGAAAAAGCTCAGGGCGCGGCCCATGCGCTGCTCGGGCTGCTGAACGATATCCTCGATTTCTCCAAGATCGAAGCGGGCAAGATCGCGCTCGAAGAAGTCGAATTCGGCCTCGATACTGTGCTTGAGCGGCTGACCGATGCCGTGGGCTACCAGGCCGAACAAAAAGGCATCGAGTTCTTGATTCGCCACGATGCCGCCATCCCGCCAGTGCTGATTGGCGATCCCTTGCGCCTGAGTCAGGTGCTGCTTAATTTGTGCGGCAACGCCGTCAAGTTCACCGAAGAGGGCGAGGTGGAACTGGCCTTTCAGGCGCTGCGCGTGAGCGAGTCGCGGATCACAATCCAAGTGTGCGTGCGCGACTCCGGTATCGGTATGACCCCCGAGGTGCAGGCCCATCTGTGTGAGCAATTCGAGCAGGGTGACCCCTCCACCACCCGGCGCTTTGGCGGCTCCGGGCTGGGGCTGGCCATCAGCAAACGGCTGGTGGGGCTCATGGGCGGGCGCCTGTGGTTGGAGGATTCCCAGCCCGGACGGGGCACCACTCTTTGCTTTACCGCCCGCTTGCGCCCGGCGACCGAATCGCTCAAGCGTCGCCAGGGGCTGCTGGAGCGTGCGGTGCCATATCTGAGTGGCATCCGAGTGCTGGTGGTGGATGACAATGCCGCCGCGCGCGAGATTCTGCTCGAAGTTCTCGCGCGCATTCCGGTGGCCGCCCAGGGTCTGGCCAGCGGCCAGGAGGCGCTGACTACTCTGGCCGGGGCTAACCCGCCTTACGACCTGGTGCTGATGGACTGGCGCATGCCGGGCATGAACGGTGACGAGGCCGCCCAGCGTATCGCCAGCGAGCTGCCGCTCGAGCGTCGGCCCAGGGTGGTGATGGTGACTGCCTATGGGCGCGAGGATGTGATTCGCTTAGCCGAGCGTGCCAGCGTGCATGGCCTTTTGATCAAACCCGTTTCGCCCTCCACCTTGCTCGACACCCTGCTGTCAGTGCTTGGTCATCAGCGCCTGCTTGGCTCCGCGCGGGCCTGCGATCTTGCCTCGGTCGATACCGAAACCGGGATCGAGAACGGGGCCGACAGTCTGCCCATCCAGTCGGCAACGCGCGCGTCTGCCCTGGTCGGTGCGCGCATCCTGTTGGTCGAAGACAATGACATCAATCGCGAATTCTCCGGCGAGCTGCTGCGCGGGGAGGGACTGCTGATTGATGAGGCCGGCAACGGTGCCGAGGCCCTGGAGAAAATCCGCGTGCGCGACTACGACGCCGTGCTGATGGATATTCAAATGCCGGTCATGGACGGTCTGGAGGCTACCACACAACTCCGCGCCCAGGCCGAGCGCGACGGCGACGAGCGCCTAGCGCGACTGCCCATTATTGCCATGACCGCGCTGGCCATGGCCCGCGACATCGAGCGCGTCACTGCTGCCGGCATGAACGACCATATCGCCAAGCCGGTGGTGCCGGATCATCTGTTCGCGGTGCTGGCGCGCTGGGTTGGCGCGGGTTCTGCTCCCAGCCGACTAGAGCGGCGGCATGCCACCCCGACCGCCACCCCCTTGCCTGCCGATCTGGCTGCGCTCACCAGCCTGGACGCCGTCGCCGGCCTGCGCCGCATCGGTGGGCGGGTCGAGGCCTATCGACGCCAGCTGCGCCGGTTTCGCGAGCATTTCGCCGACGCGGTCGATCAGCTCCAACGCCGCCTGGCCAGCGATGACACCGACGCTGTCAGTGCTGCCGAGCGTGACTGCCACGGCCTCAAAGGCGTCGCCGGCACTTTGGGGGCCACCGCGCTGTTTGAGGAAGTGTCCGCGCTCTATGCTGAACTCAAAGCCGGTCAACGCCCGGATGCCAAACGCTTGGAATCGCTGCGCACTCGCCTGGCCGAGGTGCTGCAAGATATCGACAGCCTTGTTCGCCCCGTATCCATCCTGCCCCCCGCCAACGGGGAGACCAGCGAGATCAGCGAGACCGGAGCGGAGGACGCTGATCTCGCCTCCCTGCTGGATGCCCTGGACCATAGCCTGAAATCCGATCTCGGCGTCGTCGAGTCGCTGCTTGCCCGTGCGCATGCGGTGGCGGATGCCAGCGCCCAAGAGCGGCTCGCGGTCATTGCCGAGTTGCTCGAGGTTTTCGACATCAGCAGTGCCCGGGCGCAACTCGCCGAGCTGCGCGCGAGCCTGTCTTGATCGCTTTGATAGCTGTAGCGAATGCGTTTTTGTTTTGGGCTGGTGCGCGAATTTGCCATCCATTGCTGGCATAATCGACCCACGCCGCCTGATGCCCTCATTGGGAAAGGGGACCAGCAACAGGCACGACCCATCGGCACGAGCGACCCCAGATGACGCCTCCTACTCCGGACCGCCCGCGCATTCTGATCGTCGATGATGTGCATGAAAATCTCCATGCGCTCATGCAACTGCTGCGCGAGGACTATGCGATTCTTGCCGCTACCAGCGGCGCCATGGCGCTGGAGCTGGCCGCCGGCGAGCCCCGGCCCGACCTGATTCTGCTTGACGTAAAAATGCCCGGCATGGACGGCTACTCGGTGCTTGCAAAGCTCAAGTCCGAGCCCACCACAGCCGAGATTCCGGTGATTTTTATCACTGCCTTGTCTTCGCCCGACGACGAGGCGCGCGGGTTGCAGCTCGGGGTGGCGGATTACATCACCAAGCCGGTCGATCCTGAGCTACTGCATCTGCGCGTGCGCACGCAGCTTGAGCTTTGCCGTTATCGGCGCACCGACTCCTCGCCATTCAGCCCCAAACCCGAGCAGCCATCCAGCTTGCTCTTGGTCGATGACCTCCCGGAGAACCTTCACGAACTGCTCGAAGCGCTGAAAAGCGACTACCGCATTCGCGTGGCCAGTACCGGCCCCAAGGCTTTGGAGATCGTCTCCGGGCCCGAGCCGCCGGATCTCATTTTGCTCGACATCGTCATGCCCGGCATGGACGGCTACGAAGTCTGCCAACGCATCAAGGCGCTGCCGCGTGGAAGGCGGATTCCAGTCATCTTTGTGACAGTCGTCGATGCCAGTGCCGAGAAGGTGCGCGGCTTTGAGGCTGGTGCGGCTGATTATCTGACCAAGCCGCTTGACATCGACGAGGTGCGCGCGCGAGTGCGCACCCATCTGGAGCTGGCGCAGTTGCGCGCGGCACTGGAGGATCAGGTGACCGAGCGCACCGCACTGTTGCGCCAGAGCGAGCAAAAATACCGCATCCTCGCCGACTACTCGCCAAACTGGGAATACTGGTTGGCACCCGACGGCGGCTATCTCTACGTCTCTCCGGCCTGTGAGGAGGTGACGGGCCACGCACCGGCGGAATTTTTTGCCGACCCCGAGCTGATGGTGCGCATGATCCACCCCGATGATCGCCCGCGCTGGCTCGCTCATGAGCCCCATGCTTGCAGTACGGATACCGAGCCGCCGTTGCGCCTGCGCCTGCGTGCCCGCGACGGCAGCGAACATTGGATCGAGCACTACTGCAAGCCAGTGTTCGACGAGAACGGACGTTTTCTTGGTCGGCGTGGCTCCAACGCCGATGTCACCGAACGCTATCTCGCCGAGCAGCGGGCCGATGATCTCGCCCACCGCGATACCCTAACCGGTCTGCCCAACCGTACCCTGTTTGCCGAGCTGCTCGAGCATGCCATCAACCAGGCGCGTCATGGGCGCGGGCGCTTCGCCCTGCTGCTGGTGGACATTGACCGCTTCAAGACCATCAACGAGAGTCTTGGCCACAGTCTTGGCGACGAACTGCTCGCGACCATCGCCCGGCGTCTGCTCGAACAGGGCCCCGAGGTCGAAGCCATCGCCCGCATCGGCAGTGATGAGTTTTCTTTGATCGTCGACCTCCCCGCGACCGAGCCCTCGGGCATCGACCTGCTCGCGCAGCGTCTGCTTGAGAGCCTGTGCCGCCCCTGTGCCCTCAGCGGGCAGGAAGTCTATACCAGCGCGAGTATCGGTATCGCGCTCTACCCGACCGATGGTGAGGATGCTGAAACCTTGCTCAGCCATGCCAATGCTGCCCTCCATGGCGCCAAGGATCGCGGGCGCAATCAGATGCGCTTTTTCGCCCGCGGTATGTCGCATCGCGCGCGCGAGCGCGTGCAACTGGAGGCCGATCTGCGCCGCGGCATTGAACAGAACCAACTGTGCCTGTACTACCAGCCCCAGGTTGATGCCCGCAGTCGTGCGCTGGCCGGTCTGGAAGCCCTGGTGCGCTGGGAACACCCCGAGCAGGGCATGATTTCCCCCGGCGAGTTCATCCCCATCGCCGAGGAAAGCGGCCTGATCGTGCAGCTCGGCGACTGGGTGCTGCACGATGCCTGCCGTCAGATGGCCAGCTGGCGCGCTGCCGGGCTCAAGCTGCCGCGCACGGCGGTCAATGTCTCGGCGGTGCAACTCAGCCACGGCCAACTCGCGCAAACAGTCAGAGCCGCGCTTGCCGCCAGCGCTCTGCCATCCGAGTATCTGGAACTGGAAATTACCGAGAGCTTTCTGATGCGCGACCAGGAGCGTGCTCAGCAAACCCTGGCCGAACTGCGCGACCTCGGTGTGCGGCTATCCATCGACGACTTCGGCACTGGCTACTCATCGCTCGCCTATCTGCAAAAATTGCAGGTGCACAAGCTCAAAATCGACCTGTCCTTTGTGCGCGACATGACCAGCAACCAGGCCAATGCCGCCATCGTTAAGGCCATTATCGCCCTTGGACACAACCTTGGTCTTGAGGTTCTGGCCGAAGGCGTTGAGCAGGAGGATCAGGCCGAGGAACTGTGCGCTCAGGGGTGCGACCTCATCCAGGGCTATCTGATTGCCCGCCCGCTGCCGGTTGCCCAGCTGAGTGACTGGCTGGTGGATAACGCGTAGATAGATAGCTGCCGGGGCGTCTATTGAGCGGAGCTGGGTGTGGATGTGAGCGCGGAGCTGGGCGCCAACTGCAATTGACGCTCGCGTTCCGAATAGGCGGCAAGCTGGGTTTGAATCTGGACTTTGACTAACTCGCGATAGGGCAGGAAGTGCTCGATATAGGAGCATAGCCCGAGGTAACTGCCGAGGCCGCCACGGTTGTTGCGGGCCATCCACAAAAGATGTTGCCAGAATGCGAATCGGGTCTTGCGCTTGACGCCTTGGCGCCAGATAACAATGAGCAGCGCACGCCACGCATCCGGGTCTCGCGGCTTGGGTGCCTTTTTCTTACGCCGGTCGGGGTTGGTGTGAACATCGGCGCCGCCGAGAGTCTGGTAGTGGCGATAGGTGTCCTCCAGCCACATGGGGATGGTCAACTCGCCTTCGTCGAGCACCAGATAGTCCGCACCGGCCGCTCGCAACTCGTTGGGCAGGGCGGTTGCGTAGGGACCACCGCAGGCGCTGGGGATGCGGCGGCGGCGCGCTTCTGCGATGAGCATGCGCATGTCATCTTTTTGTACCAGCATCCCCGAGAACAGCACAATCTCGGCCCATTCCCAATCTGCGGTGGTAATTGGCTCGATGTTGTGGTCGCGCAAGCGCATGTCCCACGTCTGCGGCAGGATGGCCGCGACGGTCACCAAGCCGAGCGGTGGCATCATGGCCCGCTTGTTGATTAGCTCCATGACCTTCTCGAACGACCAGTAGCTCTCGCGGAACCTTGGGTAAATCAGCAGCGCACGCATGGTATGAACTCTGGGGTTAAGACTGGCGGGCCTTTGACTTTTAACCCAGATATCCGCTAGCCGCAACTGGAGCGGCTTTGCCTTGGTGGGACTAAGGGTCTTGGTGCCGGCCGTCCGCTCCAGTTGATAGTGATTCTTGATTCGTTTCGCGCTGCGGGGTAGCATGCGGGTCGCGGTTGAGCGGTTTGTTCGCTTGAACCAAGGCTCGGCGATGTTCTTATTTGAATGCGCGACCTGCCAGCATCGGCGTCTGCCAGTGAGTGGGGTTAAGCAAGTCCAGTGGATGCGAAGTGTGACGAATGAGAAAAGCGATAGATAAGGAATCTGCAGTGACAGCAGAGTCTGACGCAATGCCGGCAGCTGAGGTTGCCCTCGCCGCGAATCGGTCCGCGTTGGCGCGTCCCCTGACTCTGGCCCTGGCCGGCAACCCCAACTGCGGCAAGTCGGCTCTGTTCAACGCCCTGACTGGCATCCGCCAGACCACCGGCAACTGGCCGGGGGTGACGGTGGAGCGCAAGGAGGGGCGCTGCGAACTCGATGGCCGACCGGTGCGGGTGATCGATCTGCCCGGCATCTATTCGCTCGATGCCAGTTCGCTCGATGAGCGGGTGACGCGCGATTATCTGCTCGCGCGCGAGGCCGATGTGATCGTCAATGTGGTCGACGCGACCAATTTGGAGCGCAATCTTTACTTTAGCGTGCAGTTGCTCGAAATGGGCGTGCCCATTGTGGTGGCGCTCAATATGATGGATCTGGCCCGGCGGCGAGGGATCGATATCGACGCAGTCGCGCTGGCGCGGGAACTTGGCTGTCCGGTGGTGCCTGTGGTGGCCGTCAATAAGGAAGGTCTGACGGAACTCAGCGCGCGCACGCTGGCGGTGGCCTGCGGCCAGGAGTCAGCGGGCTTTGGTCTGGCCCAGGATGAGTGTGTCGAGCAGGGCGTGGCGGCCCTGAGCGCGGCGATTCAGGCGGATGCGCGACCGACACTTGAAGAAACGAGCGCTGTGGGTGCGCTGTCACGTCCACCCAATGCTCGCTGGCTGGCGCTCAAGCTGCTGGAAGGCGATGATTTTGCCATCAATCAGGTGGATGAGCCCATCCGCGCGCTGGCCGCGCACTGGCGCACGGCCATTGCCGAGCGGTCCGGCGAGGAGCCGGATATTTTTATTGCTGATTCGCGCTTCGGTCACGCCCATGCGCTGGCCGCAAGGGTGCAGCGCTGCCGTGGGCGGGCCGGCGGCACCCTGTCCGATGCCATTGATCGGGTGGTGTTAAGCCGCATCTGGGGTGTGCCGCTGTTTTTGGCGGTGATGTACCTGATGTTCGTCTTCACCATCAGCATCGGCGGCGCCTTTATCGATTTTTTCGACGGCGCGGCGACGGCGCTTTTTGTTGATGGCTTTGGCGCTGTACTCGACGGGCTCGGCGCGCCCGCGCTATTGCGCCTGCTGCTGGCCGAGGGCATCGGCGGCGGGCTGACCGTGGTGGCGACCTTTATTCCGGTCATTGCCAGTCTGTATATTTTTCTCTCGGCACTCGAAGACTCCGGCTACATGGCACGTGCGGCCTTTGTGATGGATCGTTTCATGCGTTCCATCGGCTTGCCGGGCAAGGCCTTTGTGCCCTTGATTGTGGGCTTCGGCTGCAATGTGCCAGCGGTTATGGCCACGCGCACGCTCGAGAATGAGCGCGAACGCAAGCTGACCATTCTGATGAATCCCTTCATGTCCTGCGGCGCGCGGCTGCCGGTCTATGTGCTGTTCGCGGCGGCTTTTTTCCCGCATTCGGGGCAGAATGTGGTGTTCGCGCTTTACTTGACCGGCATCGCCGTGGCCCTGCTGACCGGGCTGGTGATGAAGCGCACTCTGCTCGCCGGCAGCAGCACCGGTTTTATGATGGAGCTGCCGCCCTATCACCTGCCAACTCTGCGCGGCGTGCTGCTGCGCACCTGGGACCGGGTGCGGCTGTTTCTGCGCGAGGCCGGGCGGATCATCGTGGTCATGGTAGTGGTGCTGAATCTGCTTGGTTCCATCAGCACTGATGGCAGTATCGGCGATACCAATAGCGACGCCTCGGTGCTGAGTGCCGCCAGCCGCGTAACGACGCCGCTGTTTGCCCCCATGGGAATCCACTCGGACAACTGGCCGGCAGTGCTGGGGGTTTTCTCGGGCGTGCTGGCGAAGGAGGTCATCGTCGGCACCCTGGATACCGTCTATGGTCAGCTTGCCGCCGAGGAGCAGCCCGAGACAGAGGCGGCCGAGCCCTTCGATCTGCTCGCAGCCTTGGGCGATGCCCTGGCCACCATCCCGGCCAATCTCGGCGAGGCGCTGCGCGGTCTGGCCGATCCACTGGGGCTGGGCAATCTGGATGCAGCCGCAGCCGATCCGGGCGTCTCCGCCGGCGCCTTCGGCGCCATGGAAGTTCGCTTCGACGGCCGTGCCGGTGCCTTCGCCTATCTGCTCTTCGTGTTGCTGTATTTTCCCTGTATTGCCACCATCGGCGCCATTGCGCGCGAGGCCGGAACGCCCTGGGCGGCCTTTGTCGGAGCCTGGACCACCGGCATCGCCTACATCACCGCGACTCTGTTCTATCAGACGGCGACTTTCGCACGTCACCCCTGGTGGTCCGGCAGTTGGATTGGCGCTGGCGTGTTAACCCTGGTCCTGGTCTTCATCGGTCTGCGCATCTGGGCGCGACGGGGGCGCGAGATGCCGGCGGCGGCATTGCGCGGCAGTGCCTGATGCTCGCAGACGTGCGCGCCTATTTACGCGAGCGCCCGCTCGCCAGTCTTCAGGACATCGCGCTGCATCTCAAGGTGCCGCCCGAAGTGGCACAAGAGCTGTGCGCGGTTTGGGTTCGCAAAGGACGGGCCGAGCGCATCGACTGCGCCAGCGGCTGCGCCAACTGTCAGCTCTGTCAGGGCCCGCCGGCGGAGCTGTATCGCTGGCGGGATTGAGTATTGGCTTGAAGGCGTCTCGGTGCCCGGTTCAGCCTGGGCTCGCGTATTCCAGGCCGGCCTCCCAGGCGGTGCTGATCGCGGCCCGCAGTGGCGAGGGAATGCGTTCGTCATTGTTGGCGTGCTCCAGCGTTTCGAGCATGGCCTGTGCGATCCTCTGGATGACGATCTCGGGTTTGGCAACATCGCAATGGCGCCGGGCGAATGCGAGAAGTTCCTCCTTGGTTGGGTAGGCCTTGGTTTGATGGCGTCCGCGAAACAGTTTGAGCGCCATGGTTCGGTCTTCCAGCTCAGGGCCACCGTCGAAGCGGGTGTAACGGTAGATGGTTGTGGTGACCACATCGAACATGGGGGCCAGCCAGGCATCGCTGGCCGAACGATAGAGTAGCCCGAAGTTTTTCAGGTGGGCATCGCCATTGCGCACCATCACCGAAAAGGCGAGCTGCTCGAAAAATCGGTGGAGATTCTCGCGTGACAATTGAAGTTGTTTGAGCAGCTCGACAATGGCCTGATAACTCCCCTGATATTTGCGATCCGACAGGGTGTCCCTGACCCTTAAACCCGCAAGCGCTGCAATATCCTCGAATCCCAGCCGCTCGATGCGCCCATCGTGCTGTTCGATGACATCGAAGCGGTCGAGCACGAGCAATTGCCCATCGTTGGAGAGTGCGAATTCGGGGGTCTTGATGCCGGCCTGTTGGGCGGCGCTCAGGCAGAGATATTCGTTGGCCGCCAGTCCTGGATAGGAGGTACCGGCTGCCTTGACGATCAGTGATGGAATGGGAACCGTGGCCCGATCAGGAACCATGATTTTGGGCTGCATGCCGGCGATCCCAGCACCTGTGCTCAGATAGGCACGGATGAGTTCTGTAAAGACTTGAGGGCTAAAGGGTAGTTGCAGCAGTTCTGCTTTTGAAATTGGCGGCGCGGGCGGTCTGCTGGGATGCTCCGGCAGGCGATAGCCCAGACGACCGATGCCATTTTCGCCAATGAGTGCCAGCAAGTGCATGGGCGTGGTCGGCTGTTTGGGAAACAGCGAGCGGATGCGCATGAACAGATCGCCCTCGGGCAGGTTCTGGTCCATGCTGGGGAAGAGGTCGCCATCCTGCCAGGTCAGCTGCGTGCTGGCCGGCATCAGCAAGGCGACCGATGATTGCTGGGCCGCCGGGCACAGGTAGCGGAATTCGTAGATGGATTTCCGTAGCAGTTGGCCAGCGCTGAGGTTGTCGCCAATGGCAACCTCAAGCAGCGGAATGCGGTCAGGGAGCATCCTCGTCGTCCTCACCGAGCCTGAATCTGTCGGCGACTTCCCGCATGCTTGGAAGCCCCGCCTGTTCGAGCCGCATGGCGAGACCCAGTGCCGCGAGCACCGCCATCAGGGAGGAGAGGGTAATGTCTTCCCCGCGCTCCAGGCGATAAATGACTTCCCGCACCTTTCCGGCACGCTCCGCAAGGTCTTTTTTCGACAGGCCAAGCGCGAGACGGCGTTCGCGGATCTGAGCGCCAAGCTCATCGGGCAGGCGGATTTTGTCAGTCATAGCTTGCAGTCTTGGCCGAAAAAGCTCACTTTGCAAGTTAAAACTGACACGGGCGCTGGCTCAACCGGGACTCGCGCTTGCCTCTTCCAAGCACTCGTGGAGAGTGGAAAAATCAGTCTTTTCTGTCTGCTGCTTGCCGTGAAACAGCAGGCTTCATCCTCCGGGGTGGCCGTGACCTGGACAGGTAGGGTGGATCAAGCGAAGCGGATCCACCAATCCCGTCCTGTATCGGTTATTGTTGAACCCGTACTTACTGTGTCTAGCGTTCGAAGACACCATCAAGAAGGCCTCCGGCGGCATCTTCCACCACAACGCTGCCCAAGTCTGGAACCATCGCTTATACGGGAATTGCCTTAGCCCGACCGTCGACGACGCCCCCAGTGGCACCCTGGCCAACGCCATCAATGCCTAATTCTGCAGATTGGGGGCGTTTATCCGTTATGATTTCCTACTTCAATAAGTCTCTTTCTACCTTCTTTGCTATTTTCAACCCTGGATCGTGGAATTAAATAGCATTTACCATCACTTGAAAGTGTAAAGTACTTATAAGTAGCTTTTTGTAGTAAAGACGGGTCTTTAATAATTTTGTAACGCCAGTGCTCTTTGTCCGGATAACTAAAACCAGCAATCAACTGTTCTGGTGTATCTCCCTTCAGAAGAGAGTCGAAATAGGCAGAGAATGAATTCAATAATTGATCATGAGAAATATTATCCCGGAGATCTCCGATATTCATAATAAGCCGATGTTTATTTCCATCTGCAGCATAAAGCCACGACCACCAATATTTATAATATCCCCCCTCACCAATGGTGAGAAGAGCGCGTCTGTGAAGATCAGATATCTCCTCAGAAAAGTATGTAGTAATCGTTGTTAACACGTCATTAAAGAGCGATTCTTGATTTGATTTTCTTGCGACATAGTGGAATGGAAAAACCAAATTCCCATAACAGAACTTTGTTTCCTCTAGGCTATGCAGGGTGTCTGTTAACTCTTTATTGCCTGCTATTAGCTCAGCTTTCTTCTTTTCTCTTGTCACCGCAGCGAATGCAAAACCTTTATGTTCGTAAGTTAATTGGCGAATGTACGAATAGATGTCTTGGCACCCTTCTGCCATTTTGTGAATAAAACGCGCAGCACTAACAAATCTTTCCAGATTGTCAATATGACTGTTCTGAATAATATTCCTTACAAACCTCAGCCAGTTGTGGTAATTTTCTTCGGCAATATTTTCGCCGTGATTTTTCGCATATTGCGCATATTCGTAAATTGCAAAGCTCAGAAGTCTTTGCTGCATCGTGGGATTAGATTTTTCGCCAATACATTCAATTAACGATGGGGTTTTGTCATTGATACTAGAAGACATTTCAAACCAGTTGAATCCCTCTATGGAAAGTTTTTTTTCATCTATTATACACAGGCCGTTAAAGCTATTATACAGCGTCTCATATACTTTACGCGAAATATGTTCTATCGAAAGCGAAGTTGAATCCTTGATTAATCGATCTATTATACTGTCCCGTAAAGGCTTTGAAGATTGAATCGATCTGTCATCCGTATCATTAGAAGATTCATTTGCGGTATCGTTTATTGTTGCATACATCGCCATATTGGCAAAAAAACGAATAAAGGAAATATCAAAATTTTCTTTACCAAATAACCTCCAGATTAGGTTCGTCCACTCTGTATCTATGAGATGACTGAATTTCAGATTATGCGGAACATTTTCTTCCCATCGTTCTTTTTCGATTTTCCGGTCAATCTGAGCCTTTAGATTTTCAAATGGGCTCAGGGCTTTCCCGCGGGCATTCATTTTTATATATAGGTCATCGGATAGGCCAATTCTATCGAGGGTTATTTTATAGAATGTAATTTTGGGCTCTTCCGAGTCTGCCAGTTTTTTCCAGAGATCATCCTTAATATCATGAAATTTCTCTTGAATTGTATTAAGAGCACTTAGCATTCCGCTAACGGTGGGGTCTTTTTTCCAGGCTAAGCGAAACCATGTTTGATCTTCAATCCATTTGCCCGGTGTTACTTGAGAAGACTTGAAATCCTCAATATTCCCAAGGATCTGCTCGCAAAAATTGCGTGAACTTATACGGGTACAGTAAGAGAACCTACCTAAAATTTCTGCATGTGACTTAGGGGTATCACTGAAAGCCGCTGCATACCAGTGAAGAAGGAAGATCGTAGTAAGGCGCTGCTGTCCATCGAGCGGGTGGAACTTGTTTTCTTTTATATCGCCATAAACAAAATCAAGTTCAACAGGCGATTCACAAACAGCTTTTTTCAATACCTTCAAAAAATTGGTGAACAATTTTTTCTGCGACTCGCGTCCCTGTGCGTAATCACGCTGAATCAGCGGAATCTCAACGGGAATTTCTGTTAGTAATGTAATTAAAGAAATTTTTTGAAAGTAAGTCGTTGTATTAGGCACTCTGAACCTCTTCTTCGTTAGTATAGATTTTCAATGTTTCTTCGATATCCTCCATATACGCATTGCGGTCCTCTATCCCCCAAAATTTCAAATTCTTTACATTTTTATTATAGAGCTTCATGAATACATTTTTAGTGCAGACAGGGACAAACGTTCCCGTTTTTTCCCGATCTATTATTTCACTTCTTTTAACGGGAAATATTGCATTACCATAACTTCGATTTGTTGCAGAATCCAAGAGTGTCAGATTGCCCAGAGAATTCTTATTACTGGATTTCCCAGGTTCCTGAGTTCCAGCGTCATCTTGACTTTCACCAGCGGCAAGATACGTTAGTATCCTCTGCGCAAAGTCCATAAAGGTTTTTGAGTCCCAAGTCGCATCTGCTAAAAAGTCATTTATCTTCCTTTTAAGGTCATCATTCACATAATCTAGAGCATCACTAAGCCATTCACGCTGGTCTTTTTCCCTTTGAGGGAAAGATTCCTGATCAGTCTGTGAGTGAATATGCTCAACATCCCATCCATTTTTGTTTTCTTTGTAGCGCTCAAACGGGAAACGTGAAGTTTCCTCGCTATTGTTCAGCAAGGTCTGAATATTGTGAAGGAGAAGTAAATTTTTAATGTGTTTGCGGTCTTTGTTGTAGCTAAGAGCATCAAAATCTTCAGGGATATAGTTCTTTATCAGGTTATTCAACTTTCTGACAAATTCAGATTTCTTGCTGTTTTCGGCTTTCTCAAAAATCTCCTTAATCGGCGTGCCAGCTTCAATTAGAAAACCAATTTTGTGGTACAGTTCCCGTGATTGATACCATTCCGTCAAGGTCTCAAAAGTATCTGTCACTTTGCGCCATGTTAAACGAACATCTTCAGCAGATGTCATCTCATACTTCTTTTCAAAAACGCGAAAAATGCTATAGTTCGCATTTTCATTTAATGTATCAGTAAGCAGTCCAAAGAGAAGGTCAATGCGGGTTTCAGGTGAGTATGAAGTGGGCGTCAGGAATGACCAAAATGATGATTCATGAAGTTCGCTTTCGATTCGATCCCACTCAAGGCCGATTTCAAACTGCTTTCGCTTATCATCCTCTTTAATTTCGGACAAAGAGAAATTTGACTGTTTGATAAATATTGCCTTGATCAGTTCTGCATCTGTCAACGGTATTTTACCTATGTTCAATCTGGTGAAAATTTCAATGGAGTCATCAAGCCCATCACCTTGAACAACTGGTTCGTACCAGATTACTTTTGTACAATTTAAGAACACATTAATAAAGTGATCCTGCTTAAATTCTTTCTTTTTATTTCCTGCTGTTACCCATTCATGAATGGTCCTATAAGCAGATGCCATGTGGGATAAATCAATGTTTGAGTGCTCAGTATTTAAATCCTGTTCATCAATAGTCAGAGAACGAAGAAAGTCGGGGCTCGCAATACGGGTTTCATACTCAATTAACGGTTCCGGTTCTTTTAATTTCCCACGGATTACTTCGTTTATGTAATGAGTAATCAAAAAAATCGTTGTGATACGCTGCTGGCCGTCAATCAATTCGTAAAATGATTTTTCAAATTCTTCTTTATCAGCTTCTTTTACGGTGCGGCGAACTTCACGGGCAACCACAGGCTGAAGGCAGTACCAGGTTTTGTCATTGCTATCAGCGATATCTCTCGGGGTGAAACAATGAATATCTTCAAGCAAATCGATGATCTGTTGTTCTGTCCATCGGTAGCCGCGCTGATATGCCGGGATGAAATAGTTCTTACGAATTAGCTCTGAAACACTTTGAATCGGATTCGTCTCACTCATACTCTTTCCCTTGTTTTATACTGAGTAAATTATCAATTTGCAGTTTCTAAATTACATCAAATATTTCAGGCTACTGAATAGTAAAAATATTTTACTCGCTCAATCAGTGAGTTTACCGAGTACACCTCATACGGCGCCTGTCTCGGGTCATGATGCGAAGCGAATCGTCGGGTCTAGTAAAAAAGTTACTGAATATGCGCCAAAATCCCGTCGAGCTCGTCTAAATTGTTGTAGGCGATCACCAGCTTGCCGGCGCCGCTGCCGCCGTGTTTGATCGCAACGCGGGCGCCGAGGCGGTTGGCGAGGTCGTCTTGCAGGCTGCGAATGTTGGGATCGAGTTGGGGTTTTTCTTTTTGGGCGTCGTCGGTTTCTTCGTTTTGCCAGCGGCGCACCAGTTTTTCGGTTTCGCGCACCGACAGGCCGCGATTCACCACCTCGCGCGCGGCGTCGCACTGATTGCGCCCCTTTAGGCCGAGCAGGGCGCGGGCGTGGCCCATTTCGAGTTGGCGCTGATCCAGATAACTCTTGGTGTCGGGTTCCAATTCGAGCAGACGCAGCAGGTTGGTGACCGTGGTGCGGGACTTGCCTACGGCCTCGGCCACCTGCTGGTGGGTGAGGCTGAATTCTTCTGCAAGGCGATGCAGGGCGCTGGCTTCCTCGAGCGGATGGAGGTCATCGCGCTGGATGTTCTCGATCAGGGCGATGGCGAGTGCAGTTTTTTCGTCGACCTCGCGCACCACGACCGGTATTTTGGCCAAACCGGCCTGCTGGGTTGCGCGCCAGCGCCGTTCGCCGGCGATGATCTCGTAATTGCCGTCATCAAGGCTGCGAACCACAATCGGCTGCAACACGCCCTGGGCGGCAATGGAATCGGCCAGTTCGCTCAGACTCTCGGGGTTGAACTCGCGCCGCGGCTGATAGCGCCCGCGGCGGATGCGCTCGACGCCGAGTTCGGTGATGACCTCATCGGGACGGGCGGTGGTTGGGGATTCGTGCGCCGGGTCGGGCGCCCCGCTGTTGGATTCGCTGCTGCCGCTGCTTGCGCCGCTGCCAAGCAGTGCGTCCAGGCCGCGGCCAAGTCCTTTGCGTTTCGTGCTCATTGTTAGCTTTGGTGCACTCAGGTCACGGCCGGTGCCCGCTCGGCACGGCCAAGTATCTCACCGGCCAGGGCCTGGTAAGCGATGGATCCGCGCGAGCTTGCATCATAGAGAAGCACCGGCAAGCCGTGGCTGGGTGCCTCGGCCAGGCGAACATTGCGCGGGATTATGGTGGTATAGACTTGGGTGCTGAAGTGCTCGATCAACTGGGTGGAGACCTGATTGGCCAGGTTGTTGCGCGGGTCGTGCATGGTGCGCAGAATGCCCTCGACGGCCAACCCCGGATTGCGGCTTTCCTGAATTTGGCGAATGGTGTCGAGCAAGGCTGAAAGCCCCTCAAGCGCATAGTATTCGCACTGGATTGGAATCAGCACGCCGTTGGCGGCGACCAGGGCGTTGATGGTGAGCATATTGAGCGAGGGCGGGCAGTCGATCAGGATCTGGTCGTACTCGCCCGTGATCGCGCTGATGACCTCGGACAGGCTGCGTTCGCGCTGCTCGGTGTTCATCAGGCCGACCTCGGCGGCGGTCATGTCGCCATTCGACGGCAGCAGGTCGAAACCGGGGGCGGGTTCCTCGACCCTGACCCGGCAGGCATTGAAGTCAGCGTCGTTCAGCAGCAGATCGCAGCCGGTGCGTTCCAGGCTGTTTTTGTCCACCCCGCAGCCCATGGTGGCATTGCCCTGCGGGTCCATGTCGATCAGCAGCACGCGGCTTTTGAGCGACGCCAGCGAGGCGGCCAGATTTACGGCAGTGGTGGTTTTACCCACGCCGCCTTTTTGGTTAGCGATCGCGATGATTCTAGCCATAGGTGTCAGGATTGCTGTAGATGCGAATCAAATGGCGCTCGCCAGTGACGAAAGGCACCTCGAGCCTTTGCGCTGTCACGCCAATGCCGGCTGCGGTCAGTGCGGCCATTTCCTCATCAGGTCGGTGGCCCTTGTAAGCGAGCAGCGTGGCGCCCGGCTGGCGCAAATGGGTGCTGCCGGACCAGAGGGCGTCGAGCGGCGCCAGCGCACGAGCCGTTATGGTAGCGAATTTTTCCACCGGCTGGTATGACTCGAAGCGCGCCTGCACCACTTTGACATTGCCAAGCTCCAGACTGGCGGCTGCCTGGCGCACAAAACGGGTCTTTTTGCCGACGCTATCGAGCAGGACAAATTGCAGTTCCGGGCGCGCGATGGCGAGCGCAATACCCGGCAGACCGGCACCCGTGCCTAGGTCCAGCACCGGGGAGGCATCAAAGGCTGCGATTGCAGCCAGACTGTCGAGCAGATGGCGGCCGATCATTTCGAGCGGATCGCGCACGGCTGTCAGGTTAAAACGGCTGTTCCAGTGCACGAGCAGATCGATGTAGTTGAGCAGGGCGTTGCGCTGGGCATCGCTCAGGTCGGCGACGGGGCTGCCGAGGCGCGCGCAGCCCTGATCGAGGCGTTCGCGCAGGGGCTGGCGCATGGAGGCAAGCATCAGGCGCTTTGACGCGCGACGGGCGGGGCAGCATCGACCGGCTGTTTGTCCGCAGCTTTGTCCGTCTGTCCAACCGCGCGACCGATCGACTGGATGCGCTTTAAGTGAATCAGCAGCAAAGACACGGCCGCTGGCGTGACACCCGGAATACGCGCTGCCTGGCCCAGGGTGGTCGGGCGCGTTGCTTTGAGTTTTTCCAGCACTTCGGCCGAGAGCCCGCGCACCCGGTCGAAGTCGAAATCCAGCGGCAGCGGCTGGTGCTCCTGTGCCTGCTGGCGCTCGACCTCTGCGCGTTGGCGCTCGAGATAGCCGGCATACTTGGCCTGGATCTCAATCTGCTCGGCCACGGTGGGATCTGCCACGCCGGGGCCGATGCCAGTGATGGCGATCAGGCGGGCATAGTCGAGCTGGGGGCGGGCGAGCAGTTCAAGCGCGCGTGCCTCGCGTTTCGGTGGCTCGCCGAGATGTTCGGCGAGCGCTTGCGCAGCGGCGCTGCCGGGGCGCACCCAGGTCTCGCGCAGGCGCTGTTGCTCGCAGGCGATGGCCTCGCGTTTGGTCTCGAATGCCTGCCAGCGCGCATCATCCACCAGACCCAGTTCGCGACCGATCTCGGTCAGGCGCAAGTCGGCATTGTCCTCGCGCAGTTGCAGCCGGTACTCGGCGCGGCTGGTGAACATGCGATAGGGCTCATTGGTGCCGCGCGTGATTAAATCATCGATCATTACGCCCAAATAGGCCTGATCGCGGCGCGGAAACCAGGGCTCGAGCCCGCGTACCTGGCGCGCGGCGTTAAGCCCGGCCAGCAGCCCCTGAGCGGCGGCTTCTTCATAACCAGTGGTGCCATTGATCTGACCGGCAAAGAACAGGCCGCCGATGGGCTTGGTCTCGAGCGAGGGCAGCAGGTCGCGCGGGTCGAAGAAGTCGTACTCGATGGCATAACCGGGGCGGGTGATGTGGGCCTGCTCGAAGCCCGGGATGGAGCGCACCAGCGCCTCTTGCACATCGTAGGGCAGGCTGGTGGAGATGCCGTTGGGGTAGATTTCATCGGTGTCCAGCCCTTCGGGCTCGACGAAAATCTGGTGCGAGGCCTTGTCCGCAAAACGAAAGACTTTGTCCTCGATCGACGGGCAGTAGCGTGGTCCGATGCCTTCGATCACGCCGCTGAATAGGGGCGAGCGCGAGATGCCGGCGCGGATGATCTCGTGCGTGCGCTCGGTGGTGCGTGCAATGTGGCAGCTGAGTTGGCGCGGATGATCAGCCGGCGAGCCGAGATAAGAAAACACCGGCACTGGTGTGTCACCGGGTTGCTCGGCGAGCTGGCTGAAGTCAATGCTGCGTGCGGCGATGCGCGGCGGGGTGCCGGTTTTCAGCCGCTCCACCCGCAGCGGCAGCGCGCGCAGGCGCTCGGCCAGCGCCAGCGCGGGCGGATCGCCGGCACGCCCGCCGCGATAATTTGACAGCCCGATGTGAATGCGCCCGCCAAGAAAGGTGCCGGCGGTCAGCACCACAGTGCGCGCGCGAAACTCGAGCCCCATTTGGGTACGCACGCCCGCGACCCGAGCGCCATCGCCATCGAGCAGCAGATCGTCCGCTGCCTGCTGAAACAAGTCCAGCCCCTGTTGCTGCTCTAGCGCGCGGCGCACGGCGGCCTTATAGAGCGTGCGGTCAGCCTGAGCGCGGGTGGCGCGCACCGCCGGCCCCTTGCGGCTGTTGAGAATACGGAACTGAATGCCGGCAGCATCGGCTGCGCGCGCCATCAGCCCGCCGAGGGCGTCGATTTCTTTGACCAGATGTCCCTTGCCAATACCACCAATGGCCGGGTTGCAGCTCATCTGCCCGAGGGTCTCGATATTGTGCGTCAGCAGCAGAGTGCGCGCGCCAAGCCTGGCCGCAGCCAGCGCGGCTTCGGTGCCGGCGTGGCCGCCGCCGATGATAATGACGTCATAGTCTTGAATTGCCCGCATGGATGTTCCGGTCTGGATGGCAGATGTCTGCCAGCTCAGATTACCATGCGCGCGTCTGGCGCGCTTTGGACGTGCCGCCAGACAGGCTGAAGCTGGAAAGCGCCGAATGCACGCGAGTCTGAACCGCTTTGATGATCAAGCACAGCCGGGCGATGCTGGCTGTGCTCTGATTCGTTCCTCTCGCAACTTCAGAAAATCGGCGGGCGGGGGGAGGAATCGCTCCGGATGGGCGCATCCAGAGGGTTGGCGGTCAGTCGATGGGCGGCGGCTCGGCGGCGGGCTTTGTGGGCGCGTGGGTAGGTCGGCACGCCCAAGCGTGGATCATTCGGGTTGATCTGGAATAACAAAAAGTCCTGGCCGGCGTCGCGAATGCTGCGCAGGCGCGAACTGATCTCATGGCGACCGGTGCGGATGGCGATGGCATCCCCTTCGTGCAGACCGGGTTGGGGTGCCGTCAGCAGGCCCCAGCCGAAGTCCTGATCGTAGATCAGCAGCGCGCGCGCCGTCTGCTTGCCGGTCTGCGCCGTCTGGTCGCTGTCCGCGTGCGGATCTTCTTTGGGGCTGGATGCCAAGCTGGGCGTGAGACTGGGGGCCTGCGCGTGGTCAGTGTCGCGCTGGGTGGTGGTGTCGCTGGGCTTGCTAGTCGGTGGTAAGGCGCTGGAGGTGACGGCCTCACTCGAGTGGGCCTCAATCAGGGCAGTGGTGACTGTGCGCACCGAAGCGGGCACGGCGAAACAGGCAAGTTCCTGCACGTCGATCTGCAGGACTCCAGCGCTGCGCAGCATGCGTGCGACGCGCCCGAGATGTGGGCGGGCCATGCCGGATTTGCCGCTGCCGAAGGCCACCAGGGTGCCGACGCTGAGCGCGGTGCTGGTCTGGGCGCCGGGATTTTGAATGCGCCACAGGCGCGCGCTCTGGTGAACCAACTGCCAGGGGTCGCCATCGGTGCGCAGGTTGCTGGGTTGGCGCAAGGGGTCGTGCCTGGCCCTTGGCTGTGAGCTGGGCGATGTCGAGTGCGGAAAGCGCGAGAACACTTGATGCAGCAGGGCGCGGATGGTGGTCATGCCAGCGCTGAGATACAAGGTCTCGGGCTGGTTTAGCGGTTGCTCTGGGAGCTGTTCTGGCGCGCTGTTGTCCATATCGCGCGAGAGCAGCCGGATGCTCGGGCGACGCGCGGCGGGCGGCAGGCCGCGCAAGCGCTCGGGGGTGCGCGTGCCGGCGGGGTCGCGGCGGAAAAAGGCTTGGTGATCGCTGCGGATTGCCTCGGCGAGGCCGCTGTAGTCGAGCGTTAGGCTACCCTTGTCTGCTGCAGCGGGCTGGGGTGGGCCATTGAGATCGGCATGGAGGAAGCGCTGGCAGGCCGTGGACGGTAGGGCGATACCGAGCCGCGCGGCATCCGGCACCAGTGCACAGTAACGGGCGATGAAATTCTGGGTGGTCTTGGGCCAGCTGAACTGGTCGAACAGCCCTTGGAGCTGAAGGTTCAGATACAGCCCCGCGCGGGTGGCGCGGCCATCGGCGTCGGTCAGGAAGTCGGGTGCGTTGCAGGCAGGTTGCGGGTTATCCGGGGTCCTGGACGCCAGCAGGGCAAAAAACACCCGATTGGCGCGCTGCCAGGAGGCGCCGGGCAGGGGTTGATAGCGCAGGCGGTAGAGTTCCATCTCGCGCCAGGTCCACTCAAGAATGCGCAGGGCACCGAGCTGCAGCGGCTGCTGGTTGTTGCGGGCTTGCGGGCTGGCGTAGGCATCGGCCAGCGCCAGCTGATAGGCTCTGACCAACTCGGTCATGCAGCCTTTGAGTTGATCGAGCTGGCTGGCCTGGGCCGGGCGTTCGGGCAAGCCACGGCGGTCGCGGGTTTGTTGTTCAAGCAGCAGGGCGGCCTCGGACCACAGCAGCGCGCCCAGGGATTCTGCTTCCTGCAAACGCTGTGAGGCGCTGATCCGGGTGCGATTGGCACCTTGGAGTTCGGACAACAATTCGGGAAGGGCTTCGTCCAGTGGGCGCCCGCCCTTGATCAGCCGCAGGGAGGTCGGGCGCAGCATGCGGGTGGCACGCCATTGGCTCGGCGTCTCAAGCCCTTCGCGCAAACCGGCGAGCAGGTCGCGCTCGGAGGGGGAGGCGGCAGCAGTGTTTTCGGCAAAGAGCACGACGGCCTCCTACTGGTGTTAACTGGCCCCGGGAAGGCACGGGGCTAGATTTTGCAAAAAGCGAGCAATGCGGCCTCCGTGGCATCCCGATGAACAGTCTTATTAACTGGCATTCTCACGCCAAGCTTCCGGCTTTTGTTGCGCAGGCTCTTACTAGCGAGTCTATCCCAGGACCGGGGCCTTGCCTGTGAGGTGGGTCACGCTTCTGGCGAATGCAGATGGCGCATGCGCACTGGGCTCTGCGCGTGCCAAAATCCGACCAGAGTTCAAAGGGCCTGATTTTATACCGACAATCAGCTTGCGATTGGTACCTTAAGGAGTGGGCCGAGCAGTCAGTCGTCGCACTGGTGGTAGACCGCCGGCTCAAATCTGGGGGTGCAAATGGCGAGAAAGACCAGCGGGACCGAGCCTGTGTTCTGGATGCTCTGCGGACAACCGGGCGGAATATGGATCACATCGCCGGGCTGGACTTGGGTCTCCGGCAGCTCGCCAATGCGGGCAAGGCCCTGGCCCGAGAGAATCAGATAGCGTTCGGTGGTCCGCTCAAGCCAATGTACTCTTGTGGTTACGCCCACGGGCACGGTGGCACGAGCGATGGACAACGCTGGATCATCGCTGCGGTTCCAAGGCTCGAGAATGTCGCAGCCCTCGCGAAAGGCGTAGGAATCGGCTTCATCCGGGCGGTGAATGATGGGGGGCGTCATGATGGTTTTGCCTCGGGAGTTCATCGGACGGTTCCAGTATACTGATATGTTTTCTTAGATGCGGAGACCATTCATGCAGGATATCAGCCCGATCCGCGCCCGCCTTGGCGATTTGAGGGGACGTTTGGAGTCCCTCTGGGGGTATCTTTGACTATGCTGGCAAGGATGAGCGCCTGACCGAGGTGCTGCGCGAGCTCGAAGATCCGAACCTCTGGAACGACCCGGACCGTGCCCAGCGGATGGGGCGCGAGCGCGCGATGCTCGAGAATGTCGTACTGGGCCTGCGCGAGTTGCGCGCCGGGCTTGACGACACCGATGATCTGCTCGCGCTCGCTGTGGCAGAGGAAGACGGGGATACGGTGGACTCTGTTGTCGCCGATCTCGACGGCTACGAGGCGCACATCGCCAAGCTCGAATTTCAGCGCATGTTCTCGGGGGACATGGATGCGAACAACGCTTTTGTCGACATTCAGGCCGGCTCCGGCGGCACTGAGGCACAGGACTGGGCCGAGATGCTGTTGCGCATGTACCTGCGCTGGTGCGAGGCGCATGACTTTAAGACCGAGCTGACGGAATACTCCCCCGGCGAGGTCGCCGGCATCAAGTCCGCCACCGTCGCAGTGCAGGGCGACTATGCCTTCGGCTGGCTGCGCACCGAGACTGGCGTGCATCGGCTGGTGCGCAAGTCGCCTTTCGACTCCGGCAACCGCCGACATACCTCGTTTGCGGCGGTGTTTGTTGCGCCCGAGGTGGATGATTCGGTCGAGATTGAAATTAATCCGGCTGATCTGCGCATCGATGTCTATCGTGCCTCTGGCGCCGGCGGTCAGCACGTCAACCGCACAGAATCGGCCGTGCGCATCACCCATAACCCGACCGGGGTGGTGGTGCAGTGTCAGAATGATCGCTCGCAGCACAAGAACAAAGACCAGGCGATGAAGCAGCTCAAGGCCAAGCTCTATGAGCTGGAAATGCAAAAGCGCAGCGCCGATCAACAGGCGTTGGAAGAGACCAAGTCAGACATCGGCTGGGGCAGTCAGATTCGCTCTTATGTGCTCGATCAGTCGCGCATCAAGGATCTGCGAACCAACATCGAGACAGGAAACACCCAGGCAGTGCTCGATGGTGGGCTCGATCCTTTCATCGAAGCAAGCCTGAAAAGCGGTTTGTGATCTCTTGCTTTTCAAACCTCACCCTTCAAGCCTTTAAACCTTAAGACTTCCCATGCCCAACCAAACCCCGTCCGATACTGACGAACACAAGCTCATCGCCCAGCGCCGCGAGAAGCTCAGTCGCCTGCGCGAGCAGGGCGTCGCTTTTCCGAACGACTTCCGCCGTAACGCCGTGGCGGGTGAATTGCTGGCCGAATACGAACCCAAGGAGGACGCGGAGCTAGAAGAACTGGGGCTGCGGGTCAAACTCGCCGGACGCTTGATGAGCCGGCGCGTCATGGGCAAGGCAAGTTTTGCGCATCTGCAAGATATGTCCGGGCGTATGCAACTCTTTGTGCAGCGCGACCGGATCGGGGATGAGGCTTACGCCTGGTTTAAGAAGGAACTCGACATTGGCGACATCTGCGGCGCCGAGGGCCTGTTGTTCAAGACCAAGACGGGCGAGCTGTCGGTCAAGGTCGACGAACTGCGATTGCTGACCAAATCCCTGCGTGCGCTGCCGGAGAAGTTCCACGGTCTGGCTGATCAGGAAACCCGCTATCGTCAGCGGTATCTCGACCTCATTATGAACGACGCCACCCGGGCGACCTTCCGGGTGCGTACCGCTGTGATCCAGTTCATCCGCAACTATTTGAACGGGCTCGACTTCCTGGAGGTCGAGACGCCCATGATGCAGGCCATTCCTGGCGGTGCCCTGGCGCGGCCGTTCGTCACGCACCACAACGCACTCGACATGCAGCTCTTTCTGCGCATCGCCCCTGAGCTCTACCTGAAGCGCCTGGTGGTCGGTGGTTTCGAGCGCGTCTATGAAATCAACCGCAATTTTCGCAACGAGGGGCTCTCGACCAGGCACAACCCCGAGTTCACCATGCTCGAGTTCTATCAGGCCTATGCGGACTACCATAACCTGATGGACCTGACCGAAGATCTGCTGCGGCGGCTGGTGCAGCAGGTGCTCGGCGGGACGGAACTGAGCTATCAGGGCGAGACCTATGATCTGGCCAAGCCCTTTCAGCGCCTGAGCGTGCGCGAGTCCATTCTGGCGTTCAATCCAGAACTCGGCAGCGCCGACATTGATGAGCTGGACCCGGCGCGGCGAGTCGCTGAGCGGCTCGGCATTCCGCTCAAAGCGAGCTATGGTCTGGGCAAGGTGCAGATCGAGATTTTTGAAAAAACCGTCGAGTCGCGACTGATGGAGCCCACCTTTATCACCGAGTATCCGCTGGAAGTCTCTCCGCTGGCGCGCCGGAATGACCACAACCCCTTTGTGACTGATCGCTTCGAGTTTTTCGTTGCCGGACGCGAGATTGCCAATGGTTTTTCGGAGCTGAACGACGCCGAGGATCAGGCTGAGCGTTTTCGCCGCCAGGTCGAGGACAAAGCCGCCGGCGACCTGGAAGCCATGCACTTTGATGCCGATTACATTAGCGCCTTAGAGCATGGCATGCCGCCGACGGCGGGGGAGGGCATCGGCATTGATCGCCTGGTGATGCTGCTGACCGACGCACCCTCGATTCGCGATGTGCTGCTGTTTCCGCACATGCGCCCGGTGGGGAGCGGTGGGCATGGTCTGGATCAGCCTCCGGAATCGGCATCTTCCCAGGAAAGCCTCGAGGGCTCGGGCTGATCCCAGTCAACCTTTATCGGGTCTCGGTCTATTTCTCAGCGACGACCTGATCGCTCACGGGAGTGCTTCCCGGAAGATTCAAGTGGTGCTTTTTGATGTCAGAATCGCCGTCTGAGCCTGCGCGACTGGTCCTGCAACCGGCATGGTCGCGGCAGATGCTGGTGGTTTGGACGCTGCTGCATCTCGGCGCCATGGCCGTGATTGCCGCCTTGCCCCTACTCTGGACCTTTCGAGTCGGGCTCGCCCTGCTCCTTGGGGCGCATGGCTACTGGAGCTTCGCGACCCACTTTTGGCGCTGCCTGCCTTGGTCGATCATGCAGGCCAATCGCACGTGCGATGCTTGGGAGCTGGTGCTGAACACCGGCGAGCCCGTGCGTGCGCGGCTGCTGGGGTCGAGCTTTATCGGCCAGCGGCTGATGGTGCTGAATTTTGCCGTCGGTGGCTGGCGTCGCCTGTCTTTGCCGCTGGCAGGCGATAGTCTTGATGGGGAGCTACTGCGTCGGCTGCGAGTTGAGTTGCGCGAGGGATTATGATGCCGCCCCGTAAACCTAGTGACAAGCGGGCATCCAACATCCGAGCTAGGGAGAAAACCTGATGAAGATTCTCGTTACCGGTGGAGCTGGCTACATTGGCACTCATACGCTGGTCGAACTCTTGGCCGCCGGGCATGAGCCTGTGGTGGTGGATAACCTCTGCAACAGCAAGGCTGAGGCGCTTTCGCGGGTGCGCCAGATCAGCGGACAGGATGTTGTATTTGAGCGCGTTGACCTGCGTGATGCGCCTGCGCTGGAGCAGGTGTTTGCCCGACACCCGGTCGACGCCGTGGTACATTTTGCCGGTTTGAAAGCCGTCGGGGAGTCAACCGAGCAACCGCTGCTCTATTACGACAACAATGTGGCAGGCACCCTGACGCTTTGTCGCGTGATGGAAAAGTTCGATGTGCGCCACCTGGTATTCAGCTCCTCGGCTACTGTCTATGGCGACCCGCAACAGGTTCCCATCAACGAAGAAGCCCCGCTTGGGTCTACCAACCCCTATGGGCGCACCAAGCAGATGGTCGAAGACATTCTGCGCGATCTGGCCGCAGCCGACGCGCGCTGGCACATCACCCTGCTGCGCTATTTCAATCCGGTCGGCGCCCATCCGAGCGGCCTAATCGGCGAAGACCCAAACGGCATCCCGAACAACCTCATGCCGTATATCGCCCAGGTTGCGGTCGGTCACTTACCTGAACTGCGGGTGTTCGGTAACGACTATGCAACGCCTGATGGCACCGGGGTGCGCGATTATATCCATGTGGTTGATCTCGCCCGAGGGCATCTCGCGGCCCTTCAGCATGGGGCCACGGCGCCCGGAGTGCGGGTGTTCAATCTCGGCACCGGACAGGGTTACTCGGTGCTCGAGATGCTCAAGGCTTTTGAGCAGGCGTGCGGGCGTGAATTGGCGTTTCGATTTCATCCGCGTCGCCCGGGTGATGTAGCCCGGTGTTACGCCGATCCAGGCAAGGCCGAGCGCGAACTTGGCTGGCGGGCGCAGCATGACCTGGCCGAAATGGCCGCCGATAGCTGGCGCTGGCAGCTCAAAAATCCGCACGGCTATAGCGTTAGCAACTGAGTTTTCGGTTTTGGGCCGGCCCAATAAGCCGCAAGCCCATGTCCGCTCAGGCTGTCTGATACTCAGCTTTGGAGCCGGTCAGATCCCAGGCAAAGGTGCAATCGAGATGGGACAGCACTGAGATCATGCCGCTCTCACCATCCTCGACCATCACCGCCACGGGCGCCTTTTTGCCAAACTGTTTGTTGCCACGCTTGACCCACAGATCGCGCATTTCCGGGTTGCGCGGAAAGTAGGTGTGCAAGGCCTCCTCGATGCGCAGCAGATAGCCGATCTGGCGGTTCACCGTTGGATCATCCGGAAAGGCTTCCTCATCGCGAAAACGCGCAACATGACGTGCCTTCACGTTCTCAGGCAGTCGCAGCAGGTGCATGATGTCGCTCGCGCCTAGCCCCCAAGCCTCAAGCAGCTTCATGGTGCGGCGGGTCATCAGGAGGCGGTCGTCCGGAGTCAGGGTGGTCATGGTATCTATCCCGAAGGTTACTGGGCCCCAATGGTACTGGGGCATGAATTTGTCATCAGCCAAGCTGAAACTCGCAATCATGACCAGATGATGATGGCAAAAAACCTAGCATGCAAGTCGGAATTGAATCGGCGCGCAACAGGGCTGTGAATCACAAGTGGCTCATCTTCCGGATCGTGCACGAAAGGATGCTTATAGTGACAAAAAGATTTTATTCTCCAGGGTGGCCGGGACCATGAGACTCAGTGCAACAGCCAAGTGGCCAGGAGTGCTCGGGGAAGAACCTGCGCCTCAGCGGCACAGGCGGGTAATGCGCAGGACGAGCGGGATCTGGCGCAGGCGGCGGAGGATGCGGGCGAGGTGGCGACGCGACTGGACTTTGATCTGGAAGTCGAGCGTGGAGGCGCCGCCGGCTTTGTCGCGAGATTGAATATTGGCGATGTCGGAGCCGGCTTCGGCGATGGCGGTGGCGATGCTGGCTAGGGCGCCGCGCTGGTCTTCGACTTCAATGCGGATCTCGGTGATGAAATCTCCGCTGGGTGCTTCGGCCCATTGCAGGTCCACCCAACGGCCACGCTTGGCCTCGAAGTCGCCGAGGTTGTGGCACTCCAGACGGTGCACCACGATGCCTTTGCCGGGATTGAACAATCCCGCGATCTGATCGCCCGGAATCGGGCGGCAGCAGCGCGGGAAGGTCATTACCATGCCCTCGGTGCCCAGAATTGCGAGTTGCTGTCTGGATACTGACGAACTGGGGGTGACGGTCGAGGGTTCGGGTTGTTCGGTGCTGTCGGGGCTGGCCAGTCGGCGGGCGACCAGCATGGGCATGCGGTTGCCCAGGCCGATGTCGGCAAACATCTCATCGGCCGAGCTGGCATCTGTCTGCAGGGCATAGGCGGCGATCTGCTCGGCGCTGATATCATCCAGACTTAGGCCGATGTTGGTCAGCTCGTTATTGACCAGATCGCGTCCCAGGCGCGCCGCTTCGCGCTGCTGCATGTTCTTGAGAAAGTTGCGGATGTTCGCTCGTGCCTTGCCAGTGACGACAAACTTCAGCCAGTGCGTCTTGGGCGTGGCGCTGGCCATGGTCGATATCTCGACCGTCTGGCCGCTGCGTAAGATGGAATTAATAGGCACGGGGCGGCGATCAATCATCGCATAGACGCCGGTGTTTCCGATGTCGGAATGGATGGCGTAGGCGAAGTCGATGGCCGTTGCGCCGCGCGGCAGGACCTTGATCTCGCCGTTGGGCGTGAAGACATAAACATCATCGGGGAAGAGATCGACCTTGACGTGCTCCAGAAACTCCCGCGGGTTGCCGGAATCACGCTGCAATTCAAGCAGATTCTGTAACCAATCGCTGGCCAGGGCGGGCGTCTTGCCATGTTCGCCGCCGGTTTTATACAGCCAGTGCGAGGCAATTCCTGACTCCGCCACCCGGTGCATGTCGGTGCTGCGGATCTGGATTTCGATCTTGACACCCTGAGGGCCGAAGAGCACGGTATGGATGGACTGATAGCCGTTCGACTTGGGGATGGCGATATAGTCCTTGAAGCGCCCCGGCACCGGCTTGTAAAGATTGTGAACCTGCCCAAGCACCCGGTAGCAGGTGTCGATGGAGTCGACGATGACGCGGAAGGCAAAGACATCCACTAAATCGCGGAAGGATTTACCCTCATCGCGCATCTTGCAATAGATGCTGTAGAGGTGTTTTTCGCGCCCGGTTACCTCGGCGACGATGCCCTGCTGTTCGAGCCGGTGACGGATGGCGCTCTCGACGCTGGCAATCATCTCATGATGACCGCAACGTACCTTGCACACTGCATTGTTGAGCACAAAATGCCGCCACGGCCATAGATGACTGAAACCGAAGTCCTCTAACGCCAGGCGGATGCTATTAATACCCAGGCGGTTGGCGATGGGGGCGTAGATGTCGAGCGTCTCGCGCGATTTGCGCCGGCGCTTCTCCGGCGGCATCACCCCCATGGTGCGCATGTTGTGCAGCCGATCAGCCAGCTTGACGAGGATCACGCGAATGTCGCGCGTCATCGCCAACATCATTTTGCTGAAATTCGCCGCTTCCTTCTCGGCATCGGTCTTGAACTTAATCTGGGTGAGCTTGCTGACGCCATCGACCAGTTCGGCGATTTCGTCGTCGAACACTTCGGCGATTTGTTCCTTGGCGGTTGGCGTGTCTTCTACTACATCGTGCAGAATCGCCGCCATCAGGCATTTGTGGTCCATTCGCAGGTCGGCAAGGATGCGCGCGACAGCAATGGGATGGTAGATATAGGGCTCGCCGCTGGTGCGCGCCTGTCCTTCATGCGCTTCGGCGCTAAATAGATAGGCGCGATAAATTTCGCTAATTTGCTCGCGTGGCAGATAGCCTTCGAGCTGTTTGCACAGGTCGCTGATGAGAAAACGCGTACCGGGCTTGATATCGGCGCGTTCGTGTGCGGGGGCTGGCGGGGGTTGCAGTCTACTGGCTGGGACTGCTGTCGCACCCGGGACACGCGCATCCAGGCTGGCGGGGTCCCGATCAGGCGAATCCGGATCAGCTGAAACCGGATCAGCGTCGCCTTTCAGCGCGGGTATGGCTGCTTCGGCGACTGATGCTGCGAATGCGGTATCCCCCATGATGACCGCGCGGGATGCTAAATATCCTTGGCGACTGAGGCGGCCAGTTCTTCGGCCAAGGCTTCCTCGAGCGATTTCGAGATGTCTTCGGACTTGGCCGGTGGTTCCTCCACCTGCGCCGGATTGATGTGCCCACCAGCGATTTCTCTTAACGCCAGTACTGTTGACTTGTCCTTGGCCCAGGGGAGCAAGGGCTCAACCCCATTGCTCAACTGTCGCGCACGCTTGGTCGCAAGCAAGACGAGTTCAAATCGATTATCAACATGTTCGAGGCAGTCTTGGACAGTAATACGGGCCATGGGTCGCAGGTACCTGTGGTGATTTTGGTAAAAAGAAGATTCATTTAACTTGGAAAATAGCAAACTTTTCCTGTTTCGATAAGGGATTTTCCGCAATTTGGTCGGAAAATCACCGTAACCAGGCGCAACTGAGTCATCGCACCCAGTCTTGCCGCTCTCAACTTAGGCTTCGCCCTCAAGCATGGCGTCCAGGGTATCGCCGAACTTCTGCTTCTGGGTGGCCCGGCGCAGTCCGAAGGCGCAGATCAGGGCGCGTAATTCAGCCAGGGCGGACTCGAAGCGGTCATTGACGATCAGATAGTCGTATTCCCCGTAGTGCGAGAGTTCGCTGCGCGCCTCGGCCATGCGTCGAGCGATGATTTCGTCACTGTCTTGCCCACGGTCACGCAGGCGTCGTTCGAGTTCCGTCAGCGATGGCGGCAGAATAAAAATGGATACGGCCTCGGGAAAATTTGTCCGCACCTGGCGCGCGCCCTGCCAGTCGATTTCAAGCAGCAGATCCTGGCCGTCATTGAGTGCCTGGCGCAGGGTTTTGCGCGCGGTGCCGTAGGCGTTGTCGAACACCTGCGCATGCTCTACAAAAGCGTTCTCGGCCACCATTCGCTCGAAGGTCTTGCGGTTGACAAAATGGTAATGCACGCCGTCGATCTCGCCCGCGCGCGGCGCCCGGGTGGTGTAGGACACCGACAGGTGCAGATTGGAATTGCGCTCGAGCAGGGCGCGTACCAGGCTGGTCTTGCCGGCGCCGGAGGGGGCCGAGACAACGAATAGCGTGCCTTTTTTATCATCTTCGGCGTCGTTCTTGCCGATCTTGTTGTCGCCCTGACCGGTGGTTTGCTTAGTTTGGCCAGGCGCGGATGATGGCGGTTCAGAAGCGTTGCTATGGCTCATTCGGGGCTCCCTTACTCCAGATTTTGGATTTGTTCGCGCATTTGCTCGATCAGCACTTTCATGTCGACGGCGATGCGGGTGAGGGTCGCGTCGCTGGATTTTGATCCCAGGGTATTGGCCTCGCGGTTGAGTTCCTGCATCAAGAAGTCCAGGCGGCGACCGACGGGACCCTCGCCGGCGAGCGTCCGGCGGACTTCCTCGATGTGGCCGCTCAGTCGGTCCATTTCTTCATCGACATCGCAGCGCTGGGCGAGCAGCACCATCTCTTGCTCGAGACGGTTGGGGTCGAGTTCACCGCGCACTTCCGCCAGGCGCCCGCTGATGCGCCGGCGCATCTCATCGAGCAGTTGCGGCATGCGCGCGCGTGCCTCGGCAACAAGCGCGGCCAAGCGTTCGCTGCGTTGTTCGATCAGTGCGCGCAGCCTTGTGCCTTCGCGCTCGCGCGCGGCGATGAGTTCGGTCAGGGTGTCATCAAAAAGCGCTCGTGCCGCCGTATTGAGACTGTCCATATCCGGTTCAGATTCTTCGAGCATGCCGGGCCAGCGCAGCAGATCCATAACAGAGGGCGTGGAAGGCGCGCGGGAGTCACCCATCCGGGCGGCGATGCGCTCGGCGGCGCTCAACACTTGGGACAGCAGTGGCTCGTTGATGCGCAGTTCAACACCGCCACCTGTCGGTGCCACGAATCTGAGCGTGCAGTCGATTTTGCCCCGGCTTAGGCGCGCGGACAGGCGCTCGCGCACGTCCGGATCTAGCCCGCGCAACTCCTCGGGCAGACGCAAATTGGGCTCGAGAAAACGGTGATTGACCGAGCGGATTTCCCAGCTCAGCTCGCCAGAGGCGCCGCCGGTCTGGCGGCGGGCGAAGGCAGTCATACTCTTAATCATTGCGGGCATTTGGGGCTGGGATTTTGGTGGCACACTGGCTTGCCTCCGTGGAGCCTGGGTCTCGCTCGGTGGCCTTGGTGCGGTTTCGCGTCTTATGATATACCAGACGGGTCAATCAAACCTGTAGTGGCGAAAGTCGCCATGGTTCGTGCGCGTCGCCCGCCGCGTGCGTTTTTTGCTCCAACGCTGGAAGTCATTTCTATGGCAGCGCCCAATCGCGACACCCTCGAGCCAGGCACTTTCATCGACTGCTACCGTATAGTGCGCACCATCGGTAAGGGCGGCTTTAGCCTGATCTATCTGGCCAAGGATGATGAGACCGGCGATGAGGCGGTCATCAAGGAGTTTATGCCGAAAAAGATCGCCCGGCGTCTGGAGAACAAGTGGGTGGAAGCCACTGATGAGAATAGTCGCGTGAGCATGATTCGCAGTCTGCGGCTGTTCTTTCAAGAGGCCAAGGCCATGGCCGCGTTGCGGCATCCAAACATTGTCGGGGTGCGCGGGCTCTATCTGGCCCATGGCACCGGTTATCTGGTGATGCAGCATGAGCGCGGGCGGAATCTGGCGCAGTTTGTTCACGAGCGCGGTGGTGCGTTGAGCACCACCCTGCTGTTGCGCATTTTTCTGCCCCTGCTCGATGCGCTGATGCTGATTCACGCGCGCAGCATGTTGCATCTCGACATCAAGCCCGGAAATATTCATCTGCGCCATGGGCATGATCCGCTGCTGCTCGACCTTGGCGCCGTGCAGGTGATGTCCTCCGGGCGCAGCCTTGGCGGGCAGGTGATCACCGCCGGTTATTCGCCCCCCGAGCAATACAGTAGCGGCGGCAATATCGGCCCCTGGACGGATGTTTATGCCGTGGGCGCCTCCATGCGCTCCTGCATCGAGGCCAAAACCCCACAGCCTTCTCCCGAGCGGGTCGAGAACGATGTGATGGTGCCTCTGGCGGAGGTCATGAAAGATCGTTATCCTGCCGGGCTGCTTGAGGCTGTCGATTGGTCGATGGAACTCGAACCCGAGAAACGCCCCCAGGATGCCGGGGAGTTCCTGACCGTGCTGCAAAGCCAGGACTACGCGCTGCCGAAGTCGACCTTGCGCGAGCTGCTGCCGTCGTTCCAGGCTGGCGGCGATATCAATTCCGCCACCACCGGCCTGCGCATCGGAGCGCCAAGTTCGACGCTGACGCAGGAGCTTTGACGTCCGCCTCAGGGCGTCGCTTTGGTCGGCATCTGATCAACTTATCCAAATTGCCCGCTTGAACCACTAGGAGTCCCCCATGCGTCCCTCCGCCCGCCGTCCCGATCAACTGCGCCCGGTTCGCTTTACTCGTCATTACACTCGACATGCGGCCGGTTCGGTGCTGGTGGAGTTTGGTGATACCCGGGTGCTCTGCACCGCCAGCGTCTCCGAGCGGGTGCCGCCCTTTCTGCGCGGCAAGAACAGCGGCTGGTTGACCGGCGAATATGGCATGCTGCCCGGCAGCACCTCGGAGCGCACCGATCGCGAGGCCGCGCGTGGTCGTCAGGGTGGGCGCACCCTTGAGATTCAACGGCTGATCGGGCGCTCTTTGCGCGTGGCGGTGGACCTGACAGCCTTGGGTGAGCGCACCATCACGCTCGACTGCGATGTGTTACAGGCCGATGGCGGCACCCGCACCGCCGCTATCAGCGGGGCCTGGGTCGCGTTGCGGGACGCCCTGGATGGCCTGGTGGCGCGCGGGGCGCTGAAGGCCTCTCCGCTGCTGGCGCAGGTCGCGGCGGTGTCGGTTGGGCTCTACGAGGGTACAGCGGTGCTCGATCTCGACTATGCCGAGGACTCGAACGCGCAAGCCGACATGAATGTGGTCATGAACGCCGACGGCGGCTTGATCGAAGTGCAGGGCACGGCCGAGGGGCGCGCCTTCAGCCGCAGCGAGTTCGATGCCCTGCTGGATCTGGCCACCGGTGGGCTTAATGAGATATTCAGCCTGCAGCGCGCGGCGCTGGAGCCGGCGGCCGCCTGAGCAAATCTCAGAGCATTCAACCATGACCCATCACCAGCATGCCGTGGTCCTTGCCAGTAATAACGCTGGCAAGCTGCGCGAAATCGAGCAACTTTTGCAGCCGGATGCCGTGCGCCTTTATGCGCAAGCGGAATTCGGCATCGACAGCGTCGAGGAAACCGGCCTGACCTTTGTCGAAAATGCGATTTTGAAAGCTCGCCATGCGGCAGCGGGCAGTGGTCTGCCGGCCATTGCCGACGACTCCGGGCTTGAGGTTGACGCGCTAAAGGGGGCGCCAGGTATCCATTCGGCGCGCTATGCTGGCCCGCATGCTGATGATCAAGCCAATTGCGCCAAACTGCTCGAAGCCTTGGCCGAGGTGCCCCAGGGGCATCGCCAGGCGCGCTTTCAGTGTCTGCTGGTCTATCTGCGCCATGCCGAGGACCCGACCCCGGTGATTTGTCAGGGCACCTGGGAGGGACGGATTTTGACCGAGCTGCGCGGCGACCAAGGCTTCGGCTATGATCCGCTGTTCTGGGTGCCTGGGCAGAATTGCAGTGCCGCCGAGCTGGATTCCGGCACCAAGAACGCGCTTAGCCACCGGGGGCAGGCGCTGGCGCAGTTGTTGGCCGCGCTGGGCGATAGATTTGCTTGAGGATATCGGGCATAAACCGGTGATGAATCCCCCATGAATACGGATCATGACAGCCAAATAGCCACCTGTATCGAACAGGTCCGAGCGCGGATTCAGGCAGCCGAGCAGCGTTTTGGGCGCGAACCCGGCAGTGTGCGCTTGCTGGCGGTCAGCAAACGCCAACCGCTGAGCAAGCTGATGGCCGCCCATGCCGCCGGCCTGCGCGCCTTTGGCGAAAGCTATGTGCAGGAGGGTGTCGAGAAACAACAGGCGGCGGCCGGACATGACATCGAATGGCATTTCATCGGTCGGGTGCAGTCGAACAAAACCCGCCAGATCGCCGAGCATTTTGACTGGGTGCATGGACTGACCAGCGCGGATCATGCGCGGCGCCTGGCGGCTCAGCGCCCATCTGAGCGCGGTCCGGTGCACGTCTGCGTCCAGGTCAATCTAAGCGGCGAGGCGTCTAAGGCGGGTATCGAGCCTGAGCAGGCGGCGGATCTGATCGCGGAGATTGAAGACTTTGAGAGCTTGCGCCTTGAGGGCTTGATGACCCTGCCGGCGCCGGCGGAGGATTTCGCCGCCCAGCGGCGTCCTTTCGCGGCGCTGCGGGCGCTGCGCGATCAACTTGCGCGCGAGCACAGGCCTTTGCCCACGCTCTCCATGGGCATGTCGCGGGATCTTGAAGCTGCCATCGCCGAGGGCGCTACAATGGTGCGCGTCGGCACTGCGCTTTTCGGCGAACGTGCGCCGGTCTGACAAACCGAAACCCTTTGAGATTTCGGCTCGTTCTGTCCTTTTACAGAGTATCGAAACGTTCCAGTAGCTTGGAGCAAACAGTAAAGACCAAAAGCGTTCAAAATCCATGTCGAATACATCTCTCACTTTTATCGGTGGTGGCAACATGGCCCGCAGCCTGATTGCCGGTCTGATTGCTGATGACCACGAGCCTGCAGCTATCCGTGTTGTCGAGCCCGATGCCGCCAAGTGCGAACAACTCAGGCGCCATTTTGGCGTCACGGCCAGTGCGGACACCCAGGCGATGCTGCAAGGCGCGCGCGTGGTGGTGCTCAGTGTCAAGCCGCAGGTGGCTGCCGGGGTTTGCCGCGCGCTCGCACCTTTGCTTCCCGCCAGTGCGCCACTGGTCATCTCCGTGATGGCTGGCGTCACCAATGTCAGCATTCAGCACTGGTTGGGCCGGTCGGTTCCCCTGGTGCGCGCCATGCCCAACACGCCTGCGCTGGTGCAATCGGGCGCCATCGGCCTTTATGCCAACGCACAGGCAAGCGAGGAAGAGCGCAATCTGGCCGAGGAGATTCTGCGCGCCGCTGGGCTGACACAGTGGGTCGAGAGCGAAGCCGATATCGATGCTGTAACCGCGCTCTCAGGCAGCGGACCAGCCTATTTTCTGCTGCTGATGGAAGCGATGGAACAGGCTGGTATCCGTCAAGGGCTGGATGCCGAGACCGCGCGCCTGCTGACCATCCAGACCGCGCTTGGCAGCGCTCGCCTGGCGATGGAAAGCGATGAGTCGCCGGCTGAACTGCGCGCCCGGGTGACCTCGCCGGGCGGCACCACCGAGCGCGCTATCGCCTGCTTTGACGAAGGCGGCTTCAGCGGACTGGTTGATCAAGCTATCGCTGCGGCGCGGGCACGCGCGGCCGAGCTGTCCGCCGAGCTTTCCTAACCTTCATGGTCCCGACCACCCAGGGTAATGAATCCGTCTGATTCACAGTAAAGCGATGCAGTGCGAGGACTGATTGACGGTTAGCCGCTTCGTCTGCGCGCGGAAGTGTTCTGGCAACTCCGGCGCTGCGACACAACACGAAATCTAACGGATTATCTCCCGGAGGCCATGTCATGGATACATCCTATTTCATTAACCCGATTGTTTTTCTGGTCAAGACGCTGTTCGGCATCTATACCACCCTGTTGGTGCTGCGTTTTTTGCTGCAATGGGCGCGTGCCGATTTCCATAACCCGATTTCCCAGTTCGTGGTGAAGCTGACCGGACCGGTGTTGCAGCCGGTGCGCCGTATTGTGCCAAGCATCAAGGGGATGGATACCTCCTCTCTGGTGGTGGCTTGGGTGGTCAAAAGCATCGAGCTGCTCGTGATCGCTCTGCTGCTTGGCGCCTCGAGCCTGGCGTGGCTGGCACCGCTGTGGGCCATTCCGGCGCTTGTCAAGCTGGTGCTGAATCTCTTTTTGTTCGCCATCCTGATTCGGGTGATTCTGAGCTGGGTGAATCCCGACCCCTATAACCCGGCGGTCTCCCTGCTCGGGCGCTTGACCGATCCGCTGATGCTCCCGGCTCAACGCTTGCTGCCGCCCATTGGCGGCCTTGATCTCTCGCCCATGGTGGTGATGATTGTGCTGGTGCTGCTACAGATGCTGCTGTTGCCGCCTTTGCTTGCGTTGAGCATGGCCCCAGCGGGACTGATGCTCTGAACGGTTGCGAGCGGGCGACCTGACAGGAGCATGACCTGGTATCGCTGGGACGGCGAGGATTTGACCCTGAATTTGCGGGTGCAGCCGCGGGCGCGTCGCGACGGCTTTGCCGAGCCGATTGGCGATGCCGTTAAAGTCCAGTTGCGCGCCCCCCCGGTTGATGGGCGTGCCAATGCCAGCCTCATCGCCTTTGTGGCCAAAGCCTTTGGTGTGCCGCGCGCGCAGGTGACCCTGCTCAGTGGCGAGCACAGCCGCAGCAAGCGCTTGCGCATTCAGGCGCCGCGAGCCTTGCCGGACGGTATCGAACGCGATTGAGATAGCCGTCCTGGCCGGCGAGCCTGCGCGGGGCGCTGCGGCGGTTGCTCAGATCGCCAGAAGCTGCCAGAAAGCCAACAACGCAAAGCCGATGATCAGGGCTCCGGCGACCTGGTTGAGCCAGGGACGCTCGAGCAGTCGCGCTGCGGCGCCGGCGAGCAGCCCCATGCCAAGCAGATTGGGTAGGGTACCCAGGCCGAAGGCCAGCATCAGCAGCGCACCGGACAGGGCGCTGCCCGAGGCCAGCGACCAAATCAGCACGCTGTAGACCAGGCCGCAGGGCAGCCAGGCCCAGACGAATCCGACACCCACGGCCTGCCAGCCATGGCGAATCGGCAGCCAGCGCTGGCCGATGGGCGCGATGAAGCGCCACAGCCGAGCGCCGAGGTGTTCGAGTCGTGCCAGTCCCTGCCACCACCGTCCAAGATAGAGACCCAGCAGCAGCATCATCACGGCGGCTGCGGCATAGAGCAGACGCTGGGCGTCCTCAAGCGGCAGGGATTCGAGCATCAAGTCGCCCAGCCCGCCGAAGAGGGCGCCGATGACGCCGTAGCCCAGCAGGCGGCCAATGTTGTAGCCAAGCTGAATCAGCAGGCGATCAGGAAATGGCCGTTCCTGCGGCTGGCTGAGCGTCAGGCTGGTGACAATGCCGCCGCACATGCCCAGGCAGTGCATGCCGCCGAGCAAACCGACCAGAAACGCAGTGATCAGAGAAGCTGTCATGACTGGCAAGCCGGTTTTGCGCGGCAGCGGCTGCGGGAAGCGGCTATCATAAGGAAAGGGTGAGTTGGCTTGATCGGGTTTGCTGATGGAGGCTGGTTTGACGGCACATCGACAGGAATATCGGCAGGATTTCGTCCGTTTTGCGATTGAAGCCGGCGTGTTGCGATTCGGCGACTTTGCGCTCAAATCCGGGCGGCGCAGTCCCTACTTTTTTAACGCGGGGCTGTTCAGTACCGGCGCGGGGTTGGCGCGCCTGGGGCAATTCTACGCCTGCGCTTTGGCGGAGTCTGGACTTGAGGTTGATATGCTGTTCGGCCCGGCGTACAAGGGTATACCGCTGGCCGCAGCGACCGCTATCGCGCTGGCTGAACACCATGGTCGCGATCTGCCCTATGCGTTTAATCGCAAAGAGGCCAAGGATCACGGCGAGGGCGGGCAGATCGTTGGCAGTCCGCTGAAGGGGCGGGTGCTGGTGATCGATGACGTCATTACGGCCGGCACCTCGGTGCGCGAATCGGTCGAACTGATTGAGGGCGCCGGCGCCCGGCTTGCCGGTGTGCTGATTGCGCTTGATCGGCGTGAGCGCGGGACTGCCGGTGTTGCCGCGACCGATGAGGTCGCCGCGCGTCATGGCGTGCCGGTGATCAGCATTGCCTCACTCGATGAACTGATCGACTTCATGCGCCAGCATCCAGGTCATGGCGACTTTACGCCCGAACTGCTCGGCCTGATGGAAACCTATCGGGAGCAGTACGGCGTTACCGAAAACGGAGGAACACAATGATCTCTCGGCTGCATTCGTCCGCTCTTCTTCGCGGGCGCTCGCAAGAGCGGGCGTTATATTCCAATCATTTTCGGCCTCGCGCAGCATTGGCTGCTGCTCTGGCGCTTGGCTTGGGAGCCTTTTCCCTGTCCGCGCCAGGGCAGCAGCTTTATCGCTGGGTCGACGATGACGGCAAGACGCATTTCTCTGACCGGCTGCCGCCCGAGGCAACCGGCAAGGCGCGTGTCGAACTCTCCGAGGAAGGCATCCCCGTGCGCGAAGTCGAGCGTGCCAAGACGCGCGAGGAGTGGCTACAGGAGCAAGAACTCGAACGATTGCGCAGGGAGACGCAGGCGCAGGTCGACAAACAGCGCAAGGAGGACGAAATTCTGCTGCGTTCCTACCGCTCGGCGGACGATCTGATGATGATGCGCGATGGTAAGATCGAGGCGATCGATGTGATGATCCAGCAGATCAAGGGTAACATCCGGCGACTGCAAAATCGCGTCAACCGCTTGCAGGCCAATGCTGCCGATCTCGAGCGCGCGGGCAAGCCGATTCACCCAACGCTTGAGGGCGATATTCGCTCGACGAAAGACAACATTGAGGATCAGCTGGCGCTCATTTTGCAGCATGAACGCGACAAACAGGGGGTTTATGAGAAATTTGCCGAGGATCTTGAGCGCTTTCGGCGCCTGAAGGATGTCCGTGAACCTGTGGTGGATCAAAGCAGTGAACAGGTCCGCCTGGGGTTAAAAAACCTGGTGCTCTGCGCCAATGATCGCGAATGCGATCTGCTCTGGGGACAGGCGATTGGCTATGTGGAGGCGCACTCCACCCAGCCCATCGAAAGCCTGAGCGATAATGTGGTGATTACAACCGCGCCGCAAGACGAGGAGGATATCAGCCTGATCGTCTCGCGCATTGCCATTGACGCCACGAGCCCCGATGCTGGCTCGGTGCTGTTTCTGGACCTGCAATGCAGCAGCTATACCGAAACGGCGTCCTCCTGTCGCACGCCAGCGCGCATTGAGGTGCTCGAAGGTTTTCGCGCCGCACTGCTCGGAGACGCCGCCGGTCGGATGCCTGAAGACAAGAGCGGGGAGGACGCCGGTGCCGCTGGGACTGAAGCGACTTCAGCTGCGCCTGAGCGTGCACCAGCTCCGGCACCAGCGCCTGCACAGAAACCCGCGCCGGCTGGGCAATAGCTGCTAGCGCCGGCGAATCAGGCTGCCGATGCCTTCATCGGTGAAGAGATCGAGCATCACGGCATGCTCGATCCGTCCGTCGAGGATATGGGCGGCCCCAACGCCCATCTGCACCGCTTCCAGGGCGCAGCGCACTTTCGGCAGCATGCCTCCCTGGATGGTGCCGTCCTTGATGAGTTCATCAACCTTGGCGGCATCAATGTCTTTGATGAGCTGGCCCTTGTTATCCAGGAGTCCGGCGGTATTGGTCAGGAGGATCAGCTTCTCGGCGTGCAATACCTCGGCCACCTTGCCGGCGACCAGGTCGGCATTGATGTTGTAGGAGAAGCCATCGGCACCGACGCCGATGGGCGCGATCACCGGAATAAAATCGCCGCCGACCAGCATGTCCACCACGGCGGCGTCGATGCTCTCGACCTCGCCGACATGGCCGATGTCGATGATCTCCGGCTCGTTTAACTCGGGCGCGTCGCGCTTCAGCAATAGCTTGCGCGCGCGGATGAAATCTCCGTCCTTGCCGGTCAGTCCCACGGCCGCGCCGCCATGGCGGTTGATCAGGGTGACGATTTCCTTGTTCACCAGGCCGCCCAGGACCATCTCGACCACATCCATGGTCTCGCTGTCGGTGACGCGCATACCCTGCACGAACTCCGTCGCCTTGCCGAGGCGCTTGAGCAGATCGCCAATTTGCGGTCCACCGCCATGCACCACCACCGGGTTGATGCCAACCAGCTTCATCAACACCAGATCGCGCGCGAAGCCCTCTTTCAGCCGTTGTTCGACCATGGCGTTGCCGCCATATTTGATGACAATGGTTTTACCGCTGAAGCGGCGGATATAAGGCAATGCCTCAATCAGTACGTGGGCAATGTTCTGGGCGCGTTCGGCGGGAAGAGACATGTTTCTTGGTGGCTGGTGACGGGTGATTGGTGGAAAGCGAGGCTTGATGTGTGATAACCGCTCAGAATGGCAGTTCCAGGTCAGGAGCCGCACTTTGCATGATGCGGCGTACCAGATCCTTGAGCTTCTCAAGGGTGGACTCGTTCATCGCCTCGAAGCGGAAGGCCAGCGCCGCCTCGGAGTTGGATGCGCGGATCAGCGCCCAGCCTTTGTCGCTCTCAAGCCGCAGGCCATCAATGGTAATGGCTTTAACGCCACTCAAACGGCCCTTGGCATCCATGACCTGCGACATGATCTCGATTTCCTGGCCAGGGGCCACTCGCGCGAGCAACTCCGGCGTGCCAATCGCGCTGGGTAGTTCGGCGAAGATATCTTGCGACGGGCGCGGATCAATGGCCAACACTTCAACCAGGCGCGCAGCGGCGTAGAAGGCGTCGTCAAAGCCGTTCCAGCGGTCGCCGAAGACGATATGGCCGCTGTATTCACCTGCCAGCGGTGCATTGAGTTCTTCGCGCTTTTCTTTGATAAAGGCATGACCGGATTTCCACATCACCGGCTCACCGCCCAGGCTCTTGATTTGTTGTGTCAGCAGGCGACTGCATTTGACGTCGAATACAATATTGCTGCCGGGCGCGCGCGAGAGCAGGTCGGCCGCGAGCAGCATCAGCACGCGGTCGGTCTGTATGAGCTGACCGGCCGAATCGACTACCCCCAGGCGGTCACCATCGCCGTCGAAGCCGAATCCGATATCGGCGCCATGCTCGATGACGGCGTCGATCAGATCGCGCAGGTTCTCAGGCGCCGAGGGGTTGGGGAGTTCGGTGCCGGCACGCGGGTCGGACAGGTCGCAGCGTACTTCGATCACCTCGCAGCCCAGGTTGCGGAAGAGTTGTGGCGCTACCAGCGCCGGGGTGGCGAAACCGCAGTCCAACGCCACCTTCAACGGGCGTGCGAAGCTGATGTTCTGTTCAACTTCGTCGAAATAGTCCGCTAGCACGGATTGCTCGCGATAGCTCCCCTCGCCGGTCATGAACTCGCCCCGCTGTAGCCGCTGTTTGAGCTTGGCGACATTGAGCGCGGTGGCGGACTTGCCGGAGAACGCCAGCTTGACTCCGTTGTATTGCGCCGGATTATGGCTCGCAGTCACTATGGCACCGGAGATGTCGCCGGCCAGATGGGTGGCGAAGTAGAGCACCGGTGTGGGAACCGTGCCAAGATCAATGACGTCGCAGCCGCTGGCGCGCAGGCCTTCGGTCAGGGCGGCGGTCAGCGGCGTGCCGCTGGCGCGATGATCATGGCCGACCAGCACCGCCTTGCTGCCGATTTTCTGGGATTCGGTGCCGACCGCCTGGCCGAGCAGACGCATGAAGTCTGCGGTCAGTTCGGAGTCGATCAGTCCACGAATATCATAGGGGCGAAACACCCGTGCGGGAATGGTGCCCAGGACTTTGGCCACATCGACGCGGGTGATGCTGTCCCCTGGTGGCACGCTTGTAGAGGCGCCATCAGACCTCGGCGCTATCACGCTTGAAGGTATGGTCAGGCTTGCGTCCATGGTCGCCGCATTCGCCTCGCCACTGCTGTCCGTGAGCCTCATGGAAGGCGCATCCTCGGTTGTGTTGATGCCAGCGCTGCTCCTTGCGGTATGTGCCCGCTTGCGGGACATGTGTTTCAGGGTGTCGTCAAGCCCGAGTAGTTCCTGCAGGCGAATGTTGCGCTTGGTTGGCGGTTGTCCGAGGTTAACCTGTCCCAGGCCAGCGTTGAGTTGGTCGATGTCTTTTTTTACACGCCGGGCCTGTGTTCCACCGACAGTAAGGAAAATGACCAGGTTGACTGCCACCAAAGCGCCGGCGACAACCAGATTCTGCCATCGCATGGCGGTGTTGCTCAGCGTGGGTGCAGGTTGCCAGGCGAGCAGTTCGATCTCGGTTTCGGGTATCTTGGCACTCGCCGTTACGGCTCCTGACACGGGTGGAGGTGCCGCCTTGGGCGCGATGGTTGCCTTGGATCGCCCCTCGCCCTGCTGGAAGAGGAAATGACGATTGCGCGCGATGTTTGCATGCGGCTCGGGTAGCAGTTCGAGCGGCAGTGCCAGATAGATGGCGCCGAGCAGGGTGCGGCCATCATTTGCCAACACCGGACCGGCGATCGCCAGATGCGCGTCCGGCGTGTCGACCTGATGTGCCTCCAGCGAGGAAATGTCGCCGGAGGTGGCGACCTTGCGGATCAGGTCCAGGCCCGCGTAGCTCAGTGACAGCCGGTCCTCGTGCAAAATACGCGCGCCCGATGGACCTGATTCGAGCTGGATGAGATGCAGCGCGAGCGCCTGGGGAACGCGTTGTTTCAGGCGCGTGGCCGTGGCGCCGAAATCCGCCTGGTCGGCGTATTCAAAGGTGGTTCGTAATTCTCGGTCAGTCGCGAGTTGTGTGAGCTGCTCACGCAGACCCTCCTTGCGCTCTCCCAGGGTGTCGGCCAGGCTGGTGACCAGTTCCTGGAGGTGATTTTGCTGGGCTTGGCGCTCGACGCTGACCTCAAGCCAGGCAGTGCCGGCAAAGGCAGCGCCAATAACCACAACAGACGCGGCGGCGGCACCAAGCCAGTAATGCATCAGGCGCTGGGGTTGCGCAGGCTTGGGTTGCGCGCTGTTGTTCCTGTGTTTGGCGGATTTTTTTCCAAGAGCCATAATGTCAGTGAAGTCCCGTTGCGGTGTCGGGGAAGGTGCCCCTCGCCTGACAGATCGAATGAGAGAAATGCACTCTTTGCCTTTGATGGCCTGGTCTGCCGGTTCAATGCCGACCGCTGTGCCCGAAGCCCCCGCCGCCGCGTGATGAAGGCGAGAATTCCTCGACGATTTCAAGCCGGGCTTGGAGCACGGGCACAAGTACCAGTTGCGCGATGCGCTCGCCGATTTGAATCTCAAAGCTCTCCTGGCCGCGATTCCAGCAGGATACCAAGACTTCGCCCTGGTAGTCGGAGTCGATCAGACCAACCAGATTGCCGAGCACAATGCCATGGCGATGCCCCAAGCCAGAGCGCGGCAAGAGCATTGCGGCGACGCCCGGGTCAGCGATATGTATCGCCAGCCCGGTCGGAATCAGCTCGGCCATGCCAGGGGCCAGGTGAATCGGGGCCTTGAGCATCGCACGCAGGTCGAGCCCGGCTGCGCCCTCAGTGGCGTAGGCTGGCAGCGGAAAGGCATCGCCCAAGCGCTGATCGAGAATTTTGAGTTTAAGCGGATGCGCCATAGCGTTCTGTGAGGATGCAGGCAATTTCGCGCGCGGCGAGTTGTTTCGACATCAGTGGCAGTTCGCGTTGACCGTCACGCCAGAGTATCAGCAAGGCGTTGTCGTCGCGATCAAAACCACCCTGTTCGCCGCCGACCAGATTTGCGGCGATCATGTCCAGGCCTTTGCGCTCGAGTTTCGCGCGGGCGTTGGTTTCCAGTGCCTCGGTCTCGGCGGCAAAGCCCAGAGTAAAAGGAGCGGGAGTGCGGGCGGCGACCTCGGCCAGAATATCGGGGTTGGGTACCAGTTGCAGATTGATGGTATCCGGGTGCTTTTTTAGTTTGTGCGGTGCCTGTTGCTTCGGTCGGTAGTCGGCCACGGCTGCTGCGGCGACGAAAATGGCGCAATCGGCAATCCGTGCCATCACCGCTGCATGCATCTCGGCGGCGCTTTCGACCTCAATTAAGTGCGCGACCGAAGGTGCCGGCAGTGCCGTGGGGCCAGAAACCAAAATCACCTGGGCTCCCAACTCCGTTAACGCCTGTGCTAGAGCATAGCCCATCTTTCCGGAACTGCGGTTGCCAATAAAGCGCACCGGGTCCAGGGCTTCGCGCGTTGGCCCAGCCGTGACCAGCACTTGGGCACCGGTGAGTGGACGCGGGGCGCTGTCAAGCAATGCCCCGGCGATGGCGGCGGGCTCGAGCATGCGACCGCTGCCGACCTCGCCGCAGGCCTGCTCGCCGCTTTCGGGCCCGAGCAGACGCAAGCCGCGAGATAGCAGGCGCGCGACATTCTCTTGCACCGCCGGATGCGACCACATTTGTTGATTCATGGCCGGTGCGATGGCCAGGGGTGCCTGGCTGGCCAGCACCAGGGTCGTCAGCAGATCATCGGCCAGCCCATGGGCAAGGCGGGCAATGAGGTTTGCGCTGGCTGGAGCGATGAGGATCTGATTCGCCCAGCGGGCGAGCTCGATATGGCCCATACCGGCTTCGGCCGAGGGATCGAACAGCTCCGAGCGCACTGGGCGGCCGGCGAGAGCTTGCAGGCTGAGTGGCGAGATAAAGGCCCGCGCATGCGCGGTCATGACCACCTGCACCTCGGCCCCCCGCTCGCGCAGACGGCGGATAAGTTCGGCGGCCTTGTAGGCAGCAATGCTGCCGCTGACCCCGAGCAGAATCCGTGGCGGGTTTTGGCTGGTCATGGCCCCGGACTCAATTGGCCGTTCGATTGGGTGCTCAGCTGGGGGGGCGGCTGGGGCTTGGCTGTGAATGGCATTTCGTCTACTCTCTGCGAGTGCGGCGGCTTATTGTGATCCGAACCAGGGGACAAGTATGTCGATTCTTGACTGGCCGGCGGACGAGCGACCGCGGGAGAAACTGCTCGATCTCGGCGCCGAGGCGCTGACGGACGCCGAACTGCTGGCCATTTTTCTACGAACCGGGGTGTCGGGCAAGAGCGCGGTCGACCTGGCGCGCGAATTGTTGGCCACTTATGGCGGTCTGGTGGGGCTGTTGTCGGCGAGCCAGCAGGACTTCTGTTCGGCCAAGGGGCTGGGCCAGGCCAAGTTTGTGCAACTGCGCGCGGTGCTCGAGATGAGCCGGCGGTATTTGCGCGAGGAGTTGGTCGAACGCGACGCTATCACCAGCCCGGAGGCGACGCGTCGCTATCTGAAAATGCGCCTGCGAGGCTATCCCTACGAGGTCTTTGCCGGGTTGTTTCTCGATAACCGCCACCGCGTGATTGAATACCAGGAGTTGTTTCGCGGCACCATTGACGGCGCCAGCGTGCATCCGCGCGAGGTGGTACGCGCGGCCATGAACTGCAACGCCGCAGCGGTGATTTTCGCCCACAATCATCCGTCAGGCGTGGCCGAACCCAGTCAGGCGGATATCCGCATTACCGAGCGGCTGCGCCAGGCACTCGACTATGTCGAGGTGCGGGTGCTCGATCACATTATCGTCGGCGAGGGCGATGGAACCTCCTTTGCCGAGCGTGGTTTAATCTGAGCGCGTGGATTGCCCGGAGCTTGAAAGCCGGACCCCAAAAACCGAAAACTGATTTGCGATGGGTATAGTGCGCCAGTTTGTCCTGATGACGATGATGATCGCAAGCTTGCGCGCATGAGGATTTTTTGCCGATGAGTGCGACCCATCTCGAGCGGATCGAGCGGCTGCAGCGCCTGGAGGGGCTGATTGCGCATGCGCACAGGGCGCCTTCCCGTTGCCCGGATGTCGGCTGGCTCGAGCGCAAACTCGGCGATGAGGATGGGCGGCCCAGTTCGCCGACCGCCCGGCGGCGCAGGTTGCAGCGGGATTTAACCGAATTGGTGCGCGATGGACGCATTGAGGTGGTGAATCCCGGTGGCAAGCCGTTGTGCTACCGTCGCTGTGCACAGTCGCACGACGATGATCCTGCCGTGCTCGCCTTTACCCGCCGGCAAATCGCTGATCTGGTGGGGGAAATGGTCCCGCAACGACGCCTGAACGCGCTCTGGCGCTCACTCTTGCAGCAGGATCACGGACCCATTCTTGACGAGCAGCGCCTGCGTATGCTGCCCGATACCCTGCGGCTGGTGCCAGCGGATGTGAAGCCGAAGGTGCTAAAGGCTGTTATTACCGCATTATGCGAGCAACGCACGCTCAAGGTGCTCTATCAGAACAACGCCGGTGAGCGCAGCCAGCCGCGCCTGCACCCGCAGGCGTTGGTCCAACGCGGGCCCGTGACCTACCTGCTGGCGCTCAAGAACAAAGAGCCCGAGCCGGTGCGTTTCTACGCCTTGCACCGTTTAATCCAGGCAAGAGTCGAGGATGACACGGCTCGTGCGGCCGAGCATTTCGACCTCGACCAAGCCATCGAACAGGGCCGCATCGACTTTGGCCGCGGTGAGATGATCGAGCTGGACCTGCGTGTGCGCGGCTATCTTGACGCCGTGCTGCGCGACTGTCCGCTGAGCGAGGGCCAGCGGTTGCAGGATGAACCCGAGGACAGCGACTTCAGCCTGCGGCTCTGGGCCCAGATTCCCTCCAGTGGTGCCCTGCTGCGCTGGCTGCTGGCCGGCGGTGACAACCTGGAGGTGGTCGCTCCCGAGTCCCTGCGTCAGGTTTTGGTCACCCAGACGGCCAAAATGGCCGCCATCTACTCTTGATCGAGTATCAGTCTCATGGTCCCGACCACCCCGGAGGATGAATCCATGAGATACAGGGTAAGGCTCATGGTCCCGACCACCCCGGAGGATGAATCCATGAGATACAGGGTAAGGCTCATGGCCCCGACCACCCCGGATAATAAAGCTGTTTGACAGTAATGGGCACCACCGACATCCAACCCGGTTTCATGGTCATCCAGGGCAATCGCCTGGAAGGGCTCAGTGGCGTGATGACCGCTTGGCTGCGGGCTTATCCACTGCGAGCGCTGGAGAACGAGGTCCTTGTGGTGCAGAGCAATGGCATCGGCCAATGGCTCAAGCTCGCCTTGGCCAGGCCGCAGCAAGACGACGGCAGCGGAGGTTTGGGTATTGCTGCGGCAGTGGATCTGATGCTGCCAGCGAGTTTTATCTGGCACAGTTATCGCGCGGTGCTCGGCGCTTTGCCCGATACCTCCGCCTATGACAAGGCGCCGCTGACCTGGCGGCTGTATCGGCTTCTGGGTGATCTGGATGTCTTGGCCGCAACGCCGGATGAGACCCTCTGGCTCGATGCGCCGCGCGCTTTCTTGGCGACGGATCAGGACCCGCGTCGGCGTTATCAACTGGCCGAGCGCCTGGCCGATCTGTTCGACCAATACCAGGTCTACCGCGCCGACTGGCTTGCGGCCTGGGCACAGGGCAAGGATGTGCTGATTCGCCCGGATGGTGCGCACCAGGCGGTGCCCGAGCGGCAGCGCTGGCAGCCGCTGCTGTGGCGGCGGCTGCGCCAGGAATGCCAGCCGCCGGCCGATCCATCGACTCCGGATCTGGAGGTGACGGGCGAGCGCAGCCGTGCCGAGATTCACCAGCAGTTTCTCACGCTGGCCGCTCGCCTGAGTCCCGAGACCCGGCCCGAGAGTCTCCCTCGGCGGGTGATCGTTTTTGGCGTTTCGGCCCTGCCGCGTCAGGCGATTGACGTTCTGGATGCCTTATCCTCGCTCACTCAGGTGATGCTGTTCGTGCATAACCCCTGCCGACATTATTGGGGCGATATCCTCGAGGGACGCGAACTCTTCCGCAGCGCCTACCGGCGCAGCCGCGAGCGCAAGGTACCGGAGGCGGTGGACGAAAACGCCTGGCATCTGCACGGCCATCCGTTGCTGGCCGCCTGGGGCAAGCAAGGGCGCGACTATATTCGCCTGCTCGATGAGTTCGACCAGCGTGAGCACTACGAAGCCGCCTTTACCGCCAAAGCCCTGGAAATCGACCTGTTCGAATCCCCCCTTGAGGCGAACCCAGATGACGGCGGCGAAGCAACCCTGCTGCAACAATTACAGGACGATATCCTGGAACTGCGCCCGCTTGGTGAGCGCCAGGCGCTTGGCGCCCGCATCGACCCGCGTCGGGATCACAGCCTGCGCTTTGTCATCGCCCACGGTCCGCAGCGGGAAGTCGAGATTCTGCATGATCAACTGCTCGACGCCTTTGCCGCCGCTGATGCTGCCGGCAAGCCGCTCGCTCCGCGCGATATTCTGGTGATGGTGCCAGCCATTGAGACCTACGCCTCGCTCATCGAGGCCGTCTTTGGAAGGCTTTCGACGGATGATGCGCGTTTCATCCCCTTCAGCATTTCTGATCAGGGACCGCGCCAGCGCAGCCCCCTGCTGCTTGGGTTCGAACGTCTGCTCAGCCTGCCGCAGGCGCGCTGCACGGTCACCGATGTGCTCGACCTGCTCGACATCCCGGCACTGCGCGCGCGTTTCGACCTGGACGAAGCCGATCTGCCGGCGCTGCGCCAGTGGATCGCTGGTGCCCAAATTCGCTGGGGGCTGGACGCCGATCATCGCGAACGCGACTTTTCCTTGCCGCCCAATCTGGCGCAGAACACCTGGCGCTTTGGTCTGGAGCGCATGCTGCTCGGCGTGGCCAGCGGTCGTGGCGAAGCCTGGCAGGGCATCGAGCCCTATCACGAAGTCGCCGGACTCGAAGCGGTCCTGGTCGGCGCTCTCGATGAACTGCTCGCGCGCTTGTCCCATACCTGGCAGCTGTTGCAGCAACCCCGCTCCCCGGCGGATTGGAGCCAGAGCATCGCGACCCTGCTCGATGGCTTTTTCCGCCCGGTCAGCGATGCCGATGAACAGAGCCTGACGCTGGTGCGGGATACCCTGGAACAATGGGTGCTCGATTGCGCCCGTGGCGGCCTGAGCGAGGAGTTGCTGCCGCTTGAGGTGGTACGTGAGCCTGTGCTTGCCGCGCTAGACGAACCGAGCCTGAGCCGGCGCTTTCTTGCCGGCTCGGTCAATTTTGCCACCCTGATGCCAATGCGCGCCGTACCTTTTCGGCAAATCTGGCTGCTTGGCATGAATGACGGCGACTACCCCCGTGCGCGGCATCCGGCTGACTTCGACCTCATGGCCCGGGATTATCGCCCCGGTGACCGTTCCCGGCGCGAGGATGACCGCTATCTGTTCCTCGAGGCGCTGTTGTCGGCGCGCGAGCGGCTGACCATTGGCTGGGTCGGGCGCAGCCAGCGCGACAACAGCGAGCGCCCGCCCTCGGTGTTGGTGGGCCAATTGCGCGACCACATTGCAGCCGGCTGGCAGCTGGATGGAGAAGGCGCAAGCCTGCTCGCTGCGCTAACCACCGAGCACCCGCTGCAACCCTTTAGCCGACAGTATTTCGCGCCGGATCGCCCCGCCGGACTCTTCACCCATGCCAAAGAATGGTCACTGCTCAGCGCAGCGTCCGAGCCGCAGCAACAGGCGCCACCCGTGCTCGCCCCGCCCGTTTTCGATGCGCCCATTGGCTGCACCGATCTCGGGCGTTTTCTGCGCCATCCGCTTAAGACCTTCTACAGCCGCCGGCTCGGGGTCTATCTGGGGCAGAATGCCGAACAGAGCGAGGACGAAGAACCTTTCAACTTCGATGCCCTGGGCCGCTGGGGGCTCGACGATGCCATCTTGCGCGATGTCAGCGCTTCGCTGGCCGTCGTTGGGGCGCACACTTCTCGCGCCGGCGATCCGCTGGGTGATGCCATCAGACGCCGCGCGCGCGCAGGCGAGCTACCACTGCCGCCCTTCGACCGCGCCTGGCGGGACCAACTCAGTGAGCGGCTGCAACAACCGGTCGAACGCTACCGGGCCTTGCTTCTTGAGTACCCCGAGCAGCCTGGAAACGCCGGTGTTCGGGCCGGCACCCCGCTGCGTCTGGCGCTCGATGATCTCATCCTCGAAGATACCGCCGATGCCTTCACCAGCCCGATCCGCATCAATGCCAGTGGCGAGCGGTTGCGCCTGATTCTGCAAGCCAGCCGACTGTATGACGGCGACACAGTCAAATGGCATGGTCTGATTCAACACTGGCCCCTGCATTTGAGTGCCCAGTATCAGGGGCCGACCCGCACCCTGGTGCTGGGCCCGGAGAGCGAGATCGAACTGCAACCGCTCGCCAGGGAAAACGCGCGGGAACACCTGCTCGTACTGATGCAGGGTTACCGTCAGGGTCTGAGCGAACTCCTGCCCCTGGCATGCAAGACCGCTTTCGCCGCCCTGTGCGCCGATTCCAATCCCAAAGCCGCCAACCCCCGTGCCACCTACGAGGGCGGCTATAACCGGTCGGGCGAAAACGCCGACCATCCGGGCTATCAGCGCTTCTGGCCGAGCTATGACGACCTTGTGGCCGATGCGCGTTTCACGGTGCTCAGAGACCAGCTCTACCGGCCTTTGTTCGATCATCTAAGCGCCGGCTCGGGACAGGCAGGAGACCAATAATGGGTGGCTCAGCGTCCGATTCTGTCGTTGGCCTCGACCCGCTGCGCTTCCCGTTGCATGGCCAGCGTCTGATCGAAGCCAGCGCCGGCACTGGCAAGACCTTCACCCTGGCGCTGCTCTATACCCGGCTGGTGCTTGGCCACGGTTTGGACGGCTGCGCCTTCGACCGCCCCCTGGTGCCACCGGAGATTTTAGTCGTCACCTTTACCGATGCCGCCACCAAGGAGTTGCGCGCACGCATTCGTGAGCGCCTGGTCGAAGCCGCCGACTGGTTTGCGGCCCCTGCCGATGCCACGCCCGCCGACGCCCTGCTCGGGCAAATGCGTGCTGACTATCCACCGGATGCCTGGCCGGGCTGCGCCCGTCGACTGCGCCAGGCGGCCGATTGGATGGACGAGGCGATGATCGTCACCATCCATAGCTTCTGTCAGCGCATGCTCAAGGAGCATGCCTTTGCCACCCGTGGCCTGTTCCAGCGCGAACTCGTGACCGATCAGTCGGATCTGCTGCTCGATGCCCTGCGCGATTACTGGCGGATGCATTTCTATCCCCTGCCAGCAGAACAGATCGCCTGCATTCAGGCCGTCGTCGACTCGCCAGAAGCGCTGTATCAAAAGCTGGGCGACTGGATCAAACGCCCGGATGCCCAGCTGTCGCATAGCGGCCAGCCGGTGCTGCCTGAGGATCTGCGCGCGCCCCTGGCCGCCACCTGCGACCAGCGCCAGCGCGAGGCCGCAGCGGCAGAGCTGGAAGAGCCGGCTCGCGCCCGCTGGCGTGAGCATCGCAAAGAGGTTGATGCCCTGTTGTACGAGATTCGTGACCATCTTGACGGGCGCAGCTATCCCAAAAAGACCGTGGAATCTTTTGGTACATGCTTGGCTGAACTTGCGCAATGGGCCGATGGTGGCAAGACGCCCGACAAGATCCAGCGCTTCGCGCAAGAGGGGTTCAAGTTCCGGGGCAGTGCGCCTGTCCAACAGGCTCCCGCGCATCCCGCCTTTCAGGCCATCGCCGACTGGCAGGCCGAGGTTGCGCGGGTGCAAGCCCAATCCGTCGCGCCCGATCCGCCGCTGGCGCCGCGTCTGCTTGCGCATGCTGCCGACTGGCTGAGCCGCGAGTTGCCGCGTCGGCTCGGCCAGCGAGCCGAGATGGGCTTCGACGATCTGCTGCGCGATCTGGACGCTGCGCTCAATCCGTCAACGGCCAGCTTAAGCGATCAAACTCTGGCCGAGACGCTGGCCGCGACCCTGCGCGCGCAGTTCCCGGTCGCCTTGATCGATGAATTTCAGGACACTGATCCGCTGCAATACCGTATTTTCGAGCGCATTTATGCGCAAAAAACCGATGCGGTACAGGGCGATGCGCCACATAAGGATGCGCAGTCGACAGCGCTGGTCATGATCGGCGACCCCAAGCAAGCCATCTACGGTTTTCGCGGCGCCGACATTCACGCCTATCTCGCCGCGCGCCAGGCCACGCGCGATCAACTCTATACGCTCAAGACCAACTATCGCTCCACCCAAGCCGTGGTCGATGCCTGCAACAGGCTGTTCGAGCACGCGGAGCAGCATGACGCCGGTGCGTTTCGGTTTGGGTCCAAAGAGGCGCCGGATGACAATCCCATTCCCTATGTGCGGGTGAAAGCCGCCGGTCGCGCCGATCAACTCCTGCTCGATCAACAACCCGCGCCGGCCATGACCTTCTGGTGGCTCGACGGCGAGAACGGCGGTCCGCTCGGAAGCCCCGCCTATCGCGAGGCCATGGCCGAGGTGGCAGCCTCAGAGATTGTGCGCTGGCTGCAACAGGCGCGTGAAGACCGGGCCGGTTTTCGCACCGGGAATCACTGGCAACCGCTGCGCCCGCGCGACATTGCTATTTTAGTGCGCAACCGCAAGGAAGCAGCGGCCATGCGCGACGCCCTGGCCAAGCGTCGGGTCAATAGTGTCTATCTGTCGGATCGTGACTCGGTGTTCGCAACCGCAGAGGCTGCTGATGTGCTCCATTGGCTGCGGGCCTGCGCGCAACCCCGGGATGAGGGCCTGGTGCGCACCGCGCTTGGCACCAATACCCTGGCCCTGGCGTTGGATGCTTTCGACCACTGGCAGCGCGACGAGTTGGCCTGGGAAGCGCAACTCGAGCGCTTTCGCGACTATCGGCAACTGTGGCAGCACCGGGGCGTGCTGGCCGCGCTGCGTCGGCTAATGCACGATCATGACCTGCCGGCACGTCTGTTGGCGCAGCCAGGAGGCGAGCGCAGCCTGACCAATCTGCTGCATCTGAGCGAGTGGTTACAACAGGCGGCCAGCAATCTGGATGGGGAACAGGCGCTGATTCGTCATCTGAGCGAGCACCTCGGCGAGGGCGACTCCAGCGATGAGTCCATTCTGCGCCTGGAAAGCGATGCTGAATTGGTCCGCGTGATAACCATTCACAAATCCAAGGGACTGGAGTATCCCCTGGTGCTCTTGCCCTTTATTTGCAGTTGGCGCCCGGTTGACGGAAATGCGCGCAGCGTCATTTATCGGCCAGATGCGTCCATGGAATCTCTGGAGCGCTTCATCGAAGTGGCCGGCAATAAGGTCTTTCCAGATGCCTGGGAACAAGCTGATGACGCACGCCTGAGTGAAGATATGCGCCTGCTCTATGTCGCCGCTACGCGTGCGCGCCATGCGCTCTGGCTCGGCATTGCGCCGCTCAAAAACGATAGCAGCAAGCAGCCGAAACTCCACCGAAGCGCCATTGGCTATGCTTTGAACGGCGCTCAGGCGTTCCCGACCAGTGCGGCCGTGCACCAGCGCCTAGCCCAGCTGACACAGGGCTGCGATGCCATAGCGCTGCTGAGCGCTCCGGAGCCCGATGCACGCTGCCTGACGGCGGAGGATGACGAAACCCTGGACCCGGCTCGCGAGCCCGCGCACCGTCCCTTCGCGCCCTGGTGGATTTCGAGTTACTCGGCGCTGCGCCTGGGCATGAGCGCGCCGCCCGAGGACCAGGAGCCAGCGCCAGGAGCCGAGACTGCGAACCAGGAAACCGCGCTCGAAGAAGCCGCGCTTGACCTGACCCAGACGCTCGTTCCGCGCGCTGAGCCGGTAGGCGGTGCTGCCGCACAGGCTCAACCACCTGTCGCTGCGACTGCAAGCCCGGCAGCGGGGGCGCTGCACGACTTCCCCCGTGGCAGCCGCGCCGGGACCTTCCTGCACGGCCTGCTTGAATGGGCAGGGCGCGCCGAGTCCTCAAACAGCCAATCCGGCTTGGGGCGGGGTTTCGCGGCTGCGGCTGCATCACCGCCCGAGCGCCGCGAGATGCTCGCGCGGCGCTGCACCCTGCGCGGACTTCAGGGTTGGACCGATCCGCTAAACGCTTGGCTTGGCGCGATGCTGAGTCGCTCTTGGATCTTGCCCCAGGATGCGGGGCGGCCTGACAGTGCGCCCGAGCCGCCCGGCGGAAAGACAGGAAGCGAGCTGGTGCTGGCCGAACTTTCGCCATCGGACGTGCAGGTCGAGATGGAGTTCTGGATTCAGACCCGGTCTGTCGATATTCGCCGGCTCGATGCGCTGGTGCAACAGCATTGCCTGGCCGGCGAGTCGCGACCGACGCTGCACGCCGGCCAGCTCAATGGCATGCTCAAAGGCTTTATCGATTTGGTATTTGAGCACCAGGGTCGGTTTTATGTGCTCGACTGGAAATCCAACTGGCTTGGCCCCGATAACAGCGCTTACACCCCAGAGGCCATGCGCGGCGCCATCTTGCATCACCGTTACGATCTGCAATACCTGCTCTATCTGCTCGCGCTGCACCGGCTGCTTGGCGCGCGCCTGCCTGACTATGACTACGACCGTCACATCGGCGGTGCCGTCTATGTGTTTTTGCGCGGTGCGGGTGCTCCCAGCCAGGGGCTTTTCACCGACCGCCCGCCGCGCGCCCTGATCGAAGCACTCGATGGGCTCTTTGCGGGGCGCAGTGCGCAGTCGCAAGAGGAGGACGGTGAGTGATGGAGAAAAGCAGCGACATGGTGGCCAACGATGAATGCGAAGGAGCCAATGCCCCGAGCGCTTACCCTGAGTCAATCGGAATCATTTTCTGGCGTGGCCGTGACCATGAGCGTTAGTCAGGTAGATTCCATGCTGAAAACCTTCGCGGCCTGGGTCGATGCTGGCGCCCTGCGTCCGCTCGACCTGGCCCTGACCCGCTTCCTTGCCGAGCGCGGCCCGGAGCAGGACCAAGCGGTGCTGCTTGCCGTGGCGCTGACCAGCGAGCGCAATGGGCATGGGCATGTGTGCCTGGACTTGGCGGCCGTGATGGCCAATCCGGACGCCGTCCTTGGACGTGAATCCGAGGATGCTGGGGTTGGAGCGGCGGTGCGCGATGCCTTGCGCGAGCGTCTGGAGGCGATCGGCACCGCTGCGGACTGGGCCGAATGCCTGGCCGCAAGTCCCTGCGTCAGCGATAGGCGCGGTGCGGATGGGGGCCAGGGCGCCGGGGCGGAGTTGGGATACGATGATGGCTCAAACCCGCTGGTGTTGGCCGGCGCAGCCCATCGGCCGCTGCTTTATCTACGCCGTTACTGGCAGTATGAACAGCGCATTCGCCACGGGCTGGATGCAAGGTTGCGGCAACAATGCGCCGTTGATGTGCAGGCGCTGCGCCAACAACTCGATGCGCTCTTTGCTCTGGCTCCGGGGGAGACACCGGTCGCTGATCCGGACTGGCAGCGTGTTGCCTGCGCCTTGGCCGCCCGAAGTGCTTTTTTTATCATCACCGGTGGACCCGGAACCGGCAAGACCACCACTGTGCTGCGTCTCTTGGCCGTGTTGCAAAGTCTGGTCGCGCCGGGGCAAGCGCCGCTGCGCATTGCTCTGGCCGCGCCCACCGGCAAGGCCGCCGCGCGTCTCAACGAATCCATCGCCGATCAGCTACGCAAGCTGTCCGTAGCCTTCCCTAGCAAGGACGCACTCCCGACCAAGGTGACAACCCTGCACCGGCTGCTCGGCACCATTCCTGGCAGTCGGCGTTTTCGCCACCATGCCGCTCAACCCCTGCCAGCCGATCTCGTGGTGGTGGACGAGGCTTCCATGGTGGATGTTGACATCATGGCCAGTCTGCTCGAGGCCATGCGCCCGGATGCCAGACTGATACTGCTTGGTGACAAGGATCAGCTCAGCTCGGTGGAGGCGGGTGCGGTGCTGGGCGATCTGTGCCAGCGCGCCGCCGGGGTTCACTACAGCCCAGAGACAGCCGCCTGGCTGGAAGCGGCCAGCGGGCAGCGGATACCTGATGCCTTCATCGATCCGGCAGGCCAGGCGCGCGATCAGGCCATTGTGATGCTGCGCTACAGCTATCGCTTTAGTGCCGAGGGAGGCATTGGCGCGCTAGCGGCCTTGGTGAATCAGCCCGATGCGGCCGATACCGGCGCAGCGGGTCGGTTGCGCGCGGTGCAGGCGCTGTTTGCGCGCGGGCAGACGCAGGACGATAACCGCCTCGGCGCGATTGAATCCATCGCGCTTGCCACGCCTGAGGCCGCGACCTTGGCCGAACTGGTTTGCTCAGGCTATGGCGGGGACGACAGCTATCTGGCGCTGATGCAGCGCAAGGCGCCGCCGGCTGGCACTGAGCAGACCAGGCTTGATGCCTGGGCGGGCGAGGTGCTGAAGGCGCAGAAGAGTTTTCAGCTCCTCACGCCCCTGCGCTCCGGTCCCTGGGGGATCGAGGGGCTGAATGAATGTATTCTTCGGCGTCTGCGCGCTGCCGGACTGCTGGCGGGCGGGGATGACGCGCGCGGGCTGGCAAGCGGGCAATGGTTTCCGGGACGCCCGGTGCTAGTGACCCGCAACGACTATGGCCTGAACCTGATGAACGGCGACATTGGTGTCACCCTGGCGGTGCCGCGACCGGCGAACGGCTCGGACTCAGCGCTGGCTTCTCGTCCAATGCTACGGGTGGCCTTTCCCGGTGCCGATGGCAAGGTGCGTTGGATTCTGCCCAGTCGTCTGCAAGCGGTCGAGACCGTTTTTGCGATGACGGTGCACAAGTCCCAGGGCTCGGAGTTCATCCACACTGCGCTGGTGCTGCCAGATCGGGCCAATCCGGTGCTGACGCGCGAGTTGCTCTATACCGCCATCACCCGCGCCCGCCACCGATTCACCCTGCTTTATGGCAGCGAGGCGGTCTTGGGTGAGACGCTGGCGCGGCGGGTCGAGCGGGTCAGCGGTTTGGGCAGCGCCTAAGGCAGCCGTTGGTTGATGACCACTGGGACCGCCGCCTGGGCCGCACTGGTTGCGATGGGGCCGGACTCGCCCTGCAAGTCGCCCGACATTGGCATGGCCTGACCGCTGAGAGAGATGCGCGCGCCAAGGATCACCTTGGGGAAGTTGGACAGCGTCATCGCCGGATTCATGGCCATGCTGTCATCGAGCGTCAGAGTGGCGGGTAGGTCGCCGACACGCAGGCGCTGCGCGGCTAATGGCATAGGTGGACCGGCGGCGGCTTTGGCGTAGACGAAGACCACCGCGTCGGGGGGTAATTGGTCTGATAGCTCGGGCGCGATCGAGACGCTGACCTGAACGCGCGCGCCGGGCGCGGCCGGTTTGTCAGCGTCACTGGTGGTCTCCTCGCTGACGCTGGTTTCCCCTGTCTGCGCGCTTGCGGGGGCTTGGGGCGCTGGCTTGTCCGCTCCCGTGGCCGCCTGATCGGCTTCGCTCGGTTTCCTCTGTTGCGGCTCCGCAGCGGCTGGTGCTTGGTCGGAGGCGGGTGCAGCCACCACGCCACCGCGCTTGCGCGCTTCTTCGATCAGGCCGCGCAGATCCTCGGCGTCACCGCTGTTGGGAGCGGTCTGATCCAGTATCCGCTGCCAGGACTGGATGGCGGCGCTGTATTGCCCGCGCTGGAAGGACAACATGCCAGTGAGCCAGCGGGCGTTGATGTGGTTGGGATCGGCAGCGAGCACTTGGCTGATCAACTCGGCGGGCTGGCCCTCAAGGTTATTGTTGTTGTTGGCGGCCAGCGCCTCGGCGTAGGTGAGCTTGACATCCAGGTCGTCGGGGGCGAGTGCGTAAGCGCGTTCCAGCGCATGCAAGGCGCCGGGAGCGTTGCCAAGCGCGAAGTAGGTGCGCCCGAGCATCACCCAGCCTTCAATGTCTCCCGGGTTCTGCTCCATGCGCGCGGCCAGACGATTGGCCAGTTCATCGAGCGGCGGCATCTCGCCATCGCCGCCATGGCCAGGAATGCTCTGGGTGGCGCCGGCCTGGGCCAGACGCGGGATGATATCGGGCGTGCCAGTGGCCTGGTAGAAGGCCACCGCCAGCGCGGGGATGGCCAATGCCAGCAGCGGCAGCAGCCAGCGTCCGCGGGTGGCGTGCTCTGTGCTCGAGGCGCCGGCGTCGTCCAAGTCGTGCAGCAGTTCGCGCTCCAGTTCCAGGCGGGCGGCCTGGTGTTGCTCGGCGTCGATTTTGCCGTTGGCCAGATCGACATCAAGTTCGGCCAATTGCTGGCGAAACAGGCCAAGATTCACTGCGTCCTGTGTGACGTTTGCTTTTGCGGCATCCGCTTGGCCGGCGATGGCGGTGCGTGCGCGCCACAGCGGCACTAGCACAAAGAAAGCGGCCAGCACGAGCATGGCACCGGCCAGAGTCCAGAAGAGGGTCATAGGGGTTTGTCCTCACCGCCGGGGGGCGTATCCAGCAGTTGTTGCAGTCGTTCTTGTTCGCTCTCGGAGAGGGAACTGGGTGGTCCGGCGCGGCTCCGGACCAGTGAGCGCACCATAAAGAAGGCCGCGATGCCGATCAGCACGAAGGGGCCGAACCAGAGCACATAGGTGGAGGGTTTGAGCGGCGGGTCGTAGAGCACGAAGTCGCCATAGCGATCAGTGAGGAAGACCAGGATTTCCTCTTTTGATTTGCCCTCGCGCATCATGCCGTAGACTTCTTCGCGCAGATCCTGGGCCAGATCGGCCTGAGAGCCTTCCAGAGACTCGTTCTGGCATACCAGGCAGCGCAGTTTGCTGATCAGCTCGCGGAATTCTGCTTCCTGTCCGGGGGAGTCGAACTGGAACTCTTCCAGCGTAAAGGCGCTGGCGGCTGCGCTGAAGACCAGCAACAGAGCAAATAGCCGCAGGGACTTGAGCATTGGTCGGATTCGCAGTGGCATCTCAGCGTACCGGATTGGATGTTGGGTCGGGTTGTTCGCGTTGCAGCTTGGCGATGATGGGCTCCAGCGTCTGTTGCCAGACTTCCGGATCAATCGGGCCGATGTGCTTGTGGCGAATAATCCCGTTGCGATCAACCACGAAGGTCTCGGGTGCGCCATAGACACCCCAGTCGATCCCTGAATTGTTGTCGGGGTCGAAGGCGATCAGCTGATAAGGATTGCCGCTCATGCGGATGACCTGCGTGGCATCGGCCTGGTCGTCTTTCCAGTTCAAGCCGATTAGCTGAATATCCTTGCGCCGGGACAGCTCCATCAGCATGCCATGCTCGGCGCGGCAGGCACCGCACCAGGACGCCCAGACGTTGACCAGGGAAATTTTGCCATCCAGATCGGCATTGGAGACTGACCGAGACGGGTCGAGGAGATCGGGCAGCTTGAACTCAGGCGCCGCCTTGCCGATTAGCGGCGAGGGGACTTCGCGCGGATCCTGACCGAGGCCGTAAAGCAGCAGGCCAGCCAGTGCGCCGAAGATGATCAGCGGCACCAGAAAGCGCAGGGTGGAGGATTTTTTGTTGGTGGCTTCTGTCATAGTGTTGTTCAAGCCTTGGCGGTGGCTTTGTCAAAGTCCGGTGCCTGTGCTTTCACGCGGGCAGCGCGATAACGCGGGTCAGTTACGGCCAGCAGGCCGCCGATGGCCATGAAAATCGCTCCGAGCCAGATCCAACGCACATAAGGTTTGTAGTAAAGCCGCAGCGCCCAGTCGCCACCGCCGACATGCTCCCCCAGGGAGACGTAGATATCGCGCATCAGGCCAGCATCAATCGCGGCTTCGGTCATTGGCATGCCGCCGCCCATGTAGGCGCGTTTCTCGGGGAAGAGTTCGGCGATGGTCTTATCGCCGCGATAGACCATGAAATGCCCGCGATCGGCATTGTAGTTTGGCCCATCCTTTGGCTCGGCGCCCAGGAACTCAAAGCGGTAGCCGGCAAGCTCGTGCGAGTCGCCCGGTGACATGCGCACATCGTGCTCCATATCGAAGGTGGACACCATGGTGATGCCAATAATCAACACGGCAACACCCAGGTGCGCGATCAGCATGCCGTAGAAGCCGCGCCCGCTTCCGCGCAGATCGGTGCCAATGGACTTGATGCCTGCGACAAAACCATCGGGGCGATTTTTCAGGCGCTCGAACAAGGCCATCAGGTGGGAGAACAAAATCCAGGCCGCAAGCGAGATTCCGATCGTTACCCATAGGTGGCTGGCGGCGAACTCGGCTTTGGCAACCCAGAACCCAACGCCAATCGTCAGAACCAACGCCGGCCACAGCTTGCTCAGCAGCCTGAGCGCGGCATCATGCTTCCAGCGCACCAGCGGGCCGATGCCGAGCAGCAGTGCCAGGAAGGGGGCGAGGGCGACAAACATCTTGTTAAACCAGGGGAAGCCGACGGAAATCTTGCCCCAGCCGAATGCCTCGTAGATCAATGGCGCCAGGGTGCCGAAGAGCACCAGGATGGTGAAGGCAGAGAACAGCAGATTGTTCATTAAAAGCGAACTCTCGCGCGAGAGGAGATCAAAATGCCCGCCGGAGGAGACGCTAGGCGCGCGCCAGGCATAGAGCGCCAGGGAGCCCCCGATGACAACGCACAAAAACAACAGAATAAAGGCGCCGCGCGTCGGGTCGGTGGCGAAGGCATGGACGGATGTCAGCACGCCCGAGCGCACCAGGAAGGTACCGAGCAGGCTGAGCGAAAATGCCGAGATGGCCAGCAGCACCGTCCAGCTCTTGAAGGCGGCGCGCTTTTCCGTCACCGCCAGCGAATGCATCAGCGCGGTGCCGATGAGCCAAGGCATTAATGACGCGTTCTCGACCGGATCCCAGAACCACCAGCCGCCCCAGCCGAGTTCGTAATAGGCCCACCAAGAGCCGAGTGCGATGCCGATGGTGAGGAAAATCCAGGCCACCGTGGTCCAGGGCCGCGACCAGCGCGCCCAGGCGGCATCCAGCTTGCCGCCAATGAGTGCGGCGATGGCGAAGGCAAAGGCGACCGAGAAGCCGACATAGCCCATATAGAGCATGGGCGGATGGATGGCGAGCCCGAAGTCCTGCAACAGGGGGTTGAGATCGCGGCCCTCGGGCGGCACCGGGAATAGCCGGTCGAAGGGGTTGGAGGTCAGCAGTGTGAACAGCAGAAAGCCGATGGTCACCATGCCCTGCACCGAGATCACGCGCGCGATCATTGCCAGCGGCAAGTTCTTGCTGTAGATCGCCACGGCTGCGCCCCAGCCAGCCATCATCAGTACCCACAGCAGTAGCGAGCCTTCATGTGCGCCCCAGACTGCCGAGACCTTATAGATGGTCGGCAGCAGGCTGTTGGAGTTGGTGGCGACATAGGTGACCGAAAAGTCGCTGACCACAAAGGCCTGAACCAGACAGGCAAAGGAAATGGCGATGAAGGTCAGCTGCCCATAGGCGAGCGGCCGGGCCAGTGCCATCCAGGGGCGGTTGCCGTTGAACGACCCGACCAGCGGGATGATTGCCTGCGCGAGGGCAAAGCAAAGCGCGATGATGAGGGCAAAATGACCAAGCTCAGGAATCATTGGACGGCTGACTCCACCACGCCTTCGACGTGAGCTGCCTGCAGGGTGTCGGCCACCTCGGGCGGCATGTAGGACTCGTCATGCTTGGCTAGCACGTTCTCGGCTATGAAGACGCCATCCGGCCCCATGCGCCCCTTGGCGACAACACCCTGACCTTCGCTGAACAGATCCGGAAGGATGCCGGTGTAGCGCACTGGCACGGTCGCGGCGTTGTCAGTGACATCAAAGGTCAGTGTCAAGCCGTCCGGTTGGCGCTCTAGGCTGTTTTCAACCACCAGGCCGCCGACGCGAAAAACGGCATCGGTCGGATGCTCGTCCGCCATCACCTGCGTGGGGCTGAAGAAGTAAGAAATATTGCTGCGCAGCGCGCTAATCGCCAGCCCAGCCGCCAGGCTGACACCGACCACGGCAACCGCGACGAACAGGATGCGTTTTTGTCTGGCTTTCATCCTCAATCCTCAAAAAAATTCAATTTCCAAACAAAGTTGCTTGCCTGGAGACAAATTGTCTGCGTTATTCGGGCTGGCCAGCCGCCTGCGCGCGCCCGCGCACTAAGCGTTCAAGCCGAGCGAGCAGCGTTCGCCGACTGAACATCAGCGCAATCACTTCCGCTGCGAGCAGCGCGAAGGTCATACCATAGGCGCCCCAGACGAAAAAGGCGTAACCGCCTTGGTTAAGAAAGTCTGTCATGGTTTGGGTTCCCCTTGTAGCAGTTCCGCTACCCAGGCATTGTCCTTCTCGCGCAGCAAAATAATGCCGCGCAGTCGCGCGAAGACCGCGGCGAAGGAGTAACTCCAGAAGCCCAAGGTCGCGCCCAGCATGGGCCACAGAATGCTGGCATGAATCGAGCCTGGAGCAGAGCGCTGGTGCAGCGCGGCGCACTGGGTTGGGTCCGGGCAGTTAATCGACCAGTAAATCACCGGCAGCATCACCAGGCCGACGATGGCCAGCAGTGCTGCGGCGCGGTCGGCGCGGCGGCTGTCATCGATTGCTGAATGCAGGGCAATGTAGCCAATGTAGAGAAAAAACAGGATCAGCTCCGAGGTCAGGCGCGGATCCCAGTCCCAGTAGGTGCCCCAACTCGGTCGGCCCCAAAAGGCACCAGTCCAGAGCGCGATAAAGGTGAAGATGGCCCCGGTGGGTGCCACCGCCTTGGCCATCATGAAGCTCAACCGGGTATTGAAGACCAGCCCAATAGCCGACCAGCCGGCCAGCACCACATAGAGCCACATGGACATCCAGGCACCGGCGACATGGATGTAAATGATGCGGTAATACTCTTTCTGCGGATTTGTGCCGCCGAGTTGATCGGCAGTGCCGAAAAAGCCCCACAGCAGCGAGCCGAGCACCAGTGCGAGCGCGATGCCGGCAAACCAGGGAATCATGCGACCGGCGATGGGATAAAACGCGGCCGGGGAGGCATATTTGAACCAGTTGATGTTCATAAGAATTCGTCAGGCCAGTGTGTGACCAAGATTGACAACTTCAACCTGGAGTTTTTTGTTGCGCGATGCTGATTTCGCTGCTGAATCTTCCGCAGGGTCAAGTCACTCCACCGAAATCCGCAAGGCCGCTGCCGCAGCCCAGGGGCCGAGCAGCAGCGCCAGCAGCAGCAGCGCGCCCAGTAACATCAGGTAAGGCTCGGCATCGGCCAGCGCAATGGCGCTCACGGTCACTGCTCCCTCGCCGTAGATCAAAATCGGGATGTAGAGCGGTAAAATCAGCAGCGAGAGCAAAATGCCACCGCCGCGCAGACCGAGCGTCAGAGCCGCGCCGATGGCACCGATCAGCCCCAGCGTGGGAGTGCCGAGCAGCAAGGATGCCATCATGATCAGCATTTGACCATCCTGCAAATGATACTGCATCGCAATCAGCGGCGCGATTAGCACCAGCGGCAGCCCAGTCAGCAGCCAGTGGGCCAGCACTTTCGCCAACACCAGCAGGCCGAGTGGTTGGGGGGTGAGCAGCATCTGCTCCAGGGTGCCGTCTTCGTAATCGGCCGCGAACAGCCGCTCAAGCGCCAGCATGGAGGCCAGCAGCGCCGCTACCCAGACCACCCCCGGCCCCAGTTCGCGCAGCAGTGCCTGCTCACTACCCACTCCTAGAGGGAATAGGCTGACGACGATCAAAAAGAAAAACAACACCGTGAGGACATCGGTGCGCCTTCGCAGCGCGAGCGTCAGATCGCGGCTCAGGATGGAGATAAAGGTGCCTAGCATGAGGGCTCCGTGCGGGACGCGCTCGGGATGTCGGTCGCAGCTCCGGCGGGGATCACGCGCGGTGCGGCTGCGTCCAGATTGAGATCGAGCCGCTGTCCGACCGCCAGCGTCAGCGCCTGATGGGTGGTCAGCACCGCGAGCCCACCAGCCTCGACATGGGCGCGGATCAACTCATCGAGCAAGGCCACAGCACCCACATCGAGTGCCGCAAAAGGCTCATCGAGAATCCACAGTGGCGCCTTGCTCAGCAGCAACCGCGCCAAGGCGACGCGCTTTTTTTGTCCCTGCGACAGCATGCGACAGGGCAGATCCTCAAAGCCCCCGAGACCGATGCGCGCCAGCGCCTCGCCGATTGCCTGATCGCTCGCGCGGCGCCCAACCAGGCGGCAGGCAATGCGCAGATTCTCAAGGCCGGTCAAATCCCCTTTGATCCCGTTCAGGTGCCCCAGGTAGAGTAAGTCGCGATAATAGTCCTCGGCCAAGCGCTCGATCGGCTCGCCGCGCCAGCGAATCTGCCCGGCCTCCGGATGCAACAGCCCGCAGAGCGCGCGCAGCAGGGTCGTCTTGCCGCTGCCATTCGACCCCTGCAAATGCAGCAGCTGCCCAGGTGCCAGCTGAAGATCGAGCGCGCTGAACAGACAACGCTCGCCACGACGGCAGCTCAGTGCGGAAACCTCGAGCATGATGGGGACGATGAAGCTCCTGGCGATAGGCAGTGCAATAACTCAGACAACCCGAACGGGGAAGCCTGTCTTAGAACCCGCAGCGGGGCATGAACATTAACTGCTGTGGCGCTTTTCGACAACCGCGCCCGACTGCTGGGAGCCGCTTTACCTGCGATCATCAAGTGACCTTAAGCTGCCATGATGTCTACCCGGCAGCCGCGTTGACATCCTTGGCACCGCTGATGTTTGGGTGCCGATAGCCATGACGACAACCATATCGAACGGCTGGAACGAAAATCCCGCGCAAAGTGGGCAGTTAAACGAAAGTTCATGGTGCGGCACCACCCCGGAGAACAAAGCTGCCGTTTCACGATAAGATTCATGGTCCCGGCCGCCCCGGAGAATGAATTTGCTGTTTTACGGTAAGAGACAAAAATGACCCAGTTTTTCCTGTTGCTGGCCCTCGCTGCGCTGGCCTTGGTGAATCTTCTGCTGAGCCTGATCCCGACGGGGCCGTCGCCCAGCAGCGCACGCCGTAGCAAATTGGCCGTCAAGCGCCGCCGACCGATGCTCAATGCGCTCGAGCTCCAATGCCTCGGATTGCTCGAACAGCTTCTCGGTGACCAGCGACGGGTGCAAGCCCAGATGCCTCTGTATCGGCTAATCGGCCCAGCTCCCGGGGTCTCCGCGCGCCGCGCCCGGCGTTGGCTTGCAGAAGTTGGCGCATTGAGCGTCGACCTAGCAGTGCTGTCAGCCGATGGCAGCGAGCCGCTGTGCGCCGTGCTGCTGACCGCTGGCGGCAAGCGCCCGCGCCGGGTGCGCCGCGAGCAGGCGCGGATTCAAAGCCTATGCAAACAGGCGGATTTGCCCGTTCTCACCCTGTCTGGTGCCGAGCAGGACGCGCCCGAGACACTGAAAGCGCGTCTGGAAGAGCTGATCTGGCCGTTGGAAGAGTGTCTGGTCACCTCTCCACCAGTCGCCAGTGAAGACGAAGACGCCCTGCTGGCGGGTCTGGCTGCCGCGATGCGAGATCGCAGCGTTGATAAACGGCCGTCCGGGCGTTAATCAGCGGCATTCATCGCCCGACTTGGATCAATCCAGATCTGCCCCTCATCGATCACCACGGCAAAGGTGGCGATGGGTTGATCGGCCGGCTCGTCCAGCGGCTCGCCGGTTTTCAGGCTGAAGCGGCTGCCGTGCAGCGAACATTTAATGCGATCACCATCCAGGCAACCATAGGACAGTGGATAGTCCTCGTGGCTGCACAGGTCTTCGACTGCGTAAAAATCATCCCCAATCATGGCGATAAGAAAGGCGCGACCTTCGGCCTCGACCTTCAGGAAGCGACCGGGTTCGAGATCCTCGGCATTGGCTACGGCGACATAGGGCGGTTGCATGTCTTCAGCGCTCCTGTTGTGACTGCTCCTTGGGTATACCAGCGGACATGGACTTTCGGCTTGTTTCGGGCCGGGCAGTGGTCACGGGGGACGCCGTGAACCCTTCCATGGGGGCTTCCCGGCAGCATCCTTGCCGCCGAGACCCCCGTGGCCGCTGCCCGACCCAAAACAGAAAAGTCATTGCTACAGCGATATTACTCAGCGCAGGCGCTGCGTGACCACACCAGAATCGAGCGCCGCGCGGATGCGGTCGGCCGCAGCTGGCAGGGTTTTCTCCCGCCCCAGATGCCAGAGCACCAGGGCACCCGAGAACACCAGGCTGTCGTAGGTTGGCCCAGCTTCTCCTGCCAACGCGCGCTGACCGGCCTCGGCGGCGGCCCGGGCGGTGGCCCGCACATCGACCGCAATGGCAATGTCATCGCCAGGTCGGTTGGTGGTTGGCAGGTCGTCGGGCAAGGGTACCGCGCGTGCGGACTGCTCGATGCCCAGTGCGGTTGGGTCGATGTCGAAGGATTGCTCCTCGCCCATCTGCTGGTAGTTGAAACAGGCGCCGGCCTGACGCAGCGATGGGATGACTCCACCTTCAACGCCGCGGATCATCAGCGCCGAGTCGAAATCGGCATGGCGGGCGAGCAGGGCGTAAATGCGCGGATAGGGTTTGTGCACATAACCGGTGACCAGGTGCGTCTTGCGCCGGCCTTGGATGGGCTGTGCCATCACCTCGGTGGTGGTCATGACCTGGCGTTTGACAATGGTGGCGCGCAGGCCGACCAGATCGTGCAACTTGGGTGCGAAGGCGCGCTGATCGACATAGGTCCAGCCGATGGCTGGATCGGACAGGCGTCGGGCGGCGTCATCGGGCGAGAGGTCAACCGGAATGCCGGCAGCCTCAAAAACGTGCCGGGCGGTGACGCCAAACTTCGGCCCCACGGCATCTACACCATGGCTGACCGCTGGTACCCCGCACTCGGCCAGCACTGCCGGCAGAAAGGGTGCGGCGGGCAGGCAGCGGTTGTAGCCGTCGTAGGGATCGGCAATGTCCACCACGTCGTCCACATCCGCCACGGCGCTATTGGTGACATTGCGTATGGCCTCGAGTACGCCGCGCATTTCGTCATCAGTCTCGCGCTTCATGCGCAGGCCGATCAGAAAAAGCCCCGCCTGTACCGGGTCGATCTCGCCCTCAAGAATGGCGCGCATGCCGATGCGGGCCTCTTCGAGCGAGATATCCTTAGACAGTTCCGGGCCGGTTGCAATGCGCTGAATAATGGAACGCATGGTTTTCTGAGTGTCGTTCATGGGGCAAAATCCTGCCTGTAATGGGGCCGCTGGTTGATTTGGCACGCCGGGGCGCGGCCAGTCTTGGGACGAATTGTCAGGGTTGCGCGCAGCCGCTTCAAGCTTAATCGCGAAACCGGCGGCTGAGATCGCCATAGGCGTCGATGCGCCGGTCGCGCAGAAAAGGCCAGGCGCGCCGGACCTGTTCGCTGTGGTTGAGATCAATCTCGGTAATCAGCAGCGCGGGCGCATCCTCGGGCGCCCTGGCCAGCAACTCGCCCTGAGGACCGCAGACAAAGGAACTGCCCCAGAACTGGCTGCCGCCGCCCGGTGCGCTGGTATCGGCCTCGAAGCCTACGCGGTTACAGGCTAGCAGCGGCAGCCCGTTGGCAATGGCATGTCCGCGCTGCACCGTCATCCAGGCCTCGCGTTGGCGTGCCTGCTCGGCGGGTGAATCCTCCGGATCCCAGCCAATCGCGGTCGGATAAAGCAGCAGCTCGGCACCCGCCAGCGCCATCAGGCGTGCCGCCTCCGGAAACCACTGATCCCAGCACACCAGCACGCCGAGTTGCCCGATGGCAGTGTCGATGGGGGTGAAGCCAAGATCGCCGGGGGTGAAATAGTACTTCTCGTAGTAACCGGGATCATCCGGAATGTGCATCTTGCGATAGCAGCCGGCAAGACGCCCGTCGGCATCCAACACCACCGCCGTGTTGTGATACAGCCCCGGGGCGCGGCGCTCGAACAAGGACCCGACGATGACCAGACCATGCCGACGCGCAGCCTCGCCGAGCCACTCGGTGGTCGGCCCCGGCACGGGCTCCGCGCGGTCGAATTCCATCATGCTTTCGCGCTGGCAGAAATAGGGCCCGTTGTGCAACTCTTGCAGCAACAGCAGCCCGCAGCCCGCCTGCGCTGCCTCCTCGATATGGCGCAGAATGGCCCCGCGGTTGGTCTCGGCATCACCGTGATCCCGATCCTGCGCTAGGGCAAGCTTGATGACGCGCGCGCTGTCCGGGTTGGATTGCATCTGTTTGGTACTAGTAATTTTTGACAATGTTTTTGAACCCACGAGATTGCGGGAATTAAATGTCGCGTTCCTCGGCTTCCTTCAGAACGCGTTGCCGAAAAGAGGTGCCAAGACGGAATCCGGCTTCTCGCTGAAGCCTATCGAGAAGGGGAGCAACCGCTGAAATCAGATGTCGGCGCTTTGCCTCAATCAATAAACCAACGAGACCGATAACTCCATGAGATCGAGCCGACCGATGGCTGCGAGATTCGTAATGGCCGTGGTGTCGCTGACACAGATTCGGGTCTGCGTCCTATTCATAGTCCGATTCGAAGCGTCAACAAATCGTCATCGAGCGCTTCTGGCTGATAACGGATGTCAATGCCACGAACCGCCAATTGGCGCTGAAATTCGATCTCAGACAGATTGGTCATCTTGCAGGCGTGACCGATTGTCAGGCGTCCGGTTTGGTACAACGCAACGGCAAGCTCCACCAAAAGGTCGCTCGCCGACAGATCCTGATTGGCAATGGCTTCATCTGGAATGCTGAGCAGCATCTTCATTCTCCTCGGCTTGGTACCAGCAATTTTCCACTATGGTAGCGCCATTTTCAGGATGACGCTGACACCCCGGAACAGCCGACGAAAAAGCGCCACCTTCTGGCCCGTTGACAGCCTCGGGGTTTCCCGCTCGGAGACGGGGGATGCGGGCTCGGTAGGCTGTCGCCACTGGATTCCATGGGCTTCTAATAGCGCGATCAGGCGGGTTGCTTGCTCGCCATATCGGGAGGGTTGGGTCAGATCAGCGCGATGTTGTATTTGGATTTCAAAGCGGTGCGGGATAGAACAGGCACGCATCATAAATGACCGTGAGACTCGCCACTCAGTACCCCAAGCCAAGCGCCTGCGCCTGCCTGATCGATGCGGTCGCGGTAGTCCATCAGGTCCGAAAAGCGGATTCGCCGATGTCGCCCCACTTTGTGAAATGGGATCTCGCCCGCCTCTAACTGTTTGACCAGAAAAGGCCGGGAGACGTTGAGCAGATCAGCGGCCCGTTGCGTCGTCAGTTCCGCATGAATCGGCACCAGCGACACCGCATTGCCCTGCGCCATTTGGTTCAAAATATCGACTAGCCGTTTTCTTTTCCAAAACGTGAATCAGCATCCATCGCTCCATGTAAGACCCGGATAATCTGGAGAACATCATCTTTAACTGAGAAGAAAATCACATACCGGCCGTACGCACAGGAGCGAATACCTTTACCAAGTTCGGGGCGCGACCGGTAGGCCAAGGGTGACTGAGTCATCTTGCGGCATTGCGCTCGCAACTCCCGAACAAAGGTGATGGCCCGATGCGGGTTCTCTTGGGCGATGTAGTCACCAATGTTCTCAAGATCCTTCGCAGCCAGCGGCAGAAACTTCAGGTGCATCAATCGCGTTTCTCAGTCATGGCGGCATATTTTGCCTCAAGACGGTCAAACACCATCTCCGCAGGGATCCCCGGTCCGGCGTCGACACCAAGGGTGATTGCCTTGCGCAAGGTCTGGCGCTTACCGGCTTGGTCTTCCTCACGCTCTTCGAGGAGACGCAGCCCGGCGCCGACGACCTCGCTGACGCTAGCATAGCGGCCTGAATCGATCTGCTGTCGGACGAAATCTTCAAAATGGGAACTTAGCGCGAGAGTTGTTGGCATTGCTATCCTCCGAGGTTTCGCTACCAGTCACTTCATCAAAGACAACGGTGGAGGTCAACCAAGTCTTAGCCGCCAACAAGCAGGCATGACGAAGAGGCATCATCACCAGCGATGTTGACAAGGAGCAGATGAAGACCTTTGATGTCAAGACCCAGGGTGCTGGGTATCAAACCCGGATGTACGCCGTATTAAGAGCCTTTCGTGACGCCCATATGCGCAGCACCGAGGCCCAATAATAGCGTCAACCTGAATTTACCCGCGAACAACCAAAACCGCCATGGCGAGCCCGCAAGCGAGGCTGATCCAACTGGCGCAGGCGATCAGAGTGAGCGCACGGCGCAGGTCGGATGCATCCAGGTTGGCCGGCCAATGCGTGGCGCCCATGAATCGGTTGCTGACCAGTTTGCCGTGCCGATGGATGGGGCCGAGCAGGCGTGAGCGCAGTGCGCCGGCGCAGGCGGCTTCGCTCCAGCCGGAATTCGGACTGGGCAGCAGGGCATGCTGATGCCAGGCGGTGGTGAGCGCGAGCTTTGGGTGCAGGGGCTGGCCACCGAGGCGCAAGAAGGCTGCCGCGAGTGCGATGAGCGGCGCTGACAGCCGCGCTGGCAGCCAGTGGATGAGATCATCTGTGCGGGCGGCGAGGGTGCCGAAGCGGCGATAACGCGCGTTGCGGTAGCCGACCATGGAGTCGAGCGTGGAGATCGCCTTTACGAGAACCAGTCCGGGCGGGCCGAACAGGCAGAGCGCCCAGAAGGGTGTGAGGACGGCATCGGTTAGATTCTCGGCCAGGCTCTCGATGGTTGCGCGCACGATGCCGTCGGTTTGCAGCGGCTCGGTGTCGCGACCGACCAGGCGGCTCAGCGCGCGGCGGGCACGCGGCAGGTCATGCAGTTGCTCCAGTACGCGGCGGCCGTGGTCCAGGAGGTCGCGGGTGCAGAGCAGGCTGTAGGCGAGAAACAGATCCCAGCCCATGGCGAGCAGCGGATCGACGGCGGCCAGAAGCCAATGGGGCAGCCACCAGCCGGCGAGCGCGGCACCGATCACCAACAGCCAATGCAGCGCGCCGCCGCCATGTCCCTTGAGTCCGCTGTCGAAGAGCCAGTGCTCAAGGCGCAGGCTGAGTGCGCCGAGCAGCCGGATGGGGTGCCAGGGATAGTCAGGATCGCCAAGGGCGGCGTCAAGCAGCCAGACGGCGAGCAGCAGGGGCCAGGGGAAGGTGTTCAGCGGCGGGCTCTCAAGCGTTCAGGGAGCTTGCCGAACACTGGGATTCGCACGATTTGCTTCGGCATCGCTCAGCGCCCAAGGTAGCACATAGCTTTGCCCCTCGATCTTGGCGCTGACTGCGCGAATGCCGTAGATGTCCCGCAGGCGCTCGGGGCTTAGCACTTGACCGGGCGGGCCGAGCGCGACGGGCTCGCCCTGGTGCAGCAGCAGCAGCCGGTCGCAGAAGCGGCTGGCGAGGGTGAGGTCGTGCATCACAACGATGGCGGCGCGCCCTGGTAGGCGAGTATCGGTTTGCTCTGCGTCGCCGCTGCTGTGATGAGCGCTGTTCTGGCTGCCGTTTGTGGTGCTGTGGCCGACCTCGTTTTGCGCGCCGAGGCGTTTGCTGGCGGTTGCGCCGGCCTGACAATAGTCGCGCAGATAGCTCATCACCTTGAGCTGATGCAGCGGGTCGAGCGCGGCGACGGGTTCGTCGGCGAGCAGCAGTGGCGCCTCGACGGCCAGTGCCCGGGCGAGCCGGGCGCGGGCGCGCTCGCCGCCGGAGAGTTCGGTCGCGCGGCGGGTGCGCAGGTGCCAGATGTCGGTGGTGCGCAGGGCTTGATGGATGGCGCGTTGGTCGTCCGCAGTTGGACGGCCTGAGGCCCAAGGGGCGACGCCGCGCCAGGTCGGGTGATAGGGATGTCGCCCGAGCGCGACCAGATCCTCAACCCGGATCGGCCATTGCACGCGGTCGTCCTGACTGAGATAAGCCAGCCGGCGGGCGCGCTCACGCGGATCGAGCGTTTGCGTATCCTGCCCGAGCAGGCGAATCCGGCCGGTCCAAGCGCCGCCAGCGGTGGGGAGCAGTTGCACCACGGTCTTGAGCAGGGTGCTCTTGCCGGCGCCATTGGGGCCGATCAGTCCCAGCAGCTCGCCTGCCCTCAGTTGCAGCGAGACATCGCGCAGCAGGCTGCGCCCGCCAAGCTTGACCGAGACGTTTTCCAGTTCGAGCAGGATCATGGTAAATCTGCCCGCGCGCGCCACACTAGCGCCAGGAAGAAGGGCGCGCCGATCAGTGCCGTGACCACGCCGAGCTTGAGCTCCTGCGATGACGGCAGGTTTTGGTCGAGCAGCCGCAGGCCGATGTCGGCGGCCAGCACCAGCGCCGCACCGCCGAGCGCGCTGGCGAGAATCAGCGGTGCCGGGCGGTAACCGACCCAGGGCCGCAGGATATGCGGCACCACCAGCCCGACGAAGCCGATGGCGCCAGTGACGGCCACGGTGGCGCCGACGCTCAGGGCGGAGCCGGCGATAATGAGCCCGCGCAGTCGCCCCAGCGACACGCCAAGACTGGCAGCTTCTGCTTCGCCCAAGGTCAGCACTTCAAGTGCGCGTCCACTGGCAAGCAGCAGCGCCAGCCCCAGCAGCACGAAGGGCAGGCACAGCAGCACGTCATCGAAGCTGCGGTCGCTGATCGAGCCGAGCAACCAGAGCACCATGTCCTGCACCGCATTGGGGTTGGGCGCCAGATTAAGCGCCAGGGAGGTCAAGGCCCCGGCCCAGGCCGAGAGCGCAATCCCGGCCAGAATGAGCGTGAGATTGGATGAGCCCGCGCGGGTCAGCGCATAGAGTGCCAGGGTCGCCAACAAGGCCAGCCCCATGGCCGCTGCCGGTAATAGCCACAGGCTGATGGTGGTGGCGCCGAAGTAGAGCGCCAGCACCGCCCCGAGCGCCGCGCTCGCGGAGATGCCGAGTAAGCCGGGCTCCGCCAGCGGGTTGCGCAGCAGACCTTGCAGCGCCGCCCCCGAGGCGCCGAGTGCCATACCCACCAGCCAGGCCAGCAGCACTCGCGGTAGGCGAATTTGCTGCACAATCAGACGCTGTTCCTCCGGGCCCTGGCCAAAAAAACCCGCCACTACCTCGGCTGGGGACAAAGGCGCATAGCCGATGGTAAGCGATGCCAGACTCAAGCCCGCCAGCAGGAGCAGCAGCAGGGCAAGCAGCGGTAGGCCGGCGGCTTGCCGGTCGTCGGTTGCCACGGGAGAAGGCGCGGAGTCAGCTTGTATCACGCTGGTTCAGATACGGGCGACAAATCGCCTGGGAGTGAAAGTGCTGGCAAGGTTCGGTTGGGAGTTTTTGCATGATCTGTCATTCGGATTGCCAATTCATGCAAATATTCGTTTAAGTCAGCAGAGGTTCGTTAGGCAAGCAGAGGCAAAAAGACGAGTTGCGCCGATTGGCCCATCCTAGTCGTCTGGAGCATGGACCACCAGGATGTTTGAACGCATCACGGGTTTTTCTGGCGATATCCCTGCGCAATGACCTCGGCCGCCTGTAGCAACTCGAGCCCACCACAGCCCCAGCCGTTGGCAGGCAGGCCGATGCTGGGGGTGTTGGTGAGCAGAGAACGCAGCAGCGGATGCCGGGCGACGCCGGAAGCCTGTATTGGCTGATCCTGGTCGAAATAGCCGAGCAGGAAAAGATCGGGCGGCGCCAGGACGAGACGCTCGAGCGGGAGCTGACCCCAGCCACGGATGCCCTGCTCGCTGGCGAGGTTGATCAGGCCCAGGCGCTGGATGAGATCATCGACATAGGTGCCGCTGCCGGCTGTGCCGCCGTTTGGGCGCAAATACAGGGCACGTTGGATCTCTGTCGTTTTGCCTGTCTCTTTGTCTGGCTGCGCGCTGCGCTGATAGGCCGACATCTGCTCGGCCAGCGCTTTCATGCGCGCATCTGTGGCTGCGGTGACTTGCCGGGCCTTTTTCGCGCGGCCGATGCGCTCGCCGATTTGTCGCGCGCTTTTCAGTGCATCTTCCCAATCGCCGGGATAGGGGATCTCGACGATTTCAACCCCCTGGCGAGCGAACAGTTTAGCGTGGCGCTGACCGCCCCAGCCGGCATAAGCCAGCACCAGATCGGGCTTTAGTGTCAGCAATTCCTCGATGCTGCCGCGATGGCTGGGATAGGCCTGCGCCTGCGCGGCAAGCTCGGTTTGCTCCAATCCCTTGCTCTGGCGCGATAAGGCCAGCACTTGCTCTGGCGCGGCCAGGCGCAGCACTAACAAATCGGCGCACAGGTTGGTGCTGGCCAAGGTTGGCAAATCGCGCGCAGTCTCGGCGCTTGCGGGCGCCACAAGGACGCTGATTAGCAGCGCAATGATGCTGGGTGCTTGTCGGGCGGCCTTTGGCGTAGATAAGCTCCACGCGCGAGCCTTCTGCTTGATGATGTTCGAGGTCTGTGCCAGGTCTAATCCTCTGCTATTGGTCAGGCCGCTTGCCGAGCTTGTGTACTCGGGTTAGGAATGGGGTCTCCGGATTTGCGGCAAGCGTCGATCCAAGCGGTCATGGCGGGCTCGATTTCGCGCGCGGCCTCGGTTTGCGTTTTTCCCCAGGCGCTGCAACCGGGTAGATCCGGAACAGTGGCGATGTAGCCGTCGTCCTCGTCGCTCCAGAAAATCTCGATCAAGTAATGGGGCATCGACCTATCCTCCGTACTTGTCGATCATTACAATCAACTGACGTGCCTGATACGCAGGAATCAGGCCGTCGCAATTTTGAAAGTTTAGCTGCATGGGTTCCCGAGGGCGCTTAAACACCCGATGGGAGCCTTGGCCACCCTCGTGGATAAAGCCGAGCGAAACCGCGATTTGGCATGCGTCGTCGAAACGAACTGCTTTGGGATTCTGTCTGACGGCAGCAAGTCGCTTTTCCTTTCGAGTCATGATCCCAGCTCAAGGTCTAAGGATCATACCCCAACACCGGCGCCAGCCAGCGCTCGGCCTGCTCGAGCGTCATGCCCTTGCGCTGGGCGTAGTCCTCGACCTGATCCTTCTGGATGCGCCCGACGCCGAAGTAGCGTGACTCGGGGTGGGAGAAGTACCAGCCGGAGACGGCGGCGGTGGGCAGCATGGCGTAGCTTTCGGTGAGCGTGAGCCCGATGCGCTCGTCTGGCTTGAGCAGTTCCCACAGGGTGCCTTTTTCGGTGTGATCCGGGCAGGCGGCATAGCCGGGGGCGGGGCGAATGCCCTGATATTTCTCGGCGATCAGGGCGCTGTTGTCGAGCTGTTCGTCGGGTGCATGGCCCCAAAGCTGCGTGCGCACAATCTGGTGCAGGCGCTCGGCGAAGGCTTCCGCCAGGCGGTCGGCCAGAGCTTTGAGCATGATGGAGTTGTAGTCATCATGATCGGCCTCGAAACGGGCGATGTGCTCATCGATGCCGACACCGGCGGTGACCGCGAAGCCGCCGATCCAGTCCTGGGCGCCGGAGTCTGCCGGGGCGATGAAATCCGTCAGGCACAGATTGGGCTGGTTCTTGCCGGCGGCCCGGAACATCTGCTGGCGCAGCATGCGCAGGGTGGCCAGTGGCGTGCTGCGGGCCTCATCGCTGAAGAGCGCGATGTCATCGTCATTGACCGATTGGGCGGGGAAGAAACCGCACACGGCGCGGGCGGTGAGCCAGTTCTCCTTGACCAGGGTTTCCAGGAAAGGCTTGGCATCCTCGAACAGCTTGCGCGCCTCCTGACCGACGACTTTGTCATTGAGAATGGCCGGATACTTGCCGGCCAGCTCCCAGGCGTTGAAGAAGGGCGACCAGTCGATGAAGTTGACCAGATCGGCCAGCGGATAGTCGTCGATGGTGAGGATGACGCCATCGCCCTGGCGCTCTACCGTCAGTTTCCAGTCCGGCTGATCGAGGCTGCCGGTGTCGAATCTTGGTTCCAGAATCTGCGGGCGCGGTGGCTGGTAGCCTGCCCAATCAATACCCACCTTATTAGCCCGCGCATCGCCAATCGGCATCGACTTGCGCGTCCCGCTCTTGGCCTCGCGCTCGACGCGCAAGCGCTCGTAGTCGGCAGCGATCTGCGCCACATAGCCGTCGCGCTGGGTCTTGCTGAGCAGGTTCGACACCACGCCGACCGCGCGCGAGGCGTCCACCACATAGACCACCGGATGCTTCCGCTGCGGGGCGATCTTGACCGCCGTGTGTAGCTTGGAGGTGGTGGCGCCGCCGATCAGCAGCGGGATATCAAAGCCCTGGCGTTCCATCTCCTTGGCAACATGGACCATCTCGTCGAGCGATGGGGTGATCAGGCCGGACAGGCCGATCATGTCGACCTGTTCCTCGCGTGCACGCTTCAAGATGGTCTCGGTCGGCACCATCACGCCGAGGTCGACCACCTCGTAGCCGTTGCATTGCAGCACCACGGCGACGATGTTCTTGCCGATGTCGTGCACATCGCCTTTCACCGTGGCGATCAGGAACTTGCCATAGCTGGTGCCGGCCATGCCGGAGGCTTCTTTCTCGGCTTCCAGATAGGGGAACAGATAGGCCACGGCTTTTTTCATGACCCGCGCCGACTTCACCACCTGGGGCAGGAACATCTTGCCCTCGCCGAACAGGTCGCCGACCACGTTCATGCCAGCCATCAGCGGGCCTTCGATGACCTCCAGCGGCTTGTCGGCGGCGGCGCGCGCGGCTTCTGTATCCTCGTCGATAAAGTCGGTGATGCCCTTGACCAGCGAATGCTCCAGGCGTTTCTCGACTGGCCAGGAACGCCATTCCTGATCTTCGGCCTTTTCGGCGGTGCTGCCGTCGCCCTGATACTTGGGCGCGATGTCCAGCAGCCGCTCGGTGGCATCCGGGCGGCGGTTCTGGATCACATCTTCGACCGCCTCGCGCAGTTCTTCGGGCAGATCGTCATAGATGGCCAACTGCCCGGCGTTGACAATACCCATATCCATGCCGGCCTTGACGGCATGGTAGAGAAAGACGCAGTGAATGGCCTCGCGCACCGGGTTGTTACCGCGGAAGGAGAAGGACACATTTGATACCCCGCCCGAAACCAACGCATGGGGTAGCGTGCGCTTGATCTCGCGGGTCGCCTCGATGAAATCGACCGCGTAGTTGTTGTGCTCCTCGATGCCGGTGGCGACCGCGAAGATGTTCGGGTCGAAAATAATGTCCTCGGCCGGGAAGCCGACCTGCTCGGTCAGCAGTTTGTAGGCCCGGGTGCAGATCTCGACCTTGCGCGCCTGGGTGTCGGCCTGGCCGACCTCGTCGAAGGCCATCACGATCACCGCCGCGCCATAGCGCCGACACAGCCGCGCCTGCTCGATGAACTTGTCCTCGCCTTCCTTCATGGAGATGGAATTGACGATGGCCTTGCCCTGCACGCATTTCAGCCCGGTCTCGATCACCTCCCATTTGGACGAGTCGATCATCACCGGCACTCGCGCGATGTCCGGCTCGGCGGCGGTCAAATTCAAAAACCGCTTCATGGCGGCGACCGCATCCAGCAGCCCCTCGTCCATGTTCACGTCAATCACCTGGGCGCCGTTCTCGACTTGCTCGACCGCGACACTGAGCGCGGTGTCGTAGTCGCCCTCTTTGATCAGCCGTTTGAAGCGCGCCGAGCCGGTGACATTGGTGCGCTCGCCGACATTGACGAAGAAACTGTCCTCCGTGATGTTGCAGGGTTCAAGGCCCGACAGGCGGCAAGCGGGGCTGATTGTTGGCGCTTGACGCGGCGCCATGCCAGCGACCGCCTCGGCCATGGCGCGGATGTGATCCGGCGTGGTGCCGCAGCAGCCGCCGATAATGTTTAAAAAGCCGCTGCGCGCCCACTCGGACACCTCTTTGGCCATGTCCTCTGGCCCGAGATCATAGCCGCCCAGCTCATTCGGCAGCCCGGCATTGGGGTGCGCGGAGATCTGGCACTCGGCAATGCGCGAGAGTTCTTCCACATAAGGCCGCAGCTCGCTTGGTCCGAGCGCGCAATTCAGCCCGATGCTGAGCGGCTGGGCATGGCGCAGGGAGTTGTAGAAGGCTTCGGTGGTCTGGCCGGTCAGGGTGCGCCCGGACTGATCGGTGATGGTGCCCGAGAGCAGGATGGGCCGCTCGACGCCGTCCTGATCAAACACCTGCCAGACGCCAAAGGCCGCAGCCTTCGCGTTGAGCGTGTCGAAAATGGTCTCAATCAGCAGGATATCGACCCCGCCCTCGATCAGCGCCCGAGTCGCCTCGGCATAGGCGCTGACCAGGGTGTCGAAATCGACATTGCGAAAGCCTGGGTCGTTCACATCCGGCGAGATAGACGCGGTGCGATTGGTTGGCCCCAGAATGCCGGCGACAAAGCGCGGTTTCTCGGGCGTTGAGGCTTCATCCGCCGCCTGTCGGGCCAGCTTCGCGGCGGCCAGGTTGATCTCATAGACCAGCTCCTCCATGCCATAGTCGGCCATGGCGATGCGGGTGCCGTTAAAGGTGTTGGTCTCGATGATGTCGGCGCCGGCGGCCAGATACTCGGAATGAATGCCCTTGATGATCTCGGGCTGGGTGAGCACCAGTAGATCATTGTTGCCCTTGAGGTCGGACGGCCAGTCCTTGAAGCGCTCGCCACGGTAGGCGGCCTCGTCGAGCTTGTGGCGCTGGATCATTGTGCCCATGGCACCGTCGAGAATGAGGATCGAGCGCGCGAGGCGCTCCTGAAGGAGGCGGGAATTGTCAGTCATAAGTATATTTTGCGGAGGATTTCTGGCGCTGGATTCTTGGCGCTGTATTGTCTTGGGCTGGGCCAATCAGGATGGTCCAAAGAGGCTGGGCGGATGCGGCTAGTCGTCAGGCGCAAGAGCCAATGCCGGAGCGAATGGTGCTCGGCTCAATGACGCTCGGTTGTGGCGCGCAGCCATGAGGCGCAGGGGTCTTGCAATGGCGGCGCGGGGAATGAAGCCTGGTGGAGCCGAGGGGGATCGAACCCCTGACCTTCGCATTGCGAACGCGACGCTCTCCCAGCTGAGCTACGGCCCCGGTCGATCTTGTCGGGCGGGGTAATTAACGAAGGCTCCCGAACAAGCCTAACCTGTGCAGGCTTGCTCCGCAAGAAGGGCTGGGTTAATTACTCGAAAAGTATGCGGTTATCGCGTGATTGCGTTGGAGAAAAACCTCGTAACGCAAGGGTTGCGCAATATTTGTTGTCGCTCCTGCCATCAGTCGGGATCGTGGCGGCGCGGCGAACGCCCATGGTCCCGGCCACCCGGGAGAGAGAATCCGCGCTGTTTTTCGCGAAACAACAGCGTTTTTGTCCGGTGGGCGGGACCATGAACATTGGGGCCAAGGCGTCAGACGCCCCAGTGGCGAACCTGCCCGGTGTCGATGTGGACAAAATCGGATTTCGGGTAATAACCCACACCGCCGCGGCCGAGTTGCAGCGCTGTTTTGCAGACGACGGATGTCGGGGTCTCGGCCAGGCGGATGTCGAGGGCGCGACCGCTCATGTGGAGACTGCGTTTGGCGACGCCGCCGGAGGTGCGTCTCAGCATGGCGTTGGTGTGGGGGGAGCGGTAGCCGCTGATGATCTGAAAGAGTGCGCCTTCGCCGTCGAGTCGCTGTTGCACGTCGTAAAGGGTGTCGAATAGACGCGGATCGATCTGTGTTTTATCGCCCGTACGGAAATCCTTCAGAAATTCGTTGAGTCGTGCCAGAGCGCTGCGATGGTAGTAATTGCCGGTACGGTAGTCGATGTCCAGGTGTTCCTCTGTGTGCAGGTGATGTAGACGCAGGCACCGGACCTGAGGGCGTTGCTTGGCGGCCAATACTGGTGTGACCGCTGTAGACAGTGCGAAGCCTAAGAAATATCGACGGTTCATTTTGCTCTCTCCATAACACATTTGGGCGCCCGGGTCTGGTAACCCCTCTCCGCTCAGCGGCATTTCAGCCCAGCACCGGCCCTGCGGGGACTCTTTGCGCGATCAGGTGATCGAAGCAGCTGGTCCAGGTGAGAACCGACGCTGACGGGCGCTGAAGTGCAGTGCCGCAGCTTGATTGGTGGTTGACCTTTGGCGATTAACCTCTAAACTTACTTAACAAGTGGTGCCAACTTGCTAGTCTAAAAGAATTTATCTAACCGATGGCTGAAATAATAGCATAAAGATGGAAAACCGGGGCGCTGAAGTCCCGATGAAATTCGCTACCGTTCGTCGGTTTCTCATCCTACGGCGGGGCGCGAGAATCATTGTGCCCAGGGTGAGTTTTTCACCCACATCAAGGGCGCAAAGGCTGCCTGCGGCGAGTGGCTTGGCCGCGCGCTCAGCAGGCAGGATGTCATCGAACCGCCGGGTCTGGCGGAAAACTGTTTCCTACGGGAGGACAGATGCACAATCGAGTTTTGCTGATGCTGATGACCGCCAGTGCTGCCGCAGCTGCTGCCACAGCTGTGCCTTCTGTGATGGCGGACGTGTTCAAATATGTCGATCGTGCCGGCAATGTGGTGTTTTCCGACAAGCCTCTGGAGAAAGCCGGGCTCACGCTCGAGTGGACGCGCGCTGGTAAGACCCTGGTGGCGGAAAACCGCGAGCAGTCGGAACAGTTGCGCGAGCGCCGACGCGAGGCTGCGGCCAGATTGCAGGCAAGCCTGGCGCTGAAGCGCCATCAGTGGTTGGGCCGCTCGCCACTGTGGGGCTCTCCGACAGGAGCCTTGACCAGCCCCAAGCCCAATGCGTCCCTGAAAGACCGGCGTGCGCACTACCGGGCGCTGATCGATAACACCGCCCGCGCGCATCAGCTCTGGCCCGAACTGCTGCACGCGGTGGTCCGCACCGAATCGGCCTATCGCGCCGACGCTCAGTCGTCCGCTGGAGCCTGCGGTTTGATGCAGCTGATGCCCGGCACGGCCGAGCGTTTCAAGGTGCGCAATATCTGGGATCCGGCCGAAAATTTGCAGGGAGGGGCGACCTATTTGCGCTATTTGCTGAATTTGTTCCACAGTGATCTGCGTCTTGCGCTGGCGGCCTATAACGCGGGTGAGAACGCGGTGAAACGCTACGGCAATAGCATCCCCCCGTATCCTGAAACCCAGGATTATGTCCGCAAGGTATTACGATTTTTGCATGCCGAACGCCAGGCGTTTCGTTCCTGATGGCTGAGCCTGGCCGGCTTACCCTGAGTCAGATGGATTCGTTCACCAGCCTGGCTGGGACTTTTTTATCAAGTTAGGCTGGCGACGACCCCGCGCTGCTGTGCTTTGCCGCAGCGGCTGGCTGCTCAGGTGGGGGTTTGAGGTTTTCCGGCGGGGCAACCACGCGGGCACGGCCGCTGAGCATGGCTTTAGCCAGGTCTTCGAGGCCGCGCATTTCCGTCTTGCTACCGGCTTCATCGACGAACAGATAGGTTGATGTCAGCGGACTGATCCACGACAGCTGAATGCGGCGGCCCTCGGTTGCGCCGTCCCCGAAGGGCGAGTCGAGTTCAAACCAGGTGCCGGATTTGGTCTTGCGCAGCTCGTCGATCATCGCCTGCAGAGCATCCTCGGAGACTCCGGTAGGCGGGTGTTGATTGCTCTCCTCCTCAATGCTCGGGCTGCCGTCAAAGTGACTGGATGGCAGGCTGCCCGGACGCATCGGGCGGCCGGCGGGAGGGCGTGACGGCAGCTCCTGGCCGCGACGCAGTTGCTCGCGCACTCCAAGAGGATTGGCCAGCAGGTTGTCGAGTGCGGCCAGACTTGCCCGGTTGTGACTGCCGAGGCGCTGGGCACCGTTGGCGACGCGCTGGCGTAATCGCGGTAGCTCAGCGATGCGCGTGCGCAGGGCGGCGCCGGTGACGCGCGGATCGAAGACCTCCACCAGGCGGCGTGCGGTGTCGAGCGCCTCTTGCCAACTCGGGCTGTCTGGCCCCTCGTCGCGATGCTGACGCACCAGGGTCAGTAGCTCTGTCCAGGTGGTGTCGAGGAACACCCGCACCAGGCGCGGAACGGAATAGGGTCGCAGCAGCTCAAGGATGGCCCCACGCGCCTGATGCCGCGCTGCGCGCGCCACGGCTTGGTCGCGTTGAAGATCGCGGCAGCGACGTTCCGTCGGGTAGCCCGATTGAGACAGTGCGCGGCTTTGTCCATGCAGATGGTCGAGTAGCGCATCGAATGGCGGTGGTTCGCCCTCCGGGGTGTCAAGAATTCGCTCGACGATCTCGCGCAGGATTGGCAGCGCACCCTGGTGCGGATCGGATTCGTCAATCCAGAAACTGCCAGCCTCCACGCATTCATCAAGCAATAGGCGTGCGGGGTGACCGCCGTCGCGCACCAGGCTGATGTCGATGATTGCCGCTTTCAGATAGGGTATTTGCAATTGCGCGAGTGCGGCCTTGGCCGTCGCGGGCAAGCCGGGTGTGTCGAACATCTGCGCGAATAGCCGCTCAATGGTGCCAATCAACTCGGGGTCGCGGACATCGGCGCTGGCCTTGTTGAGTTCGCCGATGGCAATGCGCTCGGGGCGGGTTCCCGGCGGCAGCGGAGCGGTCTGTGCCCCCTCGGTTGAATGCGCAATGTTTTTCAGAAAGCTCTGCAGAGGCGAATGCTCGTGGGAGCTGCGGCCAATCTTCTGGTGACTGTCCGATGATTCGGGAATCAGATCATGTTCACCGGCGTTCATGCTGGCCTGGCTGGCGGCGGCCAGCTCAAGCAAATCGCCCACCAGCGCCTGATGCACTGCATCATGATCATCCGGGTCGGGAAGGTGGCGCAAATTGGCGCCGAGCTGCGCGTTCTGCTGGCGCGAGCGGCGTAGATTGACCGGGCGGGTCTTGGGCAGGATTCCGGCATCGCGCAGGATGTCGTTGAGCACGCGGTAGAGTGCGGCGGCTGACCAGGTGACGCGGTGATGAAAGAGCGCGTAGAGCACCGCTTTTACGCGGATATCAAAGTCTTTTTCGGCAATGGCGGCGCGAAAGCTGTGGGCCAGATGATGCGGGCCAGCGGGGATTTCGTCATCGCGCAATTTGCCGCCACCGGCAATGACGGCAAGGCGCTGGCTGAGGGCGTAGAGCTCGGGAAAGCAGCGTGCATTGGTGCGGATGATCAGATTTTTGATCGCCAGCGCCTCGCTGTCACGGGCAAAGGTTTGGATTTCCCGGTCATCGGCCCCGAGGATGTCAGCTTGCGGCAGCCAGGGGCGAGGTTCTGCACGTCCATGGGTGAAAAAGTGGGTCAGGCCCTGGTCGATGGCGTCCTGAAAACGCAGGCTGATTGCCGGCTGGTCCTCTTCGAGCTGCGCGGCAGCGTCGAAAAACAGGCTTTGTGCCAGGTCGCTACCGACCACCTCGGCAAAGCCGAGCAGCGATGGACCCGCCGACCCGAACAAGGCGCCCAGGCGCCGCTCGCAGAAGGTCAGCACCTGCGCGCGATAGGCGTCGATGGCCGCCTGGACGCGCGCGCGGTCGATACTGGCTTTGGGTTTTAAGCGGAGCATGGGGCCGGGAGGTCAATCCTCGCCAATCACACGCTCATCGCGCGGGGTGGAAAGCAGCTTCTCGGCTTCTCCCTGCTGATTGGCGAAGATCAGGCGGAACTCGCCGGTGTCCTCGGGGGAGCTCTTGCCGCGTAGGTCGCGTACCAGGGTGCGGGCGTCCTGATAGCGTTCTTTGGTGTCGATATAGGTCAGTTGCCGATTGGACGAGACCTTGTAGACGAAATAGGGCATGGTGGCCGTTCCCGATGCAGAAGCGAAAAAGATACGGATGCGACAGCGTGGCACAGACTCACTGGGCAGCCGTCAATCGACCAGTGGGACGATGCCGGGCGGTGGCTGGCGCTCGCGCTGTTTTGTCGCAGAACCGATTTTAAATTGCAAGGATACTCCGCAGCGGCGTCGCTGGCGATCTTGCCCTGACCGCTGGTTACCCGCGCCAGCCAGTGGTGGGTGCCAGTTTTTGTTGAGCAGGGCTTTTGGACTATGATTCTTCGCGGACTCGGTCACCAAAGAATGTGAGCAGTTCATCCGCGCCTTGTCAGGCGATCATAGAAAATCAGAAGCAAAAAGTGCACAGGGGGAGAGGAAGAATTATGCATATCGAAACATTGTCCATTCATGCGGGCTTCGAGCCCGATCCGACCACCAAGTCGGTTGCCACACCCATTTACCAGACCACCAGTTACGCTTTCGACGACACCCAGCACGCGGCGGATTTGTTCGACCTGAAGGTGCCGGGCAACATCTATACCCGCATGATGAACCCGACCAGCGACGTGCTGGAAAAACGCGTCGCTGCCATGGAGGGCGGTGTGGGCGCGCTGGCGCTGGCCTCCGGCATGTCGGCGGTGACCAACGCTATTTTGACCATTGCGCAGGCCGGCGACAATCTCATTGCCACCTCAACGCTCTATGGTGGCACCTACAATCTGTTCGCCCACACCTTGCCGCGTTTAGGAATCGAAGTGCGACTGGTGGCACCCAATGACATCGATGCCATGGCCGCGCAAATCGACGCGCGCACGCGCGCAGTGTTTTGCGAGACCATCGGTAATCCTGCTGGCAATGTGGCAGATCTGCGGCCGATTGCCGACATGGCTCACGCTCAGGGCGTGCCAGTCATTGCCGATAACACAGTGCCCACGCCCTATCTGTGCCGTCCGTTCGAGCATGGCGCAGATATTGTTGTGCATGCACTGACCAAATACATGGGCGGACATGGAACCACCATCGGCGGGGTGCTGGTCGACAGCGGTCAGTTCCCTTGGGCGGAGCATGCCGCGCGCTTTCCAATGCTCAATGAGCCGGATGTGTCCTACCACGGCGTGGTTTATACCGAAGCCGTAGGCGCCGCAGCCTACATTACGCGCGCACGGGTAGTGCCCTTGCGCAACATGGGCGCGGCCATTTCGCCCTTTAATAGCTTTCTGATTTTGCAGGGTGTCGAGACCCTGCCGGTGCGCATGGACCGCCACTGCGAGAATGCGCTGGCGGTGGCAGAGTATCTGCGCGATCACCCCAAGGTGGCCTGGGTGCGCTATGCCGGCCTGCCGGACAGCCCGGATTATCCGCTGGTGCAAAAGTACATGCGCGATGCGCGTGCGAGTTCTATCCTGTCGTTCGGGATTCGCGGCAGTTCCGGCGATGGACGCGCCGCCGGGGCGCGTTTTATCGATGCGCTTCAGCTCGTGGTGCGCCTGGTGAATATCGGCGATGCCAAGACGCTCGCCTGCCATCCGGCAACCACCACCCATCGCCAGCTCTCGCCCGAGGAACTTAAAACGGCCGGGGTATCGGAAGATCTCGTGCGCCTGTCAATCGGTATCGAGCATGTCGATGACATCGTCGCCGACCTGGACCAGGCGTTGGCAGCTGCTTAAGACCGTCATCGCACCGGCCAGTTTTAGCCTATTCATCCCTGTGATTTGCGCTAAGCACCCGTTGAGAAACGGTTAAGCTCGCGCCGGCGATTTTTCCAGTCGCCGATGGATTTCCTGGCGCAGGCAGGCCAGTACGGTTTCGCAGCGGATGGGTTCGTCGGCCAGGGTGGTGATGAAGAACACATCGTCCACCTCTGCGCCGACGGTGGCGATCTTGGCGCTTTGCAGGCGGATGTCGCAGCTTGCAAAGACGCTGCCGACCTCGGCCAGCAGGCCGGGGCGATCGAGGGTGACCAGGCGCATCATGGTGCGCTGGCGTTTGGGGTCGTCGTTGAAGCTGACCCGGGTTTCGATCGGGAAATGATGATGCTGGCGCGGCAGGCGCCGGGCGACCTCGAACTTGTCGTTGTCGAGTTGTTCGAGTTCGCGATGTAGCAGGGCACAGAGTTCGTCAGTCTCCTCTCCCTGAGGAACGGGAAGACCATCGGCGCCGAGCACCTGGAAGCTGTTCATGGCGCCGCCGTCGTCCGTGGTGGTGATGCGGGCATCGACGATATTTAGGCCGAGTTGATCGAGCAGCGCCGTGGTGCGCACGAACAAATTCTTGCCGTCGCGGGCATGGATGAAGATCTCGCTACAGCCGCGCGGTGCCAGCGAGCGGATGGCCACCAGCGGCAGGCCGAGGCGCTCGCTCGCGAGGATTTGCTCGGTTTGCCAGGCAATCTCCTCAGGCGCGGCGGGGGCGAAGAAGTCGGCGCTGAGTTTGTGCCACAGGTCGCGGCACTGCTCAGCCTCGACGCCGGCGCGGGCGAGGATGCGCATGGCCTCGGTTTGTTTCTGCTCGATCAGATCATCCTGCGCCTGGGGATTATCCAGACCGCGCTCGAGCGCATTGCGGGTGCTCAGGTAGAGTTCGCGCAGCAGGGCATCTTTCCAGGAGTTCCAGCGCTTGGGGTTGGTGGCGCGCGAATCGGCCACGGTGAGCAGGTAGAGATAATTCAGCCGATTGACATCGCCGACCAGGGTGGCGAATTCCTGAATCACATCCGAGTCGCGGATGTCCTTACGCTGCGCGGTCAGGGACATTAGCAGGTGGGTCTCGACCAGCCAGACCACCAGGCGGCTGTCGTACTCGCTTAAATGGTGTAGTTGGCAGAAATCCCAAGCATCGCGGGCACCGAGCTGGGAATGATCGCCACCGCGCCCCTTGGCGACGTCGTGGAAGAGTCCGCCCAGGTAAAGCAGTTCGCGCTTGGGGATGCGTCGGGCGATGGCGCTGCACAGCGGAAACTCGTGATCATGCTGGCTGACGCTGAAGCGGCGCAGATTGCGCACCAGCATCAGGGTGTGCTCGTCCACGGTGTAGACGTGAAAGAGGTCATACTGCATGCGCCCAACAATGTTGGCAAAGGCGGGGATGTAGTGCGCCAACACGCCGTAGCGGTTCATGCGCGTTAGCACCCGGCTGAGCCCGGTTGGATGGCGAAAAATCTCCATGAACAGGCTGCGGGCGCGCAGATCCTCGCGAAAAACATCATCGATGCGATGGCGACTCTCGCGCACCTGGCGGATGGTGCTGGCGCGCACGCCTTTGAGCTCGGGATGAAGTTGCAGGATGTGAAAAAGCTCTAGCAACGCGAAGGGGGAGCGGTTGAAAACCTGATCGTGGGTGACTTCCAGGTAACCGCTGCGGGATTGAAAGCGTTTGTTGATCGGCTGCGGCGGGCCGATGTGATCGTGCAGCACGATGGCCTCGCGGAACAGCTGCAGCAGCATTTCATTGAGCCGATTGAGCTCCATCACGGCGCGATAGTACTGCTGCATGAACTGTTCGACGGCGAGGTCGGCTTCGGTGTCGGAAAAGCCGAATTCGGCCGCCAGGGTGCGCTGGTAGTCGAACAGCAGCCGGTCTTCGCGCCGTCCGGCGAGCCGGTGCAGCGCGAAGCGAATGCGCCACAGTAGCGCCTGACTTTCAATCAGGGTGAAATACTCGGTCTGGGTCAGAAAACCATGGCGGACCAGTTCCTCGAAGGCGGTGGTGCCAAAGTGACGCTTGGTGACCCAGGCAATCATCTGAATGTCGCGCAGTCCGCCCGGGTTCTCTTTGATGTTGGGCTCGAGGTTGTAGGCGGTGTCGCCGTATTTTTGCCAACGCGCGCGCTGTTCGTGGCATTTGGCGTCGAAAAAGGCCTCGCTCGGCCAGATTCGCTCGGGCGCAATCGCCTGCTGCATCTCGGCAAACAAGCTTGCGCTGCCGGTGATTAGCCGCGCTTCGATCAGGTTGGTGATCACGGTCACATCGGCGCGCGCCTGGGTTTGGCACTCGGCTGGCGTCCTGACCGCATGACCGACTTCCAGGCGAATGTCCCACAAAAAGGTGAGGAAGGCGCTCAAGGATTCGGCTGTGGTTGCGACCGCCTCGGGCGCCACCAGCATCAGCAGATCGATGTCCGAGGCGGGCATCAGTTCCTCGCGCCCGTAGCCGCCAACCGCGATCAGCGCGGCCTGGGCGTCATGCGGGCCAAAGTGTTGCCATGCCTGGATCAGCAGTTCGTCGATCAGGTGGCTGCGGGCATTGGCCAGCGCGCCCACCGGTACCGCCGCATCGAAGGCCTCGGACAGGCGCCCGGTCGCTTGCGCGAGGAGCTCCTTGAAGACGCGAACGCACTGCTCAGGTGTAGCGCTCGCGAGGCGGTCGCGCTCATCAGAGGTTAGCGGCTGGTGGACGATGGCGTCTGGGGTCATGTCCTGCTCAGGCGGCTTCCATCTGGGCGCGCTCTTCTTCGCGCAGGGTGAGGATGTCATGACCGCTGGCGGTGACCAGAATGGTGTGTTCCCATTGCGCTGAGAGGCTGCGGTCCTTGGTGACAACCGTCCAGCCATCGGGCAGCAGTTTGATAAAGCGTTTGCCCGCATTCACCATGGGCTCGATGGTAAAGCACATGCCAGGCTGCAGCACCAGGCCATCCCCGGGCTTGCCATAGTGCAGCACCTGGGGCTCCTCGTGGAACTGCCGACCAATGCCATGGCCGCAGTATTCGCGCACCACGGAAAACTTATTGCTTTCGACCACCCGCTGCACGGCATAACCGATGTCGCCGAGAGTGACGCCGGGGCGCACGGCCTCGATACCCGCGCGCATCGCCTGTTGGGTGACATCAATCAGCCGGCTGGCCAGCACCGAGGGTGGGCCGACGGTGAACATCTTGCTGGTATCGCCATGATAGCCGTCTTTGATGACGGTAATGTCGATATTGAGCACGTCGCCTTTTTTCAGGCGTTTTTGCGACGGAATGCCGTGGCACACCTGGTTGTTGACCGAGGTGCAGATGGACTTGGGAAAGCCGCGATAGTGCAGTGGCGCGGGAATGGCCTTCTGCTTTTTGATGATGAACTCATGGCAGAGGCGGTCAAGTTCCTCGGTGGTGACGCCAGGCTCGATGTGTTCGCCGATCATGTCGAGCACCTCAGCCGCGAGCCGGCCGGCGATGCGCATTTTTTCGATTTCGGCGGGGGTTTTGATGGTAACACTCATGGGTGGGAGTCGATGATGCTGGGCGAGTTGCTCTGTGGATGATGGATAACAACGGGCGCGAGACGGCAGCGCGCTCGGGTCGCGCGGGGCAAAAAATCAGCGCGTCCCTAATGTGGCTAGATGGGGAGCAAAATCCCAATCCGGAACCCGGCCCTGGAGCAGGTGCATCGTTGCCCATGAACAGCCCCCCATGGTATAAGATGCGCCGCGAAGCCGCAAACCGCGCCAACGAGCCTAGTCTTCAGTCCAGAGCTTCAGTCTAGATGTCGTGGTGAGCGCTTGTGCCCGATGTCCCAACCAGGGTTTTCTGGGCGGTCCGGATCCGGTCGGCTTCGCGCTCGCGTAGGCGAGAGCAACATCGAGCAAAACATCCAACGCCACACGCGTTCCGACACATGACACTGGGTGCCTCTTAAAGGGAGGTTGTGTGATGGGGGTCGCGGAGGTTCAACCCAAGCGGAGTAGACAAATGACAGACGTTTCCATGCGCCAGATGCTACAGGCTGGCGTGCATTTCGGGCATCAAACTCGCTACTGGAACCCGAAGATGGGTGCTTACATCTTCGGCCATCGCAACAAAATTCACATCATCAACCTGGAGCGGACCCTGCCGCTGTTTCAGGACGCGATGAATTATCTCGGCAAGCTCGCATCCAATGGTGGGCGCATTCTCTTCGTCGGCACCAAGCGCGCCGCGCACGATCCTGTCCGTGAGGAGGCGCAGCGCTGTGGGATGCCTTATGTGAACCATCGCTGGCTCGGCGGCATGCTGACCAACTTCCAGACAGTGCGCAAATCCATCCAACGGCTGAAGGAACTCGAGGCCATGTTCGAGGACGGCAGCATTGAGCGCTTCGGCAAAAAGGAGGCGCTGACGCTGAGTCGCGAGCGGGACAAACTTGACCTGAGCCTGGGCGGCATCAAGAACATGGCAAATCTGCCGGATGCGCTCTTCGTCATTGATGTTGGCCATGAGCGCATCGCGATCACCGAGGCGAACAAGCTTGGCATTCCTATTGTCGGCGTGGTCGACACCAATAATGACCCGGGCTCGGTGGATTATGTGATCCCGGGCAATGACGATGCTATTCGCGCCGTGCGCTTGTACATTGAGTCGGCCGCTTCGGCTATTCTGGACGGTCGCCAGACCGCTGCGGCCATGGCCGGTGGTCGCAATGCCGATGGCGCTGAGTTCTTGCCCGAGGCCGAGCCGGCTGCGACTGAGGAAGCTGCTGCGTCCTGATCAGCCGCGTCCTGATCGATAGCACTGCCCGGCTGTTGCGGCCGGGCAGTCATTGTGCCCGCAGGGCCAAGCTGCGGTGGCCCGTATCGCGGGCTGACTGCTGACAGAATTTTTTACTGATTGGGGGATTTCATGGCAATCACGGCCAGTCTGGTCAAAGAGCTTCGGGAACGCACCGGGGCTGGAATGATGGAATGCAAAAAGGCGCTGGTGGAAACCGCCGGCGACATTGATGCCGCAATTGAGGCTATGCGCAAGTCGGGGCAGGCCAAGGCAGCCAAAAAGGCTGGGCGCACCGCCGCCGACGGTGTGGTGGAAATTCGCGTTTCCGACGATGGCAAGCAGGCCGTGGTGCTGGAGATCAACAGCGAGACCGACTTTGTTGCCAAGGACGAGAACTTCGCCGCCTTCGCCGCCGCCGCCGCAGATGCCGCGCTGGCGGCCGATGTTGAGGATGCCGCCGCTCTGGCTGCACTGACCCTGGCCTCGGGTGAGACCGTCGACGCCGCGCGCGAGGCGCTGATCGCCAAGGTGGGCGAGAACATTCAGCTGCGTCGTTTGCTGCGCTTCAGCAACTGCGAGGGTCGCTTGCATCATTATCGCCACGGCACCCGCATCGGCGTGGTGGTTGAACTGATTGACGGCGATGAGATGCTTGGCCGCGACATCGCCATGCACATCGCCGCCACTAATCCGGGCTGGGTGAGCGAGGATCAGGTGCCTGCTGATGCCGTGGCCAAGGAGCGCGAGATTTTTCGCGCCCAGGCGCTCGACAGTGGCAAGCCCGAGAACATCATCGATAAAATCACCGAGGGACGGGTGCGCAAATTCTTTGAGGAAGTTACCCTGCACGGCCAGGCCTTCGTCAAGGACGCTGAGCAGAGCGTCGGCCAGTTGCTGAAAAAGGCCGGCGCCAAGGTCAAGCGCTTTGCGCGCTTCGAAGTCGGCGAAGGCATCGAGAAGAAAACCGAGAATTTTGCCGAGGAAGTCCAGGCCCAAGCGCGCGGCGCCTAAGTCATTGCATCTGAGTCATTAAGTCTGAACCAGTCTAGGCTGTCTGACATCCAAACCGGCACCCAAGCCAGCACCCAAGCCAGCACCAAGAACGGAGCCTCCATGCCGCATCGTCGGATTCTGCTGAAGCTGAGCGGGGAAGCCCTGCTCGGCGACGCGCCCTGCGGGATCGACCCGGCGGTGTTGAACCGCATTGCCGCCGAGGTGGCCGAGGTGCTCGCCGCCGGGACTCAGATCGCTCTGGTGATTGGCGGCGGCAATATCTTTCGCGGTGCCGGTTTGGCCGGCGCGGGCATGGACAGGGTCACCGCCGATCAGATGGGCATGCTTGCCACTGTGATGAATGCCCTGGCCATGCAGGACGCACTCGAGCGCATTGAGGTGCCAACCCGCGTGATGTCGGCGCTCAAAATCAACCAGGTGTGCGAGGACTACATCCGCCGGCGCGCGGTGGCCCACCTTGATGCCGGGCGGGTGGCGATTTTTGCCGCTGGTATTGGCAGTCCGTTCTTCACCACCGATTCGGCTGCCAGCCTGCGCGCCATTGAAATCGGTGCGGATCTGCTGATTAAGGCCACCAAGGTCGATGGCATTTATTCAGCCGACCCTGTGACGCATCCCGATGCGGTGCTGTATCCTCGACTCACTTACGATCAGGCCTTGCGCGAAAACCTCAAAGTGATGGACGCCACCGCCATTGTGCTGTGTCGCGACAACCAGGTGCCGCTGCGAGTGATGAACATTTACGAGCCGGGAGCGCTGGTGCGGGCCGCAGCCGGCGAGGATATTGGCTCCCTTGTAGAAAGTGAACCGGCAGAGAGCGAACCCAAAGAATGATCGACGACATCAAGCAAAATGCCGCTGAGCGCATGGCCAAGAGCGTCGAGGCGCTCGGTCATGAGTTGGCGAAAATTCGTACGGGCCGCGCCCATCCGTCGCTGCTCGATCATCTCAAGGTGTCCTACTACGGCTCCGAGGTGCCCATCTCGCAGGTGGCCAACGTCGCGGCAGAGGACGCCCGTACCCTGACGGTGACGCCTTGGGAGCGGAACATGGTGTCCGTGGTTGAAAAGGCCATTATCCAGTCCGATCTGGGCGTGAACCCTAACACCGCCGGCACAGTCATCCGCGTGCCCATGCCGCAGTTGACCGAAGAGCGCCGGCGCGACCTGCAGCGCATCGCCCGTCACGAGGCCGAGCAGGCAAAGGTGGCGGTGCGCAACATCCGCCGAGACGCCAACAACGACCTCAAAGAACTGGTCAAGGAAAAGCTCATCTCCGAGGACGACGAACACCGTGGTCAGGAAATCGTGCAAAAGCTGACGGATCAGCACGTCAAGGAAGTCGATCAAGTCCTGGAGCGCAAAGAAGCCGACCTGATGGCGATCTGATGACTCCGAGTTCCTCCTGGGAGTTGTTGCCGGAACCTTCCTCGACATCGCCGCCAGCGCGGGCGGCAGGACTAGACGTCGGTCAGAGTCAAGGGTCTGCTTCGGGTCGCGAACCGAAGGTACCATCTCCGGGTTTGCCAACGCATGTGGCGATTGTCATGGATGGCAATGGCCGTTGGGCCCGCCAGCGCGGTTTGCCGCGCACCGCTGGGCACAGGGCTGGTGCGAAAAGTGTGCGCGCGGTTGTGGAGGAATGCCTGCGCCGGGGCATTTCGGCATTAACTATTTTCGCGTTCAGCAGCGAAAACTGGCAACGGCCAAAATCCGAAGTCAGAGTCCTGATCGAGCTCTTTATGAGCACTTTGCGCACGGAAATGCGCCGACTGGTCGAGCATGACGTGCGCTTTCGGGTGATTGGCGATTTGAGCGCCTTCTCGGAGAAGTTTCAGCGCCAGGTGCGCGAGGGTGAGCAGAACACGCGCAACAACCAGGCGCTGACCCTGCAAGTGGCGGTCAACTACGGTGGGCGTTGGGATATTGCTCAGGCGGTGCGCGCTCTGGCCGGTGAGTTGATGGCTGGGCGCCTGGATCTGGATGCGATCAACGAGGCAGCCATTGGCGAGCGCCTGGCAACCTCTGGCTTGCCAGATCCCGATTTATTCATCCGCACCGGCGGCGAGAAGCGGCTCAGCAACTTTCTGCTGTGGCAGTCGGCCTACAGTGAAATGTATTTTTCCGAGCTGATGTGGCCCGAGTTTGATGCCGATGCCCTTGCGCTGGCCTTGGCCGATTTTGCCCGACGACAGCGGCGGTTTGGCCGCACCGGCGAGCAGGTCGGCGATGGCCGCAAAGACAAGGCGGCGAGAATCTCCAAGGCGGCTTCCGACTCGGACGATGCGCAACACCTGGATGCCATGGCCACCTCGGCTCAACCATCGCGGGATGTGGCCTGATTAGGTCAATCCCGACCCATTGAATTCTCTGTCCGCTATGTCTGACTCCAATTCGACAGGCATGTCAGGAGCGTTGCGCGAACGTTTCTGGACCGCCTTGATGCTTGCGCTGGCAACCACGGGAGCCGTCCTCTGGTTGCCCACCGCAGGCTTGGCGGTCGCGCTGGTGCCAGCGATCGGTTTGGCGGCTTGGGAACTTTCGTTGCTGCTCGGATTGACCAGCAATTTCTCGCGCTGGGGTTATCTCTTGGCAGTGCTTGCGGTCATGGGGTTGTGCTGGTTTGCCGGTTTGCCGGGGGAGTCCCTGCCAATCTTGCTGCCGGTGGCGCTTTTCTGGTTCCTTTTGATGCCCGTCGTTTTTCGTATTGGTGTCGTCCACCCGGCCAAGGCAGCTGATTGGTGGATGCTGCTGTTATCCGTTCCGGTCATTACATCCTGTTGGATTGGCCTCCTGGCGCTGCATTTGCTACCCGATGGCGGCCGCTGGATGGTGCTCTTTTTCCTGTCGTTGGTGTGGTTGACGGATATCGGTGCCTATTTTGCCGGACGCCGCTTCGGGCGGCGCAAGCTCGCTCCCACTGTTAGCCCGGGGAAAACTGTCGAGGGCGTGATGGGCGGCCTGCTTGCTGCTGGCCTTTGGAGTCTGATGTTGTTGCCGGTAGCCGGGGATGCACTGTCCTGGCTGTGGCTGGCGCTGCTGTGCATGCTGACGGCTGGGGTGTCAGTGGTAGGAGATTTGCTTGAGAGCTGGCTCAAGCGTCGTCGCAATCTCAAGGATGCTGGCTCCCTGCTGCCGGGCCATGGTGGCGTGCTTGACCGGGTCGACAGTCTGCTCGCTGCCGCACCTGTGTTTGCGCTTGGTTTTCTGCTGTGGGGGGCGACAGGATGATTGGCATCGCCGTGCTTGGCTCGACCGGCTCTATTGGCGTCAGTACCCTGGATGTGGTGCGGCGTCATCCGCAACGTTTCCGCGTCGTGGCGCTGAGCGCGCATCGCAATGTCGAACGCATGGCCGAGCAGTGTCGCGCCGTCAGGCCGCGCTTTGCCGTGATGGTCGATGTCGAGGCTGCCGGGCAGCTACGCGATGCTTTGTCCGATATTTCTGATCCGCCGGAGGTGTTGGCAGGGGCGGAGGCTCTCGAGCAGATTGCGACCCTGCCTGAGGTGGATGCTGTGATGGCGGCCATTGTCGGCGCCGCCGGACTTATGTCCACCCTGGCTGCGGCCAAGGCTGGCAAGCGGTTGCTGCTCGCCAATAAAGAAGCTTTGGTGGTCGCGGGCGCGATTCTGATGCGTGCCGTGGCGGAGTCGGGGGCCGAGTTACTGCCGATTGATAGCGAACACAATGCTATTTTCCAATGTCTGCCGTCGCAACGACCGGACGGCCTGGTGCCTGCTGGTGTCGAGCGGATTCTATTGACGGCTTCCGGCGGTCCCTTTCGCAACACGCCGGCTGCCGATTTGGCGCGGGTGACGCCCGAGCAGGCTTGTGCGCACCCCAATTGGAGCATGGGACGGAAAATTTCCGTCGACTCCGCCACCATGATGAACAAGGGACTCGAGATCATCGAGGCCTGCTGGCTGTTCGATACCCCGCCCGAGCGTATTCAAGTAGTGGTGCATCCGCAAAGTGTGATTCATTCCATGGTGCAGTACAACGACGGCTCGGTGCTGGCGCAGCTTGGTAATCCCGATATGCGCACACCGATCGCCCACGCATTGGGCTGGCCGGAGCGTATCGCCTCGGGCGTGGACATGCTGGATATTTTCTCCGTTGCTAGGCTGGATTTTGAACCGCCAGCGCCTGATCGGTTTCCCTGCCTTCGGCTTGCGTATCGCGCGGCGCGTGAGGGTGGTACGGCGCCTGTGGTGCTGAACGCAGCCAATGAGATCGCCGTGGCGGCCTTTCTCGATGAACGCATCGGCTTTACCGACATCGGTCGGATTGTTGAAACGGCCATGGACCAGATGCCCGCAGTGCCGGTGGATGGAAACGGCCCGCAACAGGGGCTGGCTCAGGTGCTGGAGGTTGATCGCCAAGCGCGCGTGCTCGCGGAACAGGCCGTCGACAGACTGGGTGCGCCGATGCGGCGCCAGGGGTGAAGCATGGATTTACTGCTCAAACTCGGTGCCTTTCTGGTCGTTATCGCCATTCTGATTACGGTCCATGAATTTGGCCACTTTTGGGTGGCGCGTCGGCTTGGCGTCAAGGTGCTGCGCTTTTCGCTCGGTTTTGGGCGTCCGCTGCTGACCTGGCATCGTCGGGGCGATGAAACCGAATATGTCCTCGCGGCCTGGCCCATCGGCGGCTATGTCAAGATGGTCGATGAGCGCGAGGAGGAGGTTGTCGACCCCGCCGATCTGCCGCGCGCCTTCAATCGTCAGGCGCTGTGGAAACGCTCGGCTATTGTCGCAGCCGGTCCACTTGCCAACTTTCTGTTTGCTTTTCTGATTTACTGGTTGGTGCTCATGGCCGGTGAGTCTGGTGTGCGGCCCGAGGTGGGCGAGGTGCTGCCTGAGTCCATCGCCGCCAGCGCCGGCTTCACCCCAGGCGATCTGATCGAGCGGGTCGATCAGCGTGACACCCGAACCTGGAGTGCCGTCTGGTTTGCGTTGCTCCAAGGGGCATTTGGTGGCGAGGATGTCCTGGTGCGTGTGCGCGATGAGGCGGGCGCGGCACAGGATCGCTGGCTACCCAGTGCCGAGCTTGGGGGGCTGGACCCGGCGCGAGGGTTTTTGACCTCTGTTGGCTTGGTCGGACCGCGCCCCGTGCTGCCACCGGTCATCGGCGAGACGGTGCCCGGGCAGCCGGCGCTCGAGGCCGGCCTGCAAGCAGGTGACCGGATCACCGCGATCAATGGCCGAGCAATAAGGGTATGGGAGGATCTGGTCGAGTCCGTGCGAGCCCATCCGGGGCAGCGGCTGAATTTTCAGATCGAGCGAGCTGCGGATACCCTGCTGATTCCCGTGGTGCCGGCGGTGATTACTGAAGGTGATGAACGTTTCGGGCGCATTGGTGCCGGGCCACAAGTACCGGACGATCTGCTCGAGAATCAACAGGTGGTGGTGCGGCTTGGTCCCCTGGCTGCGGCTGGTGCGGCCGCGACACGAATCACCGATGTCTCCGTGCTGACCTTACGTCTCATCGGTCGCATGCTGACTGGGCGTGTCTCGGTTGAGAATCTGAGCAGCCCGATTGGCATCGCTGATGCGGCCGGGCGCACGGCGCAGGTTGGTTTTGAACCTTTCGTGAAATTTCTGGCGCTGCTTAGCGTCAGTCTTGGGCTGCTGAATCTGCTGCCGGTGCCGGTGCTCGATGGGGGGCATCTGCTGTTTTTCGCGGTGGAAGCCGTCATTCGCCGTCCGCTCCCGGACGTTGTGATGGAACAGGGCCAGCGCCTGGGGATCGCACTGCTTGTCGGACTGATGACGCTGGCTTTCTACGTCGATATCGCGCGTTTTCTCGGTCTATGACTTGGGGCAGTTACGGGATTTCCCTTATACTAGCGCCCTTGGTCTGCCAATTTTTCCGACAATGCATCCACTGCCATGCATCCTAATGAGGTTGAAGCTGTGCCAAAGCTGATCAAACGCAGGATACCGCGATACGCGGGCGCGCTCAGCCTGCTGTTGCTGGCATCCTTCTGGGCGGGAACCGCCTCCGCCCAGTTCCGCATTGCCGATATTCGCGTCGAGGGACTGCAGCGAGTCTCTGCCGGCACCGTCTTTTCCTATCTTCCGGTGCAGATTGACGATACGGTGGCGGATGATGTCACGGCAGACATTATTCGCTCACTGTATGCTACCGGTTTTTTCGATGATGTGAAGGTCGAGCGTGATGCCAATGTGCTGGTCATCTGGGTGCGAGAGCGTCCAGCCGTGGCCCAAATTGACATCGTTGGTAATAAATCCATCAAGACCGAGGATCTCGAAGAAGGGTTGAAGGAAATCGGCCTGGCCGAGGGGCGCGTGTTCAACCGCTCGGTTCTTGATCGTATCGAGCAGGAGCTGCGTCGGCAGTATTTTGCCGCTGGTAAGTACGGGATGGATGTCGAGTCCACCGTCTCGCCGCTGGAGCGCAACCGGGTGGCTGTGCGTATCCAGGTCACCGAGGGGCTGACCGCGCGGCTCAAGCAGGTCAATATCATCGGCAACAAGGATTTCAAGGAAAAGACCCTGCTCAAGCAGTTCAAGCTGGGGCCGACCAATTGGAGTTCCTTCTACTCAAAAAATGACCGCTATGCCAAGGAGAAGCTTGCCGGGGATTTGGAAGCCCTGCGCTCGTTCTATCTTGATCGCGGTTATATCAACTTTCAGATTACCTCGACCCAGGTCACCATCAGTCCGGATAAAAATGATATCTATGTGACCATTGGTATCGACGAGGGCGAAGTCTTTCACGTCAGCGACATCCGCCTGGCTGGTGACCCATCGGTGCCGGTTGAGCAGCTGTTTCCGCTGATCCAGATGCAGCGTGGCACGGTGTTCTCACGCAAGGCCGCGAGCGAGAGCGCCGAGCGGATTTCCGATCTGCTCGGCAACGAGGGCTATGCTTTTGCCAACGTCAATACGGTGCCCGAGGTTGATGCCGAAAACAAAACCGTCGCGGTGACCTTCTTCGTCGATCCGGGTAAGCGGGTTTATGTTCGCCGTGTCAATATGCGGGGCAACACCCGCACTCGTGATGAAGTGCTGCGCCGTGAGATGCGTCAGCTCGAGACCGCCTGGTTCTCTGCTGACCGGGTGGAACAGTCGCGCGAGCGACTGAAGCGGCTGGGCTTTTTCGATGATGTGACGGTCGAAACGCCGGCAGTGCCCGGCTCGCCCGATCTGGTCGATGTGGATGTGACCGTCAAGGAAAAACCCTCCGGTAACCTGCTTGCCGGTGTCGGTTATTCGCAATCGGACGGGATTCTGTTCAATACCAGCATCTCCCAGAATAATTTTCTTGGGACCGGCAAACAGGTGTCCTTTGCCTTCAATGCCAGCAGCGGTAATCAACTTTATCAGCTGGCCTACACTAACCCTTATTACACGGTCGATGGGATCAGTCGCGGATTTAATCTGATGTATCAGACGACAAATTACGACGATACCATCGGCGCCGACTATTCGACCGATGTTGGCTTAGCGGGAGTGAATTTTGGCTTGCCGATTTCCGATACCAGCCGGGCCGGTTTTGGCGCCCGTTACCAATATACGAACTTTTTTGCTGGCGATTACTCCGCGTTGGCTAAGGACTTTGTTGCTCAAAACGGAACGGAATACAATGATTTTTTCTTGAGCGCAAGTTACACGAAAGACTCTCGCGACTCGGCGGTCTTCCCAACCAAGGGCACGTTGCAGTCCCTTTATGGTGAGGTCGCAGTCCCGGGCAGCGATCTGGAGTTCTACCGCATCACCTATCGTGGGCGGCAGTACATACCCCTGACCCAGCGTTTCACCTTCGCGCTGCGCGCAGAGTTCGGCTACGGCGGTGGCTATGGCGATACGAGTGCAATGCCGTTTTTTAACAATTTTTATGCTGGCGGGCCGGGTTCGGTACGCGGTTGGGAGGCTTACTCACTGGGTCCGCGTGAAACCACGCAAGAGAACGATCCAGTGGGCGGTAACATGAAGCTGACCGGCAGCGTGGAATTATTCGCACCGCCTCCGGTTGGCGGGAAATTTGCGGACACTCTGCGCTTGGGAGCCTTTTTCGATTTTGGCAATGTGTGGTGGACGGAGCCCTCCGACCTGGTTGCCCCGACGGGCTTCGACCTAGGGGAGCTTCGGTATTCCGCAGGTCTGTCGTTGGCCTGGCTGTCCCCTGTGGGCGCTTTGTCACTTAGCTTCGCCTATCCGATTAACCCGCAGAGTGGGGATGACACGCAGGTGTTCCAGTTCTCCTTTGGACAGAATTTCTGATCGGCAGAATTTTGATCAACAGCATTCTGATTGCTAATAACTTTTTATCGGGGAGTGCCAGTTTTATGCAGCCTCTGGCGATGCGAGCCCTGGTCCGGATCGGGTTTCTGGCGATTTTTGTGAGCGGTGCTCTCTGGGCGGAGCCGTCAGATGAGCTGGGGGCGACTCTGCGTATTGCCGTTGTCGACCCGAATCGGATCGTCGAAGAATCGCCGCAGTACGAGTCAGCCCGGCAGGTGCTCCTAGAGGAATTGAAAGAGCGTGAAAGTGCCTTGCTCGATCAGCAGGAGGGAATCGACAGGCTGCAAAAACGTCTCGAGCGCGACGCCGCATTGATGAGTGAGGATGAGTTGCAGCGATTGCAGAACGATATTCGCTCGCGCACGCGGCGCCTGCGCTATGAGAAAGAGGAAATGCAGGAGGACTTTGCGTTGCGCAAAAACGAATTGCGCACGCGCTTGGTCAAGCAGGTAGAGGAAGTCGTCGCACAGATTGCGCGAGAGAAGGACATTGATCTGATTTTAACCGATGGCGTGGTCTATTTTAGCGAACGCATGGATGTGTCTGCGGAAATCATCGAGCGCCTCAAACGGGAGTTTGCTGACCGCTAATGGCGGTTTGGCGCCGTTGAGGAGTTCCCAGCAGAGTGACCATACCACTAGCGGAGTTGGCGGAGCGTATTGGCGCCAAGTTGATGGGTGATGGCAGCATTTGCGTGTCTCGGGTCGCGACGCTTGAGCGCGCGACTAGCGACTGTCTAACCTTTTTCGGCGATCAAAAGCTGCGTGATCGCTTGTCGCAGACCTCCGCTGCTGCGGTGATCCTGAAGTCTGATGATATGCCGGAGTGTCCGGCAGAGGCGCTGGTATCGGACAATCCCTATCTGACCTTTGCGCGCGCCATTGAGGTTCTGCACCCGCCAGCACGGTTGGCGCCAGGCTGCCATCCGAGCGCGGTGATCAGTGCCGGAGCGCGCATTGATCCGAGTGCATCCCTGGGTCCTCTGTGTGTGATCGAACAGGATGTCGAGATCGGCCCTCGCGTCCAGATTGGCCCCGGCTGTATTGTGCTGGCTGGGGCGCGCATTGGCGCTGATAGTCGTCTGGTCGCCCGTGTGGTGGTGTGCGAAAACTCCGTAATCGGCGAGCGCGCGCTTTTGCATCCTGGCGCCGTGGTCGGTCGTGAGGGCTTTGGTTTCGCCCGGGACGGAGAGCGCTGGGTGCGGATGGGTCAGATCGGGCGCGCGGTCTTAGGGGATGATGTCGAGGTCGGCGTGAATTCCGCCGTGGATCGCGGCGCGATCGAAGATACCTACATCGGCGATGGCGTCAAGATCGATAGCCTGGTGCAGATCGGGCACAATGTGCGGGTCGGCGAAAACACCGCGATGGCGGCCTGTAGTGGCATCTCAGGGTCCACTCGCATTGGGCGCAACTGCACACTAGCGGGCGCGGTCGGTATGGCTGGCCATCTGAGCATTGCCGATAATGTGCATTTTTCCGGCATGGCGATGGTGACTCGTTCCGTTCGCCAGAGCGGGGTTTACAGCAGTGGTATTCCGGCGATGCCGGCCGCAGATTGGCGACGTCAGGTGGCGCGCTTTCGGCAGCTCGATGAAATGGCGCGGCGTCTGAAGCGGCTTGAGGCGCGTCTTGCCGAACTGATGCCTGAGGGCAGTGAGATCTCTGACGCCGCTGGGTCCCAGGGTGCTCACGAATGATTTTTGTGATCGGTGACGACTCGGTAGTGGGTTCTTGGAGGCTACTTTGGTAATTATGGATATTCACAAGGTGATGAGCTTATTGCCGCACCGCTATCCCTTTCTGTTGGTGGACCGGGTGGTGGAGTTTGAGCCGGACCAACGGCTGCTCGCGCTCAAGAATGTCACCTTCAACGAGCCTTTCTTTACCGGGCATTTCCCGGTGCGCCCGGTGATGCCCGGGGTGCTGATCGTGGAGGCCATGGCACAAGCCACCGGGCTTTTGGCCATGGCGTCGCGACCGGACGAAGTGAGCGAAAAGTCCTTGTATTATTTTGTCGGAATCGACAAGGCGCGCTTCAAGCGGCCGGTTGAACCAGGCGATCAGTTGTTTCTGGAAGTCACCCTGAAGCAGGTGCGCCGTGGTATCTGGAAATTCGACGGCGTGGCGCGGGTCGATGATAACCTGGTCGCGACAGCCGAAATTATGTGCACGGCGCGGGATTTCTAATCCTTGATTCATCCGAGCGCGGTTATCGACCCCGATGCCGATCTGCATCCGGAGGTGGAGGTCGGCCCCTTTGCGGTGATCGGCGCCGAGGTCAGCATTGGCCGCGGCTGTCGTATTGGCTCGCATGCGGTCATCAAAGGGCCGACGCGTATCGGAGAAGACAATCAGATTTATCAGTTCGCGGTGGTCGGAGAGGTGCCGCAGGACAAGAAATTTGCCGGCGAGCGCTCCGAGCTGGTCATTGGTGATCGCAATGTGATTCGGGAGTTCGCCACCCTGCATCGCGGTACTGCTCAGGATCAGGGCGTGACCCGCATTGGCAATGACAATCTGCTCATGGCCTATACCCATGTCGCTCACGACTGCCGAATCGGCAACAATGCGATCATGGCCAATGCTGCCTCGCTCGGTGGTCATATCCAGATCGACGACTGGGCGATTCTGGGCGGCTTTACCATCGTGCATCAGTTTTGCCGCCTGGGTACCCACTGCTTTACCTCCATGGGCTCTGTGGTGAGTAAAGACATTCCGCCTTTTGTTACCGTTAGCGGGCATCCGGCACGAGCGCGTGGTGTGAATGTCGAAGGGCTGCGCCGTCGGAATTTCAGCGCCGAGCGGATCGCGCTGATTCGCCAAGGGTATCGATTGCTCTATCGGTCCGGGTTATTGATCGATGACGCTGTCGCGCGCCTGCGCGACATGGGCGCGGAGGCACCGGACCTGGCTCTGATGGCGGATTTCGTCGCTGCCCGGGCGCGCAGTCTGCTGCGCTGAAAGGATCTCAATTGGTTGCAGGCGGCTGAAAACCTGACGCGCAACATGAGCCGCCATGCCCCATTAACCATCGCCATTGTCGCGAACGAGCCCTCGGGTGACCAGCTCGGCGCCTTGATCGCGCGCGCGCTGCGCGAACGCCGTCCCGACGCCCGCTTTGTCGGCGTGGCAGGCCCCAAGATGCTGGCCGAAGGGTGCGGAACCTGGCTGCCGATGGAGCGACTCTCTGTGATGGGCTTCGTTGAGGTGCTGAAAGAGCTTCCACGGCTGCTTCCCCTGCGCCGTGAACTGCGTGCGAAATTGCTGGCGCTTAAGCCGGATCTGTTTCTCGGTATCGATGCACCCGACTTCAATCTGGGGCTGGAGCGCGATCTGCGCGCGGCGGGAATTCCGACCGCACATCTGGTGTGCCCGACGGTCTGGGCCTGGCGCCCCGGCCGGGTCAAGGCGATCCGCCGCGCGGTGGATTTGATGCTCAGTATCTTCCCCTTCGAGGAGGATTTTTTGCGCCAGCATCAGGTGCCGGCGCGCTATATCGGCCATCCGCTGGCCGATGACATTCCGCTCGAGGTCGATCAGGCACAGGCACGCGCCGCCATTGGCCTTCCCGCAGCTGGGTCGTCCGTGACGGAATCTGTCGTCGCGCTCTTGCCAGGCAGCCGCCTGAGCGAGGTCGAGCGCCTCGCCGATCCCTTCATTGAAACCGCTCTGCAATGTCAGCGCGAGCGACCCGCCCTGCGTTTTGTGGTGCCTCTGGTGTCAAAGCGCATTCGTGCGGTTTTTGAAGCCCGGCTGGAGCAGCTCGGGCAAGGCCGCTTGCAGCCGCTGCTACTTGACGGGCGCTCGCGCGAGGCCATTGCCGCGGCAGACATCGTGCTGACGGCATCGGGCACCGCCACGCTTGAGACCCTGCTACTCAAGCGCCCGATGCTGGTCGGCTATCGCGTCAATCCGCTGACCTGGGCGCTGGTCAAGGGGCTGCGTCTGGTCAAGGTGCCCTATGCCGCCATGGCCAATCTGTTGGTGGGCCAAGAGTTGGCGCCGGAGTTTCTGCAAGGGCGGTGCAACGCCGGTGAAATGGCGCCCATGCTGCTTAGACTGCTCAATGATGCGCCGCTGCGCGAAGAGATTCAGGCCGCCTACCAGCGGGTCCATCAGCAGCTAAGACAGGACGCGGCGGCGCGCGCGGCAGATGCGTTGCTCGCGCTGATCGAAGCGCCCGGGCCGGCCTGAGCGTAGGCTGTGTCGACTGTCTTGCGCATCGCTGGCGTTGATGAAGCCGGGCGCGGTCCGCTCGCCGGCCCCGTGGTGGCCGCGGCGGTTATTCTGAACCCAAATCAGCCACTGACCGGCCTGGCCGACTCGAAAAAACTCAGCGCGACTCAGCGCGAGCATCTGGACCGGGATATTCGCGCCAGCGCGCTCGGCTATGCCATCGCTATGGTCAGCGCGGCGGACATTGATCAGGAAAACATTCTCAACGCAAGCTTAAGAGCCATGCGCGAGGCCCTGCACGCCCTGCAACCACCGGCAGAGCACGCCCTGATCGACGGCAACCGCTGTCCACGGGACCTGCGCTGCCGGGCCGAGGCCATTGTGCGCGGCGATGCCAGCGAACCGGCCATCAGCGCCGCGTCCATACTCGCCAAGGTGGCGCGTGACCGCTTGATGCTGGAACTCGAGGCCGAGTATCCGGGCTACGGCTTTGCACGCCACAAAGGCTATCCGACCAAGGCCCATCTGGAAGCCCTGCAACGCCTGGGGCCATGCCCCGAGCATCGTTTGAGCTTTGCGCCAGTGCGCAAGCTTATTAAACCTGTTTGAGGTGACTTGCCACAAAGATTGTCCCGTCGGGCAACCTGCGCAGAGGCGAATTCTCTGGCCTCGTCGAGCATGCCAGGGGGAACAAGGTGTCTTCGTGCGCCCTAAGTCGAGGTGACGGAAGTCCCTTCGCCCAAGTCGTCCTGTCCGGCCCGGCTTGAGTGTTCCGGGCTAGTGCTTTGGGAACCGTCGATGAGATTCTTTAGCGTCAGCCCTTCAGTTGCCCCGCTTGTGGCGGCCGCGATGCGGGTCTCGATGTTAGCCACCGGACCTGTCAGAGGTGCGATTGCGCCTTCTTCCTCATATTCGCGCACGGCATCGAGCACCGCCTGGATGCTGATGCGCTCTGGCGGGCGGCTGGGGATGAAACCCTCAGGGAGAGCCAGGTGATGGCTTGCGGTGCTATCCGTCGTGCGCCGAATGATCTGGGCGGTCTTCAGCATGTCGAGCAAGGTCGCGATATTGGTACCGGGGACACCACAGGCCTTCGCCAGGGTGTCGGCATCGGGCGGCAGACGGCCGTGCTCGTAGTCGCTGGCGATGCGACCGATCAGTAACAGCGCCAAACGCTCGCGCAGGCGGTTGCTCAGGCGCGGTTCGCGTTTTTTGGTGTTCAGGTAGGCGGGGTTTTGCACATAAAAGGCGATATTGGCGCCGATCAGCACAATCAGCCAGGCGATATAGATCCACATCATGAACAGGATCAAAATCGCCAGTGAGGAATAAATCGCCGCGTAACGGGTGGAGCCGGTAATAAAGGTGGCAAAAATTGAGCCCACCGTCTGCCACAGCAGCCCGGCCACCAGTGCGCCGATGATGGCCGCGCGTAGTTGCACCCGGGTGTTGGGCACATAGGCGTAGATGAAGGTGAAAGCCAGGCTGATCAGCAGGAAGGGCAGTAGCCAGGGCCACACGGAGCCGAGCAGAAAGCCCATGGCCTCGCGCTCCATCAACCATTGCACCAGCGTATTGCTGCGCAGGGAAGCCGTCGCTCCCACCGCCGAGAAAAACAGGACCGGGCCGATCAGCAGCACGCTCAGGTAATGGCTGAGACGCTCGCCAAAGGGGCGCAGTTGTTTGATGCGCCAGGTGGCATTGAAGATTTGCTCAATCTTTTGAATCAGCGACAGTACCGAGTAGAGCAGCACCCCAATCCCGACGGAACCCAGCACCTTGACGTTGGTCTTGTCGACGAAGGCGATCAGATTTTGTGCGATTTCTCCGCTCTGATCGCCCAGGGGCGCCAGCGCATGCAGCAGCCAGGGCTCGATCTGATTGTGCACGCCAAAGCCCTTGAGCACCGAGAAGCTGACTGCCAGCAGTGGCACCAGCGACAGCAGGGTGGTGTAGACCAGACTCATGGCCTGCAGAGATAGCAGGCCCTGGTGAAAATCCCGGCCGAGGGCGAACATGACGCGCCCGATCAGCACGGCATAGCGCTGCGCGACTGGCAGCTGCTCCAATGGCGTCTGCCACAGCAAATGCTCAAGTCGTGTGGGGACGAGCTGAAAGTCGATCATGTCGCGGCGGCCGGCGGCGAGGCTCGCCCAGTTGCGCTAGCGCACCGCTGGTTCATGCGGGTGGTTCATGCGGGTGAGTCATGAACGTTAGTCATGCGCGCGCACCAGCCGCGCCTTCTCGCGCTGCCAGTCGCGGTCTTTCTCGGTCGCGCGTTTGTCGTGCAGTTTCTTGCCCTTGGCCAGGCCGATCTCGAGCTTGGCCATGCCGCGCTTCCAGTACATGGCGGTGGGCACCAGGGTATAACCGGCGCGCTCTGTCTGGCCGATCAGGCGGTCGAGTTCCCCGCGCTTGAGCAGCAGCTTGCGGGTGCGCGTTGGGTCGGTGGTGACATGGGTCGAGGCGGAATTTAGGGGCGAGACATGGGCGCCGATCAAAAAGGCCTCGGCATGCAGGATCTTGACGTAGCTCTCCTTGAGCTGTGCGCGCCCGGCACGCAGACTTTTGACTTCCCAGCCAAGCAGGCACAGCCCTGCCTCGATGCGTTGCTCGATGTGGTAGTCATGCCCGGCCTTTTTATTGAGCGCAATGGTGTTGCTGCCGGATGATTTCTTTTTGCTGGATTTTGCCATTGGCCCAGTTTACACCCCTTTGGCTGTGAATTTTGCTTCCAGCCAGTCACGATCAGCGATGTTTCCGACACTTAATCCTGATAAACCGCGTGCGGCAGCCAGGTGGCCAGTTCCGGGAAAAACGACAGCGCCGCCAGCATCAGCAGCTGGATGGCGATGAAAGGCACGACACCCCGGTAAATCTGTGAGGTGCGAAGCTCCGGGGGCGCCACACCGCGCAGGTAGAAGAGCGAGAAACCAAAGGGCGGGGTCAGGAAGGAGGTCTGCAGATTGACCGCGATCATCACGCCGAGCCACACCGGGTCGAGGCCCATCATCAGCAGCACGGGGCCGACGATGGGCACCACCACGAAGGTGATCTCGATGAAGTCCAGAATAAAGCCGAGCAGGAACATCACCACCATCACCAGCGCGACCGCGCTGACGGTGCCGCCGGGCAGGTTGGTCAGGAAGTCAGTCACCAGCTCGTCGCCATGAAAGCCACGGAATACCAGCGAGAAAATAGCCGCGCCGATAAAAATCAGAAACACCATGCTGGTGACCATGGCCGTTTGCCGTACCACCTCGCGCAGAGTGGTGAGGTTCAGCTGACGTTGCTGGGCGCCCAGCAGCATGGCGCCCACGGCGCCAACGCCGGCGGCCTCGGTTGGCGTGGCGATGCCGTAGAGAATCGACCCCAGCACGGCAACAATCAGCAGCAGGGGCGGGAGCAGCACCTGCACGACTTGCAACCACAGCCCCGAGCCGCTGTGCAGCCGCTCGGCGGCCGGCATGGCCGGCATCCAGTGCGGGCGGATGACGGCGATTAACACCAGATAAGCGATGTAGGCCGCGACCAGCAACAGGCCCGGAATCAGGGCGCCGACGAACAGATCGCCGACTGAGACCGTCTTCGGCGACCAGATACCCATGTCGAGCTGTGCCTGCTGATAGGCGCTTGAGAGCACATCGCCGAGCAGCACCAGCACGATGGAGGGCGGAATGATCTGCCCCAGGGTGCCGGAGGCGCAGATGGTGCCGGCGGCTAGGCTGGGGGAATAATTTCGCTTCAGCATGGTCGGCAGTGACAAGAGCCCCATGGTCACCACGGTGGCGCCGACAATGCCGGTGCTGGCCGCAAGCAGCATGCCGACTACTGTGACTGAGATGCCCAGGCCACCACGCAGCGGGCCGAAAAGCATGGCCATGGTCTCGAGCAACTTCTCCGCCACCCGCGAGCGCTCGAGCATCACGCCCATGAAGACGAACAGCGGCACTGCGATCAGCGTCTCGTTGATCATGATGCCGTAGATGCGATTGGGCAGCGCCTCCAGAAAGGCGTGGTCGAACAGGCCGAACCATTCACCGACCAGCGCCATCAGCAGCGCGGTGCCGCCGAGCGACAGGGCCACCGGATAGCCGAGCAGCAGCACCAGGCCGACCGCCACAAAAAGCACCAGCGGCATCAACTCAGCCATGGGGGCCTCCGGCGGACTCGCCATCGTTGCTCAACGCCTGCTCGCAACCGGCCAGGAAGAGCCCGTTGCGCAGCAGCCAGACCGCGGCCTGAATCAGCAGCAGCACGGGCATGAGCAAAATGAGCGTTTTCAGCAGCCAGACGCCGGGCAGACCGCCGGCTTCGCGCGAGCCCTCGTACAGCGACCAGGATGCGGCGACGTAATGGACGCTCGAGACCAGAATGAACAGGCACACCGGCACCAGCAAGAACAGCGTACCGAGCAGATCCACCCAGGCGCGCTGACGCGGCGAGAAGCGCTGGGAGTAGAAGATATCGACCCGCACATGCCCATCGCGCCCCAGGGTATAGGCTGTGGCCAGCATAAACAGGGCGGCATGCATGTAGGTGACCGACTCCTGCATTGCGATCCAGCCCAGATCGAAGGCGTAGCGCAGCAGCACCACCAGAAAGGTCACCAGCACCATGGCCAGTGCCAGCCAGGCGACGCTTTGGCCAAGCCAGAGGTTCATTGCCTCAAGTCCGCGGGCGAGCCGCAGCAAGGGCTTATGTCGCGTCTGGGATGAGGGGGAATCGGTCATGGTCGGGCGTTAGCTGATTTCCGCGAGCAAGTGTTCTGTGCTCCACTGGCACAAGCAACTGGATTCGCCGAGTCAGGATTGACAGATTGGTCCATGATTTCTCGGAAATCATCCAGATAGGCAACAGGTTTCAGGTGCCAGGTGCCAGGTGCCAGGTGCCAGGGTAGGCCGGGCTACCAGCTAAAGAGCAACCACTGCGGGACGGACAGATTCGTCCCGCTGCGATTGTCCTCATTGTCAAGCTGGCCATCGCCATCGGTGTCAAACAGATAGTAGGACGCGCCGGCCTGGGGGTCGATCTTGACCATGTAGAGCTTGCCCTTGATACGATACTCGGTAATAACTTCCGATTCGGTTTCGGTAATGGTCACCTCGGGTTCAATGCCATCGCCCGGGTAGATGCCGGGCGCGGGTGCTGCCGGAAGGTTCGGCGTGGGCAGATAAATCGGGTTACCCCCCGGTGCCTGTGCTAACGCACTGGAGCCAAACCCGAGCAGCGCCACAGCCATTACCGGTGCCATTGCCAGTGTACGAAAGGATTGAGGGGACAAAGTCGCGATCAATATTGTGCCCGCGTCCGGGTTGATCGACAGGGTTTTCATGGGTTGCTCTCCAGCCATCAATTTAGCGACATGCGCGGTTGCAGCGCGCGGGCAGCCGCACACTGGGTTCAGCGTCGGGCGCATAGTTTAGTACGGATGCCGCTTGGCTTGCCGCCCGAATCTGCCATGCGCGCTAGACCGACCTGATCCAGACCGCGCTCTATCCATATCCGCCAGGCCCAGACCCTCTCGTCATAGAACGACCGCGCTACAGGAACAGACCAAAATGGAAGAGGACCAGCTGCTCGAACTCGACGCCCGCCACGCCTGGCATCCCTACAGCGCCACCCTCGACCCCGATCCGGTCTATCTGGTGCGTCGCGCCCAAGGCTGCGTGCTTGAACTGACCGATGGCCGCCGGCTGATCGACGGTATGGCCTCTTGGTGGTGCGTGATCCACGGCTACAAGCATCCGCGCCTGAACGCGGCAGCCAAGGCGCAACTTGATGACATGGCTCATGTGATGTTCGGCGGCCTGACCCATGCTCCGGCCATGGGGCTGGTCGAGCGGCTGGTGCGCCTGACTCCCGAACCCCTGACCCGGGTGTTTTTGTGCGACTCCGGCTCAGTGGCGGTCGAGATCGCGCTCAAAATGGCCATGCAATACTGGCAGGCGCGCGGCGAGCCCGACAAGACGCGCTTTTTGGCGCTGCGTCGCGGCTATCATGGCGATACCTACCATGCCATGTCGGTTTGCGATCCGGTCACCGGCATGCATCGCTTGTTCAGCGGTTCGCTACCACAACAGCTGTTCGCGCCGGCGCCTGCCCCGGCCTTTGGTGCGCCCTGTGCGGATGCGGACATCGCCGAGTTTGCTCAACTGTTCAAAACCCATGGCCAGGAGTTGGCGGCAGTCATTCTCGAGCCCATCGTCCAAGGCGCCGGTGGCATGCGCTTCTACTCGGCTGAGTATCTGGCTCGCGTGCGCGCGCTTTGCGATCAGCATCAGGTCCTGCTAATTGCCGACGAAATCGCGACCGGATTCGGTCGCACTGGACGGCTGTTTGCTTGCGAGCATGCCGGTATCAGTCCGGATATCATGACGCTGGGCAAGGCGCTGACTGGCGGTTATCTCACTTCTGCCGCCACCCTGACTACGGCGAGCCTTGCCGAGACCATTTCCGCTGGCGATCCGGGCGTCTTCATGCACGGCCCGACCTTTATGGGGAACCCGCTCGCCTCTGCCATTGCCAATGCTAGTATCGATCTGCTGCTTGAGGGCGACTGGCAGGCCAATATTCAACGCATCGAATCCCGGCTGCGCGCGGGTCTTGCACCTTGTCGCGACCTGCCAGGCGTTGCCGAGGTGCGGGTGCTCGGCGCTATCGGTGTGGTGGAGATGCGTGAACCTGTCGCCATGCGCAGCATCCAGCGCTGTTTTGTCGACCAGGGCGTGTGGGTGCGGCCTTTCGGGCGGCTGGTCTATTTGATGCCGCCATTTGTTATCTCCGACGAACAACTCGAGCGCCTTTGTGCCGCCATGCAAGCGGTGCTTGCCGCATGAAACCCATTGCGGATCAGCTACTCGCGCCATGCTGTGCCGACGGGCGCTTTCCGCTATGATGATGCGCCTGAATATTGCCTGTTTCACTCAGTCCAATCTCCCATGCAGGATGCTCTAAATCAAGGCGCGCACCAAGACATTGCCCGGCCAGTGGGTGGGGCAAGCCCTTTTGTCTGGCCGGTTCGCGTCTATTACGAAGACACCGACGCCGGTGGTCTGGTCTATCATGCCAACTACCTGCGTTTTTTCGAGCGGGCGCGTACCGAATGGCTGCGCGCCCTTGGCTATGAGCAGGACCTGCTGCGGGAAGAAGAAGACCTGCTGTTCGTTGCGCGTCGCGCCGAGATCCGCTTTCAGCACCCGGCGCGTTTTAACGACGCCCTCGTGGTGAGCGCAGCCATTGTGAGCCATGGTGGCGCCAGCATCAATTTCGCCCAAGACATCCGTCGCCAGGCAGATGGTCAGCTGTGTTGCAGCGCAACCTTCAATATTGCCGCTATCAGCGCCGCGCGCCAGCGGCCCAAGCGCATCCCGCCGCCGTTGCTTGCCCAGCTTTTTTCTCAGCCTTCCGCCCAACCTTTCGCCCATCATTCTGGCCATCATTCTGGCCAACATTCCGGAGAGACCGCCCATGGGCTCTGAGCTTTCGCTGTTTAATCTGTTCGTCAATGCCGGTTTGACGGTGAAACTGATTCTGCTGATCTTGTTGCTGGCCTCGGTGCTGTCCTGGGCGATCATTTTTGATCGTTCGCGGGTGCTGAAACAGGCCCGTAAATCGGCTGAAATCTTCGAGCATCGGTTTTGGTCCGGTGGCGATCTGAGTGCGCTGTACCGCGACCTTGGTCAGACCGAGGTCAGCAGCTCGGGGCTGGCGTCCATTTTCCGCGCCGGCTTCAAGGAATACGTGCGGCTGCGCAAGACCGATCCAGACGACACCATGGCGGTCATCGCCGGTGCCGAGCGTTCCATGCGGGTCGCCCTGAGCCGGGAGATGGACCGGCTCGACGCCAACCTGTCTGTTCTTGCCACCATCGGTTCCATCGGCCCCTACATCGGCCTGTTTGGCACTGTCTGGGGCACCATGAATGCCTTCTATGCCCTTGGCAATCTGCAACAGGCCACCCTGGCCGTGGTCGCTCCTGGCATCTCCGAGGCACTCATCTCCACCGCCGTTGGGCTTTTTGCTGCCATTCCGGCGGTGGTTGGCTTCAACCGCTATGTCGATCAGGTCGAGCGCCTGCACAATCGTTACGAGGAGTTCATGGAGGAATTCTCCACCCTGCTGCAGCGCCAAGGTCACCAATGATTTCCGGCAATAGCTGCCAGGCTGGCTGACTCCACACCGAGGCCAAGATGAAGCGCAAAGACCGCCGCAACCGCCGCCGGCCCATGGCCGAGATCAATGTGGTGCCTTACATCGACGTGATGCTGGTGCTGCTAGTGATCTTCATGGTCACGGCACCCCTGATCAGCCAGGGTGTCAAACTCGACTTGCCCCAGGCCCAGGCCAAACCGCAGCCGTCTGAGGATCGCCCGCCCGTCGTCATCCATATCGATCAAGTCGGCGATATTTATCTCGATCTTGGCGACGCCAGCCCGGAACCGGTGGATCAGCAACAGCTTTTCGAGCGGCTGCAAGCTGCGCTGCGTGCCGACGCGGAGCTGAAAGTCATGCTGCGTGCGGATGAGTCAGTGTCCTATGGGCGCATTATCGACGCCATGGTCGCCGCTCAGGCCGCCGGTGCCCCTAGTGTGGGACTGGTGACCCAGCCGCCGCTCGAGGAGACACCCTAAGGCTCATGGTCCTGGCAATCCCGGACAATGCAGCGGCTGTGATAGGGTAGACGGGCCGTCATGTGGCAAATTTTGGAACGCAATCCGCGCGCCTTTTTGTGGGCGCTGCTGCTGCATCTGACGCTGGCGATCCTGATCTTTAGCAACATCGACTGGACGCGTGGCGATCAGCAATTAGGCGCACAGGAAACCCTGATGGAATCCAGCCTGAGTATGTCGCCTGAGTTGCAGGATCGGGTCGCCCAGTTGCGTGACCCCCAGGCTTTCCAGGCCGCGCAGGAGGCTGAACGCCTCCAAGCCGTAGAGGAAGCTCGTCAGGCTGCGGCGGCGGCTGAGGCCGAACGCCAGCGCCAGGTTGAACAGGAAGCGCGACGTCGGGCTGCGATTGAGGCCGAACGCCAGGCAGAGCAAGAGGCGGCACGCGAAGCCCAGCGCCAAGCCGAGCTACAGGTCCGGCGCGAAGCCGAACGCGAGGCGCGTGTGCAAGCAGAGCGGGAAGCCCAGCGCCAAGCCGAGCTTGAAGCGCAGCGCAGGGCAGAAGAAACTGCGCAACGCCAAGCCGAAGAACAAGCTCAACGCGAGGCCGAAGAACAAGCCCAGCGCGAAGCCGTAGAGCAGGCTCGGCGCGAAGCTGAAGAACAAGCCCAGCGTGAGGCCGAGGAACAAGCCCGACGCGAAGCTGAAGAACAGGCTCTACGCGAGGCGGAGGAACAAGCCCGGCGCGAGGCTGCCGCAGCCGCAGCCGCGCACTCCCAGCAACTCGCAAACGAATGGGTACCCAGAATCAGCGCCCGGGTGGCACAATTCTGGATTCGGCCGCAAAGCCTCCAGGTCCAAGTCTCCACCCTGGTCCGGCTGCAACTCAATCCGGGCGGTGAGGTGGTGCCCGGCAGCGTCAAAGTCATCGAAAGCAGCGGCTATCCGGCCTTTGATACTTCAGTGGTTCGCGCCATCATGGACGCCTCACCGTTGCCAGTGCCCGATGGTGCTGACTTCAAGGTGTTTAAAGACTTCGATTTTCGCTTCAAACCTTAGGAATCCGCGATTATGCCGCGCATCGTCTCAATTCTGCTGCTCTGCCTCCTAAGCCTTCCGGCCCAGGCGCGCCTGACCATCGAGATCACCGGCGGCGTAGAGGGCGCCCAACCCATCGCCGTGGTGCCCTTCGGCCAGGTCGAGGGTGCCCAGCCCGGTGTCGATGTCGCCAGCGTCATCGCCGCTGATCTTGCCCGCACCGGCCGCTTCAAGCCCATGCCGACGCGGGAGATGCTGGTAACGCCCCATCGCGCCGAGGAAGTCGATTTTCGCGAATGGGAACTGCTCGCCACCAATAACCTGGTTATTGGCGAAATCAGCCCGGCCGAGGGCGGTGGTTATCGTATCGACTACAGCCTGTTGGATGTCTACGGCGGCAAAAAGCTGCTCGGCAGCAGCCTGCGCAGCAGCGAGAAGAGCTTGCGCCTGAGTGCCCACCGCATCGCCGACGCCATCTACGAGAAACTCACTGGCGACCCCGGTGTCTTCTCCACCCGCATCGCCTATGTTACCTCCACCGGGCGCGGCACCTCAGATGAACGCGTCAGCCTGCGCGTTGCCGATGCTGATGGTTTCAATCCTCAGACCATCGTCGACTCGCCCGATCCCATCATGTCCCCCGCTTGGTCGCCAGATGGGCGCAAGCTCGCCTATGTGTCGTTCGAGAATCGCCAGTCTTCGATTTATGTACAGGAGTTAGCCACCGGTCGACGGGATAAAATCGCCAGTTACCCGGGCATCAACGGCTCGCCTGCTTTCTCGCCTGATGGCAGCCGCATGGCCATGACGTTGTCGAAAGACGGCAACCCGGATGTCTATGTGATGAACCTTGGCAGTCGCCAGCTCTCGCGCCTGACCGACCACTACGCGATCGACACTGAACCGGCCTGGTCGCCCGACGGTGGCACCATCTACTTCACCAGTGACCGTGGTGGCCAACCGCAGGTCTATCGGGTCTCCGCCAGCGGCGGCGCGGCTGAGCGGATCAGCTTCGAGGGCGACTACAATGCCGCCGCCGAGGTCGCCCCCAATGGTCGCGCGTTGGCCCTGGTCACCCGCACCGCCGGGCGCTTCCGCATCGCCTTCGACCAAATCGGCGGCGGTGCACGTCGCCTGCTGAGCAGCGGACCCCTGGACGAGTCCCCCAGTTTCGCGCCCAATGGGAGCATGGTAATTTACGCCTCACAAAACAATGGCCGTGGGGTCCTAGCCGTGACGCCCATCGCTGGCGGTTCGGGGCAGCGTCTGACTCAGGACGCAGGCGAGGTGCGCGAGCCCGCCTGGTCGCCTTTCCTGCGCTGATGGTTCTTGTTTAATGCACCGACCGGGGAAAACGCCAATGCGCAATCAACATCTTTATCCGGAGAAACGCGTGAAAAATCCGCTGATCGGTCTGCTGGCCAGCTTGATCCTGATCCCTCTGCTAAGCGGCTGCCCGTCAACGCCGACACAAACAGATGCTGGTCTGACCGGGGCTGAGCTTGATGCGATGAGCGGCGCTCGGACCGCAGGGATCGATGACCGCCGCGGTTCGCCGCTGGATGATCCGTCCAGCCCCTTGTATCAGCGGGTGATCTACTTCGGATACGATGCCACGGCCATCGATCCGAAATATGCCAACCTGCTGCGCGCGCATGCGGACTATTTGGCCCGCACCAGCAATGCAACCGTGGTGCTCGAAGGACACACCGATGAACGTGGCACCCGCGAATACAACCTCGCACTAGGCGAAAGTCGCGCCGAAGCCGTGCGCAGCTTCCTTGTGGCCGAGGGCGTGCCGGCGCAAAAAATTCGCACCCTGAGCTACGGTGAGGAGCGCCCGGCCGAGATCGGCAGCAGCGAGCGCGCCTACTCGCTGTCGCGCCGTGTCGAGCTAGTCTACTAAGATGGGCACCTTAACCGGCGCGCGTTTTAGCCCCATGGCTGCCGGCCTGATCGCTATCGGTCTTCTGGTCGCAGCGCTGCTGGTTCCCGTGCCAGCGAGCGCCGACCCCATGCTTGAGGCGCGCGTCGCCAAGCTGGAGCGCATGCTGAACGAGCAGCGTCTGTCCGACGTGCTGCTCCAGATCCAGCAACTTCAACAGGAGGTTCAGGATCTACGTGGAATCGTCGAAAAGCAGCGATTTTTGCTTCAGCACCAAGAGCGTGCGCCAGGGCTCGGCGCCGGCGATGTTCCGAGCATAGAACCCGGCCGTCAGAGCACCGAGATACCGGTGCAGCGCATGTCGCCAGGTGCTGCGGGGTTGTTGCCTGCAACCGCGTCAGATCGAGATCAATTCTCGCGCCTGGGCGCTAGTCCGGGCGCGGGCACGCAGCTTGAACTCAGCCCCGAGGATACCTTGCTGCCACCACTGCCCGCAGCAGAAACCCAGAATGGCGGCGAGCGCGAAGCTTATCGCCAGGCTTTCGAATATCTCAAGGCGCGCAATGACGAGGGGGCGCGGGTGGCATTCGAGACCCTGTTGGAACAATATCCGCGCGGGGATTTCGCCGACGACAGTCGCTACTGGCTTGGCGAGATTAGCTATCAGGCCAAGGATTACCCTGAGGCGCGCGCCGCCTTTGAGCAACTGATCCAGGACTATCCGTCCAGCCCCAAGGTCCCGGGCGCCATGCTCAAACTCGGTTATCTCGATGCCGACCTAGGCGAGATCGACCAGGCCCGCGCGATGCTTCAGGCTGTGGTGCGAAGCTTTCCCGACAGTGCCGAAGGCCGCCTTGCCGCCAAGCGACTCGCCGAGATTGACAACAGCATGCAGCCCGATGCAGGCAGACGCTAACGCTCATGGTCACGGCCACCCCGGAGGATGAAGCCTGTTGTTTCATGGTAAGGTTGAGTGTTGCTCTGGAATCCCCTAAGAACCACCGCGCGGCGCAATTTGACGATGACAACCCGACTGCGTCAGGTTAAAATAGCCGATTACGGCTGAGTGGCAGAGTGGTTATGCAGCGGCCTGCAAAGCCGTGTACCTCGGTTCGATTCCGGGCTCAGCCTCCATCATTCGCCATCTGCGGGGTTATTTAGCCTGTCCAGGTGTGCCCTATCCAGATGTCGTAGCCGCACTTCTTGCGGCCCCTCCCTCCAAAAATCCACCCTGTCCGATCCTGCCCGGGTGGCGGAATTGGTAGACGCAAGGGACTTAAAATCCCTCGGCTTTTGCTGTGCGGGTTCGAGTCCCGCCCCGGGCACCACTTTATTGATGCTTGCGCGCTGATTGTTGATCATGTGCGCACAAAAAAGGCTTAGAGAATAGCCCTCTAAGCCTTTGTTTGCACGACTGAATTGGTAGCGGGGGCAGGATTTGAACCTACGACCTTCGGGTTATGAGCCCGACGAGCTGCCTGACTGCTCCACCCCGCAACTGAGCCAACCATCATAATGCGTTCGTCACGAAATTGCAACCGGTAGTTTGGCGGTTTCTTTTGGGCCGCCTGATTGTGATGACGAATCGCAATGACGACAAGGCATCGGAATCGCCCGGAGCTGGCCTTGGTGACTGATGGGCGGTTTTCTGGTCCTGGCTTGTTTTGTGCGACCAACACTTGAGAATGATGAGCCTATGGCCACTAAAGACGCGCGACCACCCGGTCTGACCTTGCTCCCTGGCCCCGCTGGTGCCTGGGACGATGCCCGGGTGTCCGGGCCGGTGGTGCTGCGGGAGGCCGATGGTCGTTGGCGCATGTGGTATTACGGCCGCGACACCGGGTTCGATCCTGAGATCAATTTGCCGACCGGGCGCTGCGGTTTGGCGGTTTCTGACGACGGACTGCACTGGGCGCGCGTTCTGGGGCCTTTGACCAATGGTGCTGTGTTCGAGCCGCATCCGGACCCCAAGCGCTTCGATTCCTCCCATGTCGGGGTCAGCGATCTGACCTACGAGAATGGGCTCTATTGGATGTGGTATCTCGGCGGCGACCAGCAGCGCACGCGCATCGGGCAGTTCGAGGTCAAGGGGCTACAGCTGCGCCCTGGCTGCGCAGTCTCACGTGACGGGCTGCACTGGTTGCGGTTGGAAGGGCCTTACTGCGGGGCCTTGCTCGATTTGGGTGCGCCCGGTGAGCCGGACATGGCGGTGTGCGGCTGGCCGCAGGTGCGGCGCTTTCCTGACGGAATCTGGCGCATGTACTACCACAGCCTGGACCCTGCGCGCATGGTGTTTGTTGTCTGCCTGGCGGAATCCAACGACGGGCTAACCTGGACTAAGCGCGGCGAGATTCTAGGGCCGGGGGAAGCGGGCGGCTTCGATGCGCTCGGCATCGGTACGCGACACATCTTTGCGCATCAGGGTCGCTGGCTGATGTTCTACGAGGGCGTTGGCGAGGGCGGCTATCGGTCGATCGGGCTCGCCATCTCCGACAACGGCCTTGACTGGCAGCGCCAGCCGGGACCAGAAAGCAATGGGTCGATTTTTACCCACGCCCCCAAGGGCTCGGGCCGCTGGGATGCCTTTGCGGTTGGCACCCCGCGCGTCGTAGCGCTGCCAGATGGGACCTTCCGTCTCTATTATGTCGGCGCCAATGAGACCCCGGCGGGCTTTGCCGACGAACTAGCCATGGTGCATCAGATCGGCGTGGCCATGAGTGACGGCCCCGACTTCACGCGCTGGGAGCGGTGGTGATGGCGTATAGGCCGCATCAGCGCCAGCCTTTGTGGATGTCTGGGATTTCACCAACAGCTAGGATGAGGTTACGAAAATCTTTCAATCAGGTGTTCGAGAGATCTTCGCCATGCGCGACGCGCGACGCGCGATCCGCTGTGGCCGCGGTCAGCTAGTCGCGCGGCCGCCGAGGGAACCAGCTATACTCGCGCCGGCGCGGCCAGCTTCTTGGCCGCGCTTTTTTTGACCCCTCCGGAGTAACGGTTCAGTGATCGAACGTCTGCGCAACATTGCGATTATCGCCCATGTCGACCATGGCAAAACGACCTTGGTTGATAAGCTTCTGCAACAATCGGGAACCCTCGGCGACCGGTTTGGCCCGGTCGAACGGGTGATGGATTCCAACGACCTGGAAAAAGAGCGTGGCATCACCATCCTGTCCAAGAACACCGCGCTGCGCCTGACGCTGAAGGACCAAGACTACCGCATCAATATTGTCGATACCCCGGGCCACGCCGACTTTGGCGGTGAGGTAGAGCGGGTGCTGTCCATGGTGGACTCGGTGCTGCTGCTGGTCGATGCGCAGGAAGGCCCCATGCCGCAGACGCGCTTCGTCACCACCAAGGCGTTTCAGCATGGGCTGCGGCCCATTGTGGTGGTGAACAAGATCGATAAGCCGGGCGCGCGCCCGAGCTGGGTGGTCGATCAGGTTTTCGATCTCTTTGATCGCCTTGGCGCGAGTGACGAACAGCTGGATTTTCCGATTGTTTACGCCTCAGCCATCAACGGCTACGCCGGCCTGAGCGAAGAGGTGCGCGAGGGCGACATGACGCCGCTGTTTGAGGCCATTGTCGAGCACTGCCCGGCCCCGGCGGTGGATCCGGACGGTCCCTTCCAGATGCAGATATCGACCCTGGACTACAGCTCCTTTGTTGGTGCTATCGGCGTCGGACGGATTCAGCGTGGTGTCCTCAAGCCCAATCAGCAGGTGGTTGTGGTCAAGCGCGATGGTGACCGCCAGCGCGCCAAAGTCGGGCTGGTCTATGGCTACATGGGGCTGGAGCGCAGCGAGGTGAAGGAAGCGCGCGCGGGCGACATTGTGGCCGTCACTGGAATGGATGCGCCCAACGTGTCCGACACCCTGTGTCATCCCGATGCGGTTGAGGCACTGCCCCCGCTGACCGTGGATGAACCGACGGTGACCATGACCTTTCAGGTCAACACCTCACCTTTTGCCGGCAAGGATGGCAAATACCTGACCAGTCGCCAGCTCAAGGATCGCCTAGAGCGTGAGTTGATTCACAATGTTGCGTTGCGGGTGGAGGAGGGCACGGATCCGGAAAAATTCCGCGTCTCCGGCCGCGGCGAACTGCATTTGTCCATTCTGCTCGAGAACATGCGCCGCGAGGGCTATGAAATGGCCGTCTCGCGTCCCGAGGTCATTTTCCGCGAGGTCGATGGAGTCATCTGCGAGCCTTATGAGCAGCTCACAGTCGACCTTGAGGAAGCCAATCAGGGCGCGATCATGCAGGCGCTTGGCGAGCGCAAGGGGGAGCTAAAGAACATGGTGCCGGATGGCAAGGGCCGGGTGCGCCTGGACTACGAAATCCCGTCGCGCGGGCTAATCGGCTTCCAGACTGAGTTCATGTCGCTGACGTCGGGCACCGGCTTAAAGCACCATGTGTTTGACCACTATGGCGCGGCCAATCAGGGTGGCATCGCGCCGCGCCGCAATGGCGCCATGATCGCCAACAGCCAGGGCAAGGTGCTTGGCTACGCGCTCTTTAACCTACAAGATCGCGGCCGGCTGCTGGTCGCGCCCGGCGAGGAAGTCTACGAGGGGCAAGTGGTCGGCATCCACTCGCGCGACAACGATCTGGTCGTCAATCCGCTCAAAGCCAAGCAGCTCACCAACATCCGTGCGGCTGGCTCGGACGAGAACATCCTGCTGACACCGCCGATCCGCTTCTCACTCGAACAGGCGCTGGAGTTCATTGAGGATGATGAACTGGTCGAGATTACGCCGGCCGCCATCCGCATCCGCAAGCGCTTCCTGAAGGAACACGAGCGCAAGCGCGCTAGCAGGGCAAGCAGCTAAGGTTGTTTTCGGGAGCAAGCTGGGCGCCACGACTTCGCCATCAAGGTGTCGGTGTCGTGGCGAAGTGATTCGCCGCGACCTCGGCGCTAAAGCACGCGCAGAAAAGCCGTTTTGAGGTAAGCCGTCTCGGGAATCGCTGGATGAATGGGGTGATCCGGCCCCT